>NZ_PIYS01000015.1:0-151118 GCF_002835605.1 Pseudomonas fluvialis | reverse complement strand
TGATTGTTATCGGCCTTATTCCGCTGCAGGACTCGCCTGTTCCGACAGTGCTGCTGTTCACCACAACCACCAGAAAACCATCTTGCCGTTCTGATTACCCCCCGCCGTCAGGCGGGCTTTGTGCTTTGCCAATTGCCATTGAAGCGCCGCTCATGGCACCACACGGCCCAGCAGATCCGCACCAGTTTGTTGGCCAGGGCTACCGCAGCCTTGTTGTGGCCGATGCGCGCCGCCGTTGCCACGGCCCAGCGTTGCAGCTGCGTCAGCTTTTCCGGGGTACGTGCCTGACAGCGTTGTGCAGCCAGCAAGGCTGCCCGTGAGCCATGGATTAGCAGGGTACGCACATAGACGTTGCCCTGTCGGCTGATGTGGCCGAGCTTACGGCGCTCGCCACTGCTGAACTCGCGCGGGGTCATGCCCAGCCAGGCACTGAGCTGGCGACCACTGGCAAAGCGCTCGGGCCTGCCAACGGCGGCTGTCAGGGCGCTGGCGGTCAGCAGCCCAATGCCGCTGACCTCATCCAGCTTGCGTACGATGTCATCGTCGGCATGCCAGCGTTTGAGCTGCTGCTCGCACTCGGCCATGCACTGCTCATACAGGTTGATTTCGGCCAGGACGATATGCAGCAGACGGCTCAGGGGCGCGAGCTCGGGCTGGTCAACCAGCTCGCTGGCGGCGCGGATGAAGGCGGCGGTCGAGGCGGGGGCCTCGATACCGGCTTCACGCAATAGACCGCGCAGCAGGTTGATCCGCTGGGTGCGGCTTTTCTTCCAGGTTTCCCGCAGCCCGTGCAACTGTTGCAGCTGTTGCTGGCCGTGGTTTTTCACCGGCACGGGATGAATATCGGTGCAGCGTGCTGCTTCGAGCATGGCGTCGCAGTCATTGCGGTCGGTCTTGTTGCGGCGGCGATAGGGCCGCACGTAGCGCGGATGCAGTAGCCTCACCTGATGCCCCAGGGCTTGCGCTACACGTCCCCAATAGTGGGCCGTGCCACAGGCCTCCATCACCCACTCGACCGGTTCGGCCTGCTCCTGTATATATCGCCGGAACGCCTCTCGGTTCAGCCGCTTGCGCTGCACCACCTGGCCGGAACGGAAACTCTCGGCAACTTGGTAAACGGATTTGGCCAGATCAACTGCAATGCGTTTCATACCGACTCTCCCAATTTCAGCCACCACGATGCTTGGTATAGAAGGGTGGTGTGGGGGGAGTCCATTACAGCATTCAAGCCGACCGCGCTACGCGCGGCGGCTTAACTCCGGCGTTAGAAAAACATCAGAGGCGCTACGAACGCTTATGGGCAAGAAAGCAAGAGCAACAGGCGCGCGAAATCGCAAACAGCAAAAAGAAAATGATCTTGCCGCCGCAGAGAGGCGCCTTGCCCTTGAGAAAGAGCGAGCAGCAGCGCAGCGCAAAAAAACAATTGAATATCTGCGCAACGGAAAAACGAAGCTAAAGAAAAGAAAACCAAGCAAAGGTATTTCCAGCATTTTCTCTTTAATACCAGAGCAACCAAAGATCAGGAAGGCGGATGTAGTGATCGATGAACACACCACTCCTAAAGCAGTAAATAAACTCTTCAGGCTCGAAGGTGATACAGGCTGGGTTTAGAAAATGCGTGGCATATGTTTTCTAACAACTGGTTCAAATCGCTCGCTCCGCTCGCTGGGACCGGCTAAAGCCGGCCCCTTAACCAACCGTTAGAAAAACAACATAACTAGGAATAACCAATGAAAAAAACACAGCTTCTCATGTCAGCAATTATTTCTATCTTTGTTTTATCAGGCTGTGCAAGCAAAGCAGGCCCTTTTGTCACTAGCATTAGCAGCGATGGTCGCGGCGGACTTATTGTTGAGAAGTGCATGGCAAAATTTGATCCATGGATGTCCACGGTCAACAACGATAACTGCACATCCACGACTATGCGAATTCACTAATGATTTTCTAACAAGTGGCTCAAATCGCTCGCTGCGCTCACTGGGACGGGCTAAAGCCCGCCCCTTAGCCAAACGTTAGGCTTTTTTCCTCAGCGCCACATGACTCTCGGATAAAGAACAAATAATTATGAATAGGTTTATAAACGCAAAATTTCCTCTACTGAGCCTCGCGCTGCTTTCTTGTGGTCTTATGCCAGCTTTCGCTCAGGATAAACAGATAGAAGTCTCCGCGGTCCATTCTCCATTGGATGCACCGAGTTTTTTGGGGATTGGCCTGGATGAGCCATTTCCTGGTGAGATACAAAAATGTCCGAAACATGAATTGCTCAATGCAGCTGATGCAAACGCAACCAGCGAGCTAGGGCATGTATGTTATTTCCCAAAAAGCGAAGAGACATATAAACTACACAACACTCCGAATTTAGGATTTGGTTACACGCTAGAAATAATGACCTTTCAAGAAAAACCTCTAATCTTCAATATTAAGTTTGGCAATAATGAGTTTAATAATTTGGCGGAAATATTCACAGAAAGGTACGGCCCTGCATATCGCAGTTTCACGAAGCCTTTGCAGACCGGCGAGGGAAAAATATATTCCTCTAGAGTCCATCAATGGAAGAGCTCTGGCCTTGAAATTCGTCTCGACGAAATCGGTGAAGATATACGCTGGGGTGAAGCAAGAATCGAAAACGTAGAACTGCGTAGTGTACTGGATGCAGAAATTAAATCTTCTGCCAAGGAAGCCGCTAGCAAGTTGTAGTATGACAACGAGCATAGCTTCTGGTTTGGTGCTGTTTATAGCAAAAGCCTAACAAACGGCATCAGTCGGACAGCCTACACTACGCAGTTTTGTGTTACTCGCTGGCGCTCAAACATTAACACAAAACCGCTCCGTTACGGCTTCCGCTGTGCCGGGCGTTAGACGCTGCAAAGAAAGGACACAGCGCTCCCCTGAACCTCCAGATAGGGATATGAAGTTGAGAAAATTATTCATCACAGCAGCCATTTTAATCTCATACCCTGCAATCACATATGCGGATAACTATCGATTCGATGGCCTCTATGAAATAGAGGCACCCAAAGATTGGCGTATTGTATCTAGCTCTCATGCTGCCGAGCTAATGAAGCAGGCAGGCGAAATTGCCAACCAGGCAAAAGTAGAGCTAGACGTTAACCTCAAAGACATCGCCACACCCTTCATAATCTACAAAGAAGAAAGCAATGAAGCATTCCTAACAAGGGTTATGGTAGGGCCTCCTGAATTAACAAAAGAAGAATTTGACAGCCTGACAGTTTCAGATATCAACAAATTAGGGGAAGAGCTCTCAAGAAGACAAAATGAAGTCATGAGAGCCTCCGGGATCAGACCAATTTCATCACAGTCCGGCACAGGAGTATTCAAAGGCGTCCCCGCAGTCCGAACTGAAAGCACATTTTATAACGTCAGGGGATTTAAAGTTTCGCGCGCGCAGTACATTGTGTATCGCACATCAGCAACACTAATAATTAGCCTGGAGCATACCGTGCTTGGCGGCGAGCCCAATTATAAATTAACAGAAAATCAAATAATAAAATTTAATGTTCTGACGCAGTAATGCATTCGAGAAACGTCGTGCAAGCAGCGCCTAACAACTGTATATGGACTCTCCCCACAAGTAGTGAGCAAAGCATTGCTTTTGCACCTGTCGTCAGCGCGGTTGCATTCGTATATCCGGGGCCTGTTGTGGGCTTTTCCGCCCTGGCCAATCTGTAGTTCGCGCAGCGGGGGCCAAGCGTTCAATCGATCACGCGGATCATGATTGTTATCGGCCTTATTCCGCTGCAGGACTCGCCTGTTCCGACAGTGCTGCTGTTCACCATAACCACCAGAAAACCATCTTGCCGTTCTGATTACCCCCCCCCCCGCCGTCAGGCGGGTTTTGTGCTTTGCCAATTGCCATTAATTGGTATAGAGGGCAGTCCATTACAACATTCAAATCGCTCGCTTCACTCACTGGGAGCGGCTAAAACCCGCCCCTTGACCAGACTTTGCTCTGCTTGCGTCGTCCGAAAAGTGACACTATAGTGCCACTTTGATCTGATCTAGGGTGCCACCATGAAAGTTGAGCTCGTCACCAATCTCAAGCGCCAAGCCACGAAAATCCTGGCAGACCTCCACGTTTCAAAAGAGCCGGTACTGATCACCGAGCATGGCCAACCCTCTGCGTATCTCGTCGATGTAGAGGATTACGAGTTCATGCAACGTCGACTGGCACTGCTTGACGGACTATCACGTGGAGAGCGCGCTGTACTTGAAGGAAGAACGTACAGCCACAGTGAGGCCAAGGAGAAAATGAGCAAATGGCTGAAGTAATCTGGACGGAGCCCGCCCTCCAAGAGCTGGATGCCATTGCTGAGTACATTGCCCTAGATAATTTCACAGCAGCAAGTCAGTTAGTCAGCGCTGTTTTCGAAAAAACCAAGCGCCTAGAAAGCTTTCCCCAATCGGGGCGAACTCCGCCAGAGCTTCCGAACTCCGTTTATAGAGAGCTGGTGGCACCACCCTGCCGAGTTATTTATCGTGAAGATGACAAACACGTTTTCATTCTCTTTGTTATGAGAGAAGAACGGCAGCTTCGCGCTTATATGCTTGGAAATAGCTAACACCTATATGGACTTTCCTCACAAGCAGTGAGTAAAACGTTGCTTTTGCACCTGTCGTCAGCGCGGTTGCATTTGACTATCCGGCCTGTTGTGGACTGCTCGCCCTGGCCACTTTGTAGTTCGCGCAGTGAGGAAGGCTTTTTTCACCATGTATAGAGATAAGCGGAACAGGTCTTTCCTGTCGGCGCTTGCTGCGTTGGCGCGTGGCCTGGGTGTCACCCTGCTTTATAGCCTGGTGTTTACGGTGGCGTTAACGGCTGCCTGCATGGCCTGGCTGTCTGGCGCCGGAGGCGAGCATCTGTGGGTAGACCTGCTGGCCATGCTGGCGGGGTTTGTTCTCACCTGGAAAAGCAGCTATGCCATGTATTTGCTGGCGCGTTATGCGCTGAGCGAGTCGGAGGACTGGGCGCTGAGCATTCGCTGGCAGCCGCAAGGGCGGATGCTGCGTGACATTGTCCTGAGCATCGCGGTTATTTGGCCGTGCAAGGTAGCCCTCAATGCCCTTGTGGGGTTTTTCTAGCGTGCTGGGCGGCTTGGCGCGGGGCGACTGCGCATGCTGGCGCGACTCACCGGGGGCAGCCGGGTAGTGGGCGGTTTTCCAGTTATACGCTTTGCCCGGTCACGCGCAGCCATGCCGTTCTTGGGCGCTGCTGGGGACGTCGGGCAGGTCTTGCAGGAGGGAGCAATATGAGCAGCACACTTGATTATCCGGCCATGTTGCAGGTGGCGCTGGATGAGGCGCGCCAGGGGCTTGAGGAAGGTGGCATTCCGATTGGCGCGGCACTGTTCAACCGTGATGGCGTGCTGCTTGGCGCTGGCCACAATCGGCGTGTGCAGGAAGGTGATCCCTCCGTGCATGCGGAAACGGATGCCTTCAGGAAGGCGGGTCGGCAGCGTACCTACAAAGACACGATCATGGTGACCACGCTGGCGCCCTGCTGGTATTGCAGCGGCTTGATTCGCCAGTTCGGCATTGGTGCTGTGGTGGTGGGGGAGTCGACGACCTTCTCCGGAGGAATCGACTGGTTGCGCGAGTGCGGCGTTGAGGTGATTGACATGAACTCTGCCGATTGCGCCCGACTGCTGACCGATTACATTCGCCGCCATCCCGAGGTCTGGCACGAGGATATCGGCGAGGACTGATCGTCGCCGTGTGCTTTGCGGAGTGGGCTCGGCGCAGTGCGGTGTGCGGGCGGGTAATACGGCTGTTAGCTGCTGGATAGGCGCGAACGTGTCGGTAATACGCGGTAAAACTCGATAGGTCTGCTGGCCGTGCCAAGGGTTGACGCGGCGCTGTGCAGCACTCATGGCGATGCGGCATCATGCGTGCTATTCACCCTTGCCGAGGGGCTGCTGACGCTGACCCCTGCTATCGCCCCGACCAGGATGTATCCGCACCATGCAGCAGGACCGCCAGCGCCTCATCCGTGAGCTGTTCGACGAGTACATCGAGATGTACGCCGCCCGCGATGAGCGGCTGACCCGGCGTTTTAGCCAGAACTTCACCGGCTACGCCGGCAGTGGGCAGAATCTGGTGCGTGACCATGATGAGTGGGTGCGTATCACCCGCCAGGATTTTGCCCAGGTGCCGGGGCGCATTGGTATCGAGATGCTCGACCTGGCTCTGCAAGACCTGGCCGATGACCTGGTGCTGGCGCTCGGCTTTTTCCATATCCATCTGCCCGAGGATGGCCAGCAGTTGTCGCAGGAGGTGGCGCGGCTGGTGTTGGTCTTTCGCCTGGAAGGCACGGCATGGATGATCGCCCACAGCAGTATTTCCATCCCGTATCGCAGTGTGCAGCACAGTGAGGTCTATCCGCTGCAAAGCCTCAGGGAGCAGAACAATGCCTTGCAGGCGCTGGTGGTGGAGCGTACCCGCGCGTTGCATGAGAGCCAGGCGTTTTACCGCATGCTCACCGAGGATGCCGAGGATGTGCACTGGCGCATGGACAGCCATTTCATCATTACCTACATCAGCCCGGCCGATGAGCGACTGCGTGGTTTCCCGGCTGACGAGGTGATCGGTCGGCCGGTGTTTGAGCTGCTGGCCGACGAAGCCAGTGCGCGTGTCCACGCGGTGTTGAATGCCTCGTTGCTGGATGAGTCGGGCGCAGGTTCCACGCAGTTTCGTACGTTCGAGATACAGCAGCGCTGCAAGGATGGCCGGCTGGTGTGGGGCGAGGTGCTGGCCAAGGTTGATCGTAACGAGCAGGGCGTGATTGTCGGTTATCACGGGATTACCCGGAATATCACCGAGCGCAAGCGCCTGGAGGCGCAGATCCGCCAGCTGGCCTTCCATGACACGCTGACCCAGTTGGCCAACCGGCGCTTGTTGCTGGAGCATCTCGACCAGGCAATGGGGGCCAGCAAGCGCAGCGGTCACTTTGGCGCATTGCTGTATCTGGATCTGGATAACTTCAAGCCCCTCAACGATACCCATGGGCATGGCGCCGGTGACCTGTTGCTGGTTGAGGTGGCGGCGCGCCTGAAGGGCTGTGTGCGCGAAGCCGATACGGTGGCACGCATGGGTGGTGACGAATTCGTGGTGTTGCTGCGTGCGCTGGATACACACGCGGAGTGCGCGGCACAGCAGGCGCTGGGCGTGGCGGAGAAGATTCGTCTGCGTCTGGCTGAGTGCTACGTGCTGCAGGCTGCGACGGGAGTGGCGCCGATCGAGCACCGTTGCACGGCGAGTATCGGTGTGGCGCTGTTTCAGGGGCATGCCGAGAGCCAGGACAGCCTGATGAGTCGGGCCGACCAGGCGATGTACCTGGCCAAGGAGCAAGGGCGCAACCGGGTGCGTCTTGTGGAGGCTGCCCTGGCCGATGCGTTGACTGGCCGACGTTAAGTACAGCGATTGCCGTGCGGGCTGTGCGGCACCGTTCAGGCGACCGAGAAGAGCTTGCCGGTGCTGGAGAGCAGCCAGTAGAACAGGTACAGGCGCGGAATGCGGAAGAGCAGGGAGGCGGCCAGGACGACGCTCCAGCGCAGGTTGAGTACGCCGGCTGTCCAGCAGGTGACGGAGTAGGGCAGGGGCGTTACCGCCCCAATGACGATGGCCCAGAAGCCATATTTGCGAATGAACGCATGGTGTTCTTCCTTGAAGCGTCCGAACAGGCGCTGCGCCCAGGCAAAATGTCCGAGCCAGCGGCCAATGCCGTAGCCGGTCATCCCGGCCAGTACGGAAATCCCGCCCAGAATGCCCACATAGACAGGCCAGTGCTCCGCCAGCGGGCTGTTGGCGATCACCACCAGGAGGATGTCTGGCGGAAACGGCGTAACCAGGGTGTCGGTCACCATGAGGATCGCCGCCAGCCCGGCAAAGCCGATGCGCTCGACAATCCAGGTGGTGATGACCACCAGCTCTTCTTCCAGCGCCATACCCAGCAGGCCCATGGCAACGATAAACAGCATGAGTCCAATGAGGGCTTTGATCAGGTTTTGCTTAATCATGCGGGAGGGCTTCTGTTGCAAAAGGCTATGCAGCTTGCGCGGGGCTGAACGGACGCTGTCACCTTGCGGGGAGGCTGCCTGGAGCGACTGCCGGCCAGCATGCCACACTGCGCACGGATTATTCGTCTGGTTTTGTTGCAATAATCGTCTGGCCGGGTGCTGTGGAGGCTGGCCGCATGCGCTCCGGCGAGGGCGCCGTCTGGCAATGCCCGGCGGGCTGGTGTGGAGGAAGATGGCTGCTATGGAGAAGCGCTATGCGCAGGATAGGTGGGATGCTCAGGCTGGTGGGACTGGTAGCGCTATTGAACGGTTGTGCAACGACCCTGACCACTGCGTCGGGTGTCGCGCCCGATGGGCACCTGATGTATGCCGGTACGCGGCTCAACAGCAGCATTATCAGTCAGGCGTCCTGTGAGTCAGGGGTTCCTGACAATCATGGTTGTGCCTACGACAAGGCATTGGCGCCCCTGAGCGTGGTGGATTTCCTGCCCAGCCTGCTGCTCGACACGTTGCTGCTGCCGTTCACGGCGCTGCATGCGCTGCTGCAGGCGGATGGCTAGTGCGGGCTGTTGTGTGCTGTTTCACAGGCTGCTCGGGCTGGCTCGACCGTTGGCCGGCACTCGGGTATATATCCGCGCCGCTGGCGAAATGCCCACTACCCTGGGGCGCAGCCCTGGCAGGAGAAACGCATGACGCTGGCGAGTGCCGAGGATGTGTATGTACGGCTGCTGGGGCTGCCCTGCGAGCAATGGCGTATCGTCGCGGCGCAGCGTCTGGGCGATGACCACTACCTGTTGCAGGGTGAGGTGCCGGCCGGCGAGCGTTGGGAGTTTCAGCCCGGTGAGCGGGTGTGGGTAGAGGAGTGTGTGTTGACGCTGGGAGGTTATGGCCTGTTGGCGGTGGCGCGCATGGATACGCCGGAAGTGCCGGCACAAGCGGCTCATTCAACCAAGGAAAAGGCCATGCAAGAACTGAAACACTCGGGATTGGGTATCGCGTCGTTTGCCAGCAGTATCGCTGCGGCTGTGCTGATCTTCATCCTGGTCATGGCGGCGGGCTTCATGGAACTGTCCACGCCGGGCGGTATTGATGAGGAGTCGGCCGAGGCGCTGCTGATCGGCCTGCTGCTGTTTACCTTCATGGGGCTGACCCTGGTGGCTTTTGGATTGGGAGTGGGCGGGCTGTTCCAGGCGCAGCGCAAGAAGGTATTCGCGGTCCTCGGTACGGTATTTTCCGTGCTGGTACTGCTGGGGACCGGCCTGCTCCTGCTGATGGGCATGGCTATGGACTGAACCTGGCCCTGCCAGGCGGGATGACTGAGGGAGCGGGCGTCCGATGAAGCGAGGATCAACAGCCAGGCCCTGGCTGAGTGTGACAGGTGGCGTTGCAGGGCTCGTGGGCATGGCGCTGCTGGCGCTGGTGCTCGGCTACCTGCTGCCACTGCTGCGTGGCGTGGGCGTGCTGGAGGGGGCGTCGCTGCCCAGCCAGCCACTCGGTCGGCTGCTGTTTGCCGAGCAGATGGCCCGCGAGTTCGACTGTCAGGGGGTGCAGCATACGCGGCACGGCACCTGGTTGGTGGCTAGCCAGAATGATGCGGGCTATGCGATCGATTTGCCGCATGACGAAGCGCCGCCGTTGGCGCTGGAGAGCCTGCTGCCGCAGCCGCCGCAGAACACGGCTGCCTTTGCCGCGCGTCGCGCGCGCAGCTTTGTCTCCCGCCTGGATGAGCAGGGGGTATTCCGTCTGTTGGCCAGTGTGCCGGCCACGGCGTGCCTGCTGGCCAGCACGGCGGATGACACCTTGTGGCTGCTGACTGACCTGCCGCGTCCGGCGAACAGCTCTGTTGAGCAGACGGTGATCTTCCGCTCGGTTGACCAGGGGCGTACCTGGCATTGGCTGGAGCCTGGGCTGTTTCCCGGTGTGAGCGCATTTGCCCTGGACCTGGCACCGCAGCAGGTTGGCCAGGCGCTCTGGCAATGGGGCGATGCCATGTCGATGAGCATGCGCCACGCCACGGCCGAGCTGATGGCCGAGATGGGCGGCGAGCAACCGGAAGCCTTCAGTGTGCCGCTGTATTACTCGCCGGATGCGGGAGAAACGGTGGAGCAGCTGGCCTTGCCAGAAGAGTTGTTCGTTGACGAGGCATACGCGCGCAGCCGTTTGCCTGCCGGAGCGCAGCTGGCTAGCGCCGGCTATGACGATATCCGCCTGTACACGGTGCCCTTGGCGAACGATCGTGCCGTGGCCTGGGTCAGCCAGCGGTTTCCCTACAGCTATCCCGACGAGCCATACATCCGGGGGGTGGTGGCGCTGAGCAGTGCATTGCCTGTGCAGCGCCAGGATGGTCGTTGGCAGGTGCAGGCGCTGCGCCGTTATGAGGGGGTGTTTATCGAACGTCTGGCACAGGCTGAGGGTCGTCGTCTGGCGATTCTCGGGGAAAGCAGCCTGATGGGCGAAGCGCAACTGGTCGAGTTGACGGCCAGTGGCCTGGATTGGCGCACCTTGAGTGCGTTGCCGCGGCCCTTTGCCGACTTGCCGGCGCACAATGTGGTGGCTTCGCTGCAGGTGGGCAAACGGGCCATCGTGCTCGGCATGAGTGCCTCCCATCAGGTGCCGCGCTGGCTGCAGCCCTGGCGGCGTCAGGCAGCGAGTATTTCCGGTGGTGGCGACTACCTGTCGCTGGATGGCGGGATGAGCTGGACGCGTGTGGCGCTGCCCCATGTGCTGGGGCATGTGGCGAGCACGGATCAGTTGGTGGCCAGCGATGCGCCCTGGTTCAGTACGCGTGATCTGGTCCTGCGGCAGATTACCCTGGCCCCTGCGGAGTAGAGGCCCGTGACACGTCGTAGACAGGTTGTGTGGCGTGCGGCGGCCGGCTTGTTGTGTCTGCTGGCCGGGGTGCTGGTGGGGCTGGCCTGCCTGTTGCTGCTGAGCGGGCTGTGCCTGTGGGGCCTGGGCTGGCTGGGCGAGCAGTGGGGGCTGGATACGGCCAATGGCTATTACCTGATGTATCTGGCGGTGCCGCTGGGTCTGGGCTTGCTGGCGCTGTGCGTGGCCTTGTTGGCGGCGGCGTTGGGCAGTGGCCTGGGTACGGGGCGTTGGCTGTGGCGGCGCCTGTCGCGGCTATTGCCGCTTGCTTAGGGCAGCGGCAGGGCGCGCCCCTGGCTGACTCGCGTGAGGTAGACGGTGCTGGAGGCCTGGTGGCTGTCTGCTGCGAAGCTCACGGTAAAACCGCCAAAGTCCTTATGTAGCGAGCTGAGTTCGCGGATGAAACGTTGGCGCTGCAGCTGTGGGCCGCTGCGGCGCAGGGCTTCTACCAGCACCTGGGCGGCCAGGTAGCCTTCCAGCGACGCATAGCCTGGGGCGCTGTCGCCCATGTCGCGCTGGTAGCGGCGCACCAGCGGCAGGCGGGTGTCGTAGGGCGAGGGCATCACCTGGCTGATATACACCCCTTCGGCCAGCGCCCCGGCGTGTTCGATGAACGGTTCGGTACCCACGAAGGAAACCGTCAGGAAGGGGGCTTGCAGGCGCTGCGCACGCGCACTGGCGATTGCCTTGGCCAGCTGTCGGTAGGTGCCGATGAAGACGATGGCGTCCGGCTGTCCCTGGGCCAGTTGCCTGATGGCCGGTTCGATACCGTCCAGCGCATTGCGACGAATACGCGCTTCCACGGCAAGGCCTTGCTGCTGTCCTTGCAGTGCGGCGACCAGGCCGCTTTTCACGGTTTCACCAAAGGAGTCGTCCTGCATCAGCAGGCCGATGCGTTGTGCCTGCAGGTCTTGCTGTAGGTGCTTGGCGAGTGCGGCTGTTTCGTCAAAGTAGGCTGCGCGCAGGTTGAATACGCCAGGACGTAGCGGGGTGCGCAGGAACTGTGCGCCACTGAATGGGAACAGGTAGGGCACCTGGTGGGCTTCGGCGATAGGCACGGCGGCCCGCGAGGTGGGGGTGCCGACGTAGCCGAACAGGGCAAACACCTGTGCCTGTTCGATCAGCTCGCGGGTGTGTTGCGCGGTGCGTACCGGCTCATAGCCGTCGTCGCGGCTCAATAGCAGCAGCTGGCGGCCATGTATGCCGCCGGCGGCATTGATGCGCCGCAGGTAGGCTTCGGCACCCTGGCGCATGCCCAGGCCGATCTCGGCGGCGTTGCCGCTCTGCGCGTTGACCATGCCCAGCTTGATCACTTGCGCGCTGACGCCCTGTTCGGCCTGCAGGGGAGCGGCCAGCAGGAGCAGGCCCAGACTGCCGAGCAGGCTGTGCCAGAGACGCCGTGCCAGGCGTTGCGGGACGTGGAGTGGGGTTGCCTGCATAACAATCGGCCTCTGCAATTACGGCAGGTTCAGTGTGGCCTGGGGCGCACTGTATTTGCCTTGGTCCAGGTCATCGAAATAGCGTTGATAACGCCCGCTGTCGCGGTATTGCTGCAGACGCTGGTCGAAGCGCTGCCGCAACAGCTCACTGCCGGGCAGGCTTTTCGGAAACAGCAGGTAGCTCTGGTTGACCAGCAGGGGGCGCGGGTGGTGGGTGATCTGCGCTGCAGCGCCTGGCAGATTGCGCAAGGCGGCCAGCCCGACGTTGCGTTCCTGGGGGTAGAGCTGGATGCGCCCCTTGAGGAGTTTCTCGAAATTCTGCTGGTCGCTGGAAACGCGCTCCATAGGCACCTCGCCGCGTTCGAGAAAGGCATCGAATGCCGGGCCGTAGCTGTATTCCAGGCCACCGCCGAGGGTCAAGCCGCGTAAGTCTGAGAACGTTTGCCAGTCAAAACGCATCTGACGCAGGTGGAAGAACACGAATTGCTCATCGAGTACCGGGGCGCTGTAGAGGAAGCCCTGCTCGCGCTCGCTTTTGTGCATCCACACCGCCGTGGCGGCAAAGCGTCCGGCGGCGGCCGCCGCATAGGCGCGTGGCCAGGGCAGGAAGCGAAACTCCACCTGATAGCCTTCGTCGGCCAGGACGTCACGCAGCAGATGCGCCATTACGCCTTGCTGCGGCAACTGGCTGGACAGGTAAGGCGGCCATTCGCCGGCGCTGATGTGCAGCGTCTGGCGGGTTTCCTGGGCTGGCAGGGTCAGGCTGCAAGTCAGCAGCAGACAGAAGAGGAAACGACGTGGCATGCAACTCCCAGGCAACTACGGATGAACCTGTGTGAAGGTTTAGCAGGCCGCACGCTGCTTCGCCTGTCACTTACACGCGGCGCCAGGCGGCCTGCTGATCGTTGTCGAGAAAGCTCCAGGCGAGGAAGCGGCTTTGCTTCTGCCCCTGTGCCATATCGACCTGGCGAATCTGCCGTGCGCCGACCTGGCGCAGGCGCGCGTGCAGCATCGGCAGGTTGCCGGCCTTGGAAACCAGGCAACTGAACCACAGCACTTGCGCGGCATGCTCACGGCTTTCTTCGATCATCTGTTGGATGAAGGCCAACTCGCCGCCGGGGCACCAGAGTTCGTTATGTTGTCCGCCGAAGTTGAGGGCGGGCAGCTGCCGGCTGGGGTCGAGCTTGCCAAGGTTGCGCCATTTGCGCCGGCTGCCGCTGTGCGCTTCGCTGGCACTGGCATGGAAGGGGGGGTTGCACAGGGTCAGGTGGAAACGCTCATCGGCACGCAGCAGCCCCCGGAAGATCTGGGTGCGCTGGCTTTGCAGACGCAGCTCGATGGCCTGGTCGAGGCCGTTGGCCACCAGGTTGCGTTGGGCGGCTGCCAGCGCCTGGGGGTCGATATCGCTGCCGACGAACTGCCAGCCATAGTCGATATGCCCGAGCAGTGGGTAGATGCAGTTGGCCCCGGTGCCGATGTCCAGCACCCGGACCTGCTCGCCACGCGGGATGATGCCGGCGCTGCTGGTTGCGAGTACGTCGGCCAGGCCATGCAGGTAGTCGGCACGCCCTGGTACTGGCGGGCACAGGTAGCCTTCGGGAATGTCCCAGTGGTGCAGGCCGTAGAGCTGGGCGAGCAGGGCGCGGTTGAAGGTACGCACGGCGGCCGGGTCGGCGAAGTCGATGCTTGGCTTGCCATAGGGGTTGCGGATGACGAAACGGGCCAGCGCAGGATGGGCCTGCAGCAGGGCGGGGAAGTCGTAGCGGCCCTGGTGGCGGTTGCGGGGGTGCAGCTGCCCTTTGCCCTCGGGAGAGCGGCGGGAGGGCGGCGGGCTGGGCGGTTGACGAGGGGGCATACGCGGCGAGTATCCGGAATTTCAGGCGGGGGATTTTCCCATAGCTGGGCCTGGCTGGCGCGTTTTCTTGTTCAGAAGGGCAGCAACCAGGGCACCAGCAGTACGCAGAGCAGCATGACCAGCAGGGTGAAAGGTACGCCCAGGCGTACGAAGTCGGCGAAGCGGTACTGCCCGGGCCCCACTACCAGGGTGTTGACCGGCGAGGAAATGGGCGTCATGAACGCCGCCGAGGCAGCCAGGCACACGGTCATCGCGAAGGGCAGCGGCGAGGCCTGCAGGGCCTGGGCACAGGCAATGGCCACCGGGGCCATGAGCACGGCGGTGGCGGTGTTGGAAATGAACAGGCCAATTGTCGCGGTGAGCAGGAACAGGCAGGCGAGGATCAGCGGCGGGCTGGCACTGCCGAACAGGCCGACCAGCGCCTGTACGGCGAGGTCGATGCCGCCGGTCTGTTGCAGGGCCTGGGCGAAGGGCAGCATGCCGATGATGAGGATCAGCGTCGGCCAGTGAATGGCGCGGTAGGCGCTGTCCAAGTCAATGCAGCGAAAAGCGCCCATCAGCAGGCAGCCGATCAGTGCGGCGAGCACGTTGGGCACCAGGCCGCTGACCATCAGGGCCACCATCACCGCCAGGCTGAGCAGGGCGTAAGGTGCCTTGCGCGCCGCCGGTGCCACCTCGTCGACTTCTGCCGGCAGGCTGAGCACGAGGAAATCGCGGCTCTGTTGTTGCAGGCGATGAATAGCCTTCCAGCTACCGGTGACCAGCAGGGTGTCGCTGGGCTTGAGGCGTTCATCGACCAGCACGCCCTGCAGCGGCTGACCGTGGCGGCGCAGCCCGACCACGTTGAGCTGGTGGCGCGAGCGGAAGCCCAGCTCCTGGATGGTTTTGCCGGGTAGTTGCGACTCCGGCGGCAAGGCGACTTCAGCCAGGCCCAGCTCATGGGCATGCAGGCTGTAGTAGGCGTGTTCCAGTGGCAGTGGCTGCAGGCCCAGCTGGGCATAGCTGTCGAGCAGGCCGATGGCCGGGCTGGCGATGTCCACCAGCAGTACGTCGCCGGGTTCCAGCAGGGTGTTGCCATGGGCGACCAGCAGCAGGGTGCGAAAACGCTGCTGGCGTTCCACGGCGATCACGTTGATGCCGTAGTGCTGGCGTAGTTCCAGTTCGTTGAGTGCCTGGCGCACCAGCGGCGAGTCGGCACGTACCTGCAGGCGCCGCTCGCGCTGGTCGAGCAGGTAGCGACGGGCCAGCGCGCTATGTGTCAGGCGGCCTTCCGGCTGGCGTTGCGCGGGGTTGCCCGCGGCGAGGAAACGACGGCATAGCAGCATGTAGACAATGCCCAGGGCCAGCACGGCCAGGCCCAGCGGAGTAATGCTGAAGAAGCCGAAGCCCTCCAGTCCGGCGCGGCGCAGTTCGCCCTGCACCACCAGGTTGACCGGGGTGGCGACCAGGCTGAGCATGCCGCTGATCAGGCCGGCAAAGGCCAGCGGCATCATCAGCCGGGCCGGGGCAATCTGCAGGCGGTTGGCCACGCCCAGTACCACGGGAATGAAAATGGCCACCACGCCGGTCGAACTCATCACCGAGCCGAGGCCCGCCACCGCCAGCATCAGCAAGACCAACAGGCGTACCTCGCTATTGCCGGCGCGGGCCACCAGCCAGTCGCCGAGGCGATAGGCGATACCGGTGCGCACCAGGCCATCGCCGATAACGAACAGCGCGGCAATCAGCAAGACGTTGGGGTCGCTGAAGCCGGCCAGGGTGCTGGGCAGGTCGAGCAGGCCGCTGAGTGGCAATACCAGCAGCACCAGCAGGGCGACGGCGTCCATGCGCGGTTTGTTGCGGATAAACAGTATGACGGTGATCAGCAGCAGGCCGAGTACGGCCAGCAGTGGGCTGTTACCCGTCATCAGGGATAGCCCAGGGTGGCCTTGATGCTGCCCAGGTGCTCGGCCACCCAGCGCGGATTGATCGGGCCCCAGTCGTGGATGCGGTAATCACCGCTGTTGTTGCGGGCACCGTCGGCCTGAGCGAAACGGCAGTCGATATCCAGTTCGGCAAGGGCCGCCAGGGTGTCCTGGGCGGTGCGGCGGGGCATGCCCGTGACGGCCATCAGTGCGGGAATGCTGGTGGCCTGGCCGCTGTCGATCAGCCAGGCGAGGTACAGGCGGCGCAAAAAACTGCTGCGGGTCTTGCTGGTCTGCATGGATGCTCCCTAAATGACACAGCCCGGCGAACCGGGCTGTGTGAGTGGCGTGAGCCGGGTGGGGCAGGTTATAGCGCGAACATGGCTATATAGGTAGCCGCACCGGCCAGGTAGCCGAGTAGAGCCAGGCCGCTGATGCGCTTGAGGTACCAGATGAAGTTGATCTTCTCCATGCCCATGGCCGCTACACCGGCGGCCGAGCCGATGATCAGGCAGCTACCGCCAGTACCGGCACAGTAGGCCAACAGCTCCCAGAAATGACCATTGACCACGAAGTGCTGCAGCCACTCGGTGTCGCTGGCGGCTGCCAGGGCTTCGGGGGTGACCAGCGGATACATTTTCATGGCGCCGGCAACCAGCGGTACGTTATCGACCACCGAGGACAGCAGGCCGATGGCGATATTGATGGCGTAGATGTTGCCGAAGGCGTCCTTCAGCGCGGTGGCAACCTGGGTCAGGTGGCCGGCGGTAGCCAAGCTGGAGACCGCCAGCAGGATGCCGAGGAAGAACAGCACGCTGGGGGTGTCTACGCGGGTCAGCACGCCGACTACGGACAGCGGATGCTTGTCTTCATCATTTTTGCTGCCGTGCATGATTTCGGTGACTACCCAGAGCACCCCGAGGCCAAGGAAGATGCCCATGTAGGGGGGCAGGCCAGTGAGGGTCTTGAATACCGGTACAAACAGCAGGGCGCTGATGCCGAGGATAAACACCAGGTTGCGTTCGAACGGCGTGGTCGGGTCCTGGTGCTCTTCGTCGTGGCCGTTGTCCGGACGCTCGAATTCGCCCTTGAGGGTGAAGCTCAGCACCAGCAGCGGCACCAGCAGGCAAACGATGCTGGGGATGATCAGCTGCACGATGATGCCCGAGGCGGTGATCTGATGGCCGATCCACAGCATGGTGGTGGTCACGTCACCGATCGGCGACCAGGCACCGCCCGCGTTGGCGGCGATGACTACGATGCCGGCATAGAACCAGCGCTCGTGCTGGTCCTTGATCAGTTTGCGCAGCAGGGAAACCATGACGATGGTGGTGGTCAGGTTGTCCAGGGCGGCCGACAGGAAGAAGGTGATGAAGCCGACCATCCACAGCAGTTGCACGCGCTTGCTGGTGCGAATGCGGTCGGTGATTACCTTGAAGCCTTCATGGGCATCGATCAGTTCGACGATGGTCATCGCGCCGAGCAGGAAGAACAGGATTTCCGAAACTTCGCCCAGGTGATGGCGCAGTTCGCTAGAAATACCGTGGCTACCGCTACTGGCCAGTTCCGGCAGGATGCTGTCGGCACCCAGCACCAGTACGGTCCAGCACAGCACCGCGGTCAGGATGGCCGAGGCGGCCTTGTCGATCTTGAGTGGATGCTCAAGGGCTATGCACAGGTATCCGATGATGAATACCGTTGCCATCAGGGCATAGGCAAACATAGGCAGGTTGCTCCAAAGGTTGGTTATCGAAACGTTTTGAAAAGAATTCGTTGAGGATGTCCCATGGCCGCGCAGGATGCAAAAAGGATTGACGACTTGCCTTGATCACAGACGGTTTTTTCAGGAAAGAGGCCAGAAAGTCGCAGGGGCAGCCAACCCTCAGGGGCGCGCAGGAACTGCCCGCCCCGCCTGTTGGGCGGAGCGGGCAGGGCCTTACAGATTGGCGATCTTCTCGCGCTGCTCGACCAGCTTGGCCAGCGCCGCTTCGGCCTCGGCCAGCTTGGCGCGCTCCTTGTCGAGTACCTCGGCCGGCGCCTTGGCAACGAAGCCTTCATTAGCGAGCTTGCCGCCGACGCGCTGCACTTCGCCCTGCAGACGGGCGATTTCCTTGTCCAGGCGCGCGAGTTCCGCGTCCTTGTCGATCAGCCCGGCCATCGGCACCAGCACCTGCATTTCGCCAACCAAGGCGGTGGCGGACATCGGCGCTTCTTCGCCGGCTGCCAGCACGCGCACCGATTCCAGCTTGGCCAGCTTGCTCAGCAGCGGCTCGAAGTCAGCGAGGCGGCGCAGGTCTTCGGCATTGGCGTTCTGCACGATGATGTCGATGCGCTTGGCCATGGAGATCTTCATCTCGCCACGGATCTGCCGTACCCCAAGCATCAGCTGCTTGACCCACTCGATGTCGCCTTCGGCGCTCGCGTCGATGCGGCTCTCGTTGGCCACCGGCCAGGCCTGCAGCATGATGGTCTCGCCGCTGACGCCAGCCTGGGCCTTGATGCGCTGCCAGATTTCTTCGGTGATGAAGGGCATGAACGGGTGGGCCAGACGCAGGATCACTTCCAGCACGCGCACCAGGGTGCGGCGGGTGCCGCGCTGGCGCTCGATCGGCGCGTTTTCGTCCCACAATACCGGCTTGACCAGCTCCAGGTACCAGGCGCAGTACTCGTCCCAGATGAACTCGTAGAGGGCCTGGGCAGCCATGTCGAAGCGGAAGGCGTCGAGGTGGCGGGTGACGTCCTGCTCGCAGCGCTGCAGGGCGGAGATGATCCAGCGGTCGACCGGCGACAGGTCGACGGCCTCACCGTTGATGCCGGTGTCCTGGTTGTCGGTGTTCTCGATGACGAAGTTGGCGGCGTTCCACAGCTTGTTGCAGAAGTTGCGGTAGCCCTCGACGCGGCCCATGTCGAACTTGATGTCACGACCGGTGGAAGCCAGCGCCAGGTTGGTGAAGCGCAGGGCGTCGGTGCCGTAGGCGGCGATGCCTTCGGGGAACTCGGCGCGGGTCTGCTTGGCGATCTTCTCGGCCAGCTTGGGCTGCATCATGCCGCTGGTGCGCTTGGCCACCAGGGCTTCGAGGTCGATGCCGTCGACGATGTCCAGCGGGTCGAGCACGTTGCCCTTGGACTTGGACATCTTCTGGCCCTGACCGTCGCGCACCAGACCGTGCACGTACACGGTCTTGAACGGGATCTGCCCGGTCAGGTGGGTGGACAGCATGATCATCCGGGCGACCCAGAAGAAGATGATATCGAAGCCCGTTACAAGAACATCCGTGGGGTGGAAAGTCTTGAGGAAGTCGGTCTGCTGCGGCCAGCCGAGGGTGGAGAAGGTCCACAGGCCCGAGCTGAACCAGGTGTCCAGTACGTCTTCGTCCTGGCGCAGGGCGATGTCACCCAGGTTGTGCTTGGCGCGCACTTCCGCCTCGTCGCGGCCGACGTAGACGTTGCCGGCCTCGTCATACCAGGCCGGGATGCGGTGGCCCCACCACAGCTGACGGCTGATGCACCAGTCCTGGATGTCGCGCATCCAGCTGAAGTACATGTTCTCGTACTGCTTGGGCACGAACTGGATCTCGCCGCTCTCGACCACGGCGATGGCCTTCTCGGCCAGCGGCTTGGTGGAGACGTACCACTGGTCGGTCAGCCACGGTTCGATGACGGTGCCGGAGCGGTCGCCCTTCGGCACTTTCAGGGCGTGGTCTTCGATCTTCTCCAGCAGGCCGGCGGCCTCGAAGGCGGCAACGATCTGCTTGCGCGCGACGAAGCGGTCGAGGCCGGCGTATTCGGCCGGCAGGCTGCCGTCGATCTCGGCATTGACGCTGCCGTCGATGTTGAACACCTGGGCCTTGGCGAGCACCTGGGCGTCCTTGTCGAAGATGTTGATCAGCGGCAGGTTGTGGCGCTTGCCGACTTCATAGTCGTTGAAGTCGTGGGCCGGGGTGATCTTCACGCAGCCGGTGCCGAACTCGGGGTCGCAGTAGTCGTCGGCGATGATCGGGATACGGCGGCCCACCAGCGGCAGTTCGATGTAGCTGCCGATCAGCGCCTTGTAGCGCTCGTCTTCCGGGTGCACGGCCACGGCGGAGTCGCCGAGCATGGTTTCCGGGCGAGTGGTGGCGACGATCAGGTAGTCCAGGCCCTCGGCGGTCTTCTTGCCGTCGGCCAGCGGATAACGCAGGTTCCACAGGTGGCCCTTCTCGTCGTGGTTTTCCACTTCGAGGTCGGAGATGGCGGTGTGGAACTTGGTGTCCCAGTTGACCAGACGCTTACCGCGGTAGATCAGACCGTCCTGGTGCAGGCGCACGAAGGCTTCTTTAACCGCCTCGGACAGACCTTCGTCCATGGTGAAGCGCTCGCGCGACCAGTCCACCGAGCTGCCAAGACGACGGATCTGCCGGGTGATGGTGCCGCCGGACTGTTCCTTCCACTCCCAGACCTTCTCCAGGAACTTCTCGCGGCCCAGGTCGTGGCGGCCGATGCCCTCGGCGGCCAGCTGGCGCTCGACCACCATCTGCGTGGCGATGCCCGCGTGGTCGGTGCCCGGCTGCCACAGGGTGTTGCGGCCCTGCATGCGGCGGAAGCGCACCAGGCAGTCCATGATCGAGTTGTTGAAGCCGTGGCCCATGTGCAGGCTGCCGGTGACGTTCGGCGGCGGGATCATGATGGTGTAGGGCTCGCCGGAACCTTGCGGGGCGAAGTAGTTGTTCGCTTCCCAGTTCTGGTACAGGGCGGTTTCGATGGCGTGGGGCTGGTAGGTCTTGTCCATGCGCGGCGGGACCCTTAGGGACGGCTAATGGGAAAGCCGACAAGTATAACGGCAGGGGCTGATGCCCGGCCAGCCACGCGCAGCTTAGCGCTGCTGTTCGCGCAGCAGGCGCTCCAGACGCGCCTGCAGGCGACGACGCAGTTCCGCTTCGATCTGTGGAGCAAAGTCGTCCAGCACGTCCTGCAGGATCAGTTGTGCGGCGGCCCGCAGCTCGCTATCCAGGTCAATGCGTGGCGCGGCAGGCGGTACGGGCGCGGGCGGTGGCGCCACGATCTCAGAGAGCAGCGGAATGCTGTCCAGCGTGATGCTTTCGGTGAGCAGCGGTGGCTCGGCATCGGCCTGGGGTTCGTCGAGCAGGGCGCGGATCGATTCCAGGTCGTGGAGCAGTTGGCTGGGGGCGGGAGCGGGTTTGAGGGTGTCCATGGCGCAGGTCAGAGTTCGACTCGGCGCGGATCATAGCCTTTCTGCCGGTAAAGACGGAAATTCTCCCGGCAGGCGGCCAGTTGTTGTGGCTCCTGGCTGACGATCTCGATGATCCGGCTGAAGCCTTGCAGGTGCTGGCAGAGCTGGCTGTGCAGGTTGATCAGCAGGCCCTGGCGGGCTTCCGGTGTTTCTTCAAGTCCCAGCACTACTGGAGCCGTCGGATTGTCGGCGTGGCGGTTGTGCGGAATGAAGGCTTCACCGCGAAAATGCCAGAGCAGTTCATCGAGGCTGGTCAGTTGCGCGTCATCCGTGCAGCGAATGAATACCGGCAGGCCGGCGCGCCAGCCCTTGCCTGCCAGTTGGCAGGCCGCGCGCAGGCGATCCTGCGCAGCAGCACTGCCCAGCACGTAGAACTCGACGCGCGGTGGCGTCAGCTGCGCGGAGCTGTCCATCAGGCTTTGCAGCGTTCCAGCAGGTACTGGGTGAGCAGGGGTACCGGGCGACCTGTCGCGCCTTTGTCCTTGCCGCCGCTGATCCAGGCTGTGCCGGCGATATCCAGATGCGCCCAGTGGAAGTTCTTGGCAAAGCGCGAGAGGAAGCAGCCGGCAGTGATGGTGCCGGCTTTCGGCCCGCCGATGTTGGCAATGTCGGCGAACGGGCTGTCCAGTTGCTCCTGGTATTCGTCGAGCAGCGGTAGCTGCCAGGCGCGGTCATCGGCGGCTTCACCGGCCTTGAGCAGTTGCTTGATCAGTGTGTCGTTGTTGCCCATCAGGCCGGAAACCTGGCTGCCTAGGGCGACGATACAGGCGCCCGTCAGGGTGGCGATGTCGATCACTGCCTGCGGCTTGAAGCGCTCGGCGTAGGTCAGGGTGTCGCACAGCACCAGACGGCCTTCGGCGTCGGTGTTGAGGATTTCCACGGTCTGTCCGCTCAGCGTAGTGACGATGTCGCCGGGGCGCGTGGCATGCCCGCTGGGCATGTTTTCGGCGCAGGCCAGCAGGCACACCAGGTTGATCGGCAGTTGCAGTTCCAGTACAGCCTTGAGGGTGCCGAGCACGCTGGCGGCGCCGCACATGTCGTACTTCATCTCATCCATGCCCAGGCCGGGCTTGAGGCTGATGCCACCGGTATCGAAGGTGATGCCTTTGCCGACCAAGGCGTAGGGGCGCTCATCCTTGCTCCCACCCTGGTAGTGCAGGGCGATCAGCCGCGGCGGTTGGGCGCTGCCCTGGCCTACGGCGAGGAAAGCTCCGGCGCCGAGCTTTTTCAGGTCTTTTTCGTCGAGTATCTCGACTTTTAGCTGCTTGTGAGTCTTGCCGAGGGCCTTGGCTTGTTCGGCCAGATAGCTGGGGTGGCAGACGTTGGGGGGCAGGTTGCCGAGGTCGCGGGTATAGGCCATGCCCTGGGCAATCGCCTGGGCATGCTGCAGGGCACGCTGGCTGTCGGCGAGGTGTTCGGCACTGCTCAGCAGGGTCAGTTTCTTGAGTTTGCTGGCGGCGGCCTTTTCGCTCTTGAACTGTTCGAAGAGATAACGGCCATCCAGCAGGCTTTCCGCGAGCAGACGAACCTTGCCGTAGACCTGGCGTCCCTTGACCTTGATGTCGTCGAACGCCAGCGTGGCATCACTGCCAGCCAGGCTTTTCAGTGTGCCGAGGGTGGCGCTGGCCAGCTTGCGCCATTGCCGGTCGGACAGTTCGCCCTTGCCGCTGCCAACCAGCAAAACACGCTCGGCCTTGCAGCCTGGCAGGTCGTGCAGCAGCAGGGTCTGCCCCGGCTTGCCAGCAAGATCGCCGCGCTTGAGCAGGCGGCTCAGTGCGCCAGCGCTGGCCTGGTCGACGCTGGCGGCCAGGCTGCCCAGTTTGCCGCCCTCGGCAATGCTGAGCACCAGTGTGGCGGTCTTCACGGTTTCCGGGCGGGCATGTTTGGCAAGCAGTTGCATGATGAGGAGTCCCCAAGACAAACGGTCGGGATTGCAGGATAATGCCGGTCTTTTTCGCGCTGCCCTGTATGGGCTATGGCGCTGCGGCTGCGCTGATGCGGCTGTGCTGTCCCCCGGCAGGAAGGTGCTGGCCTGGAAGGCTGGCGCCTGTCGTGTAGGGCAGTGCGAGCCTAGTTTGAGCGCAGCGGCCCGAGCCTGACAACCCTGGAGTGTCACCGCGTTGATCGTCTTTCGTTACCTTGCCCGTGAAGTGCTCTTGACCCTGGCTGCCGTCTCGGCGGTGCTGTTGGTGATCATCATGAGTGGGCGCTTCATCAAGTACCTGGCCCAGGCTGCTCAGGGATTGCTCGATCCCGGTGTGCTGCTGCTCATCATGGCCTACCGGATTCCCGGTTTTTTGCAGCTCATTTTGCCGCTGGGGCTGTTTCTCGGCATTCTGCTGGCCTACGGTCGCCTCTATCTGGATAGCGAAATGACCGTATTGTCGGCGACCGGCATGAGCCAGCAGCGCTTGCTCGGCTACAGCCTGGCGCCGGCATTGCTGGTCGCGCTGCTGGCTGGCTGGTTGAGCATGGGACTGGCGCCGCAGGGCGTGGCAAGCGTGGCGCGTATCCTCAACGAGCAGGAGGCCATGACCGAGTTCGATACCCTGGTGCCAGGGCGTTTCCAGGCGATGAAAAATGCTACGCGGGTAACCTATAGCGAATCGCTTAGCGAAGACCGGCAACTGCTCAATGATGTGTTCATCTCGGAGAAGCGTCTGCAGAGTGACGGCAAGGATGGCGGGATTGCCGTGCTGGTTGCCGAGCAGGGTTACCAGGAGGTGCGCGCCGATGGTCAGCGCTACCTGATCCTGCAAAATGGCTATCGCTATGATGGGCAGCCCGGGCAGGCGGACTACCGGGTGATTCGCTATGACACCTACGGTGTATTGCTGCCCAAGCCCGAGGTAGCAGGTGAGTTGAGTGAGCGCGAAGCCCTGCCGACCCGTGCGCTGTTGCAGAGCGACAACCTGCGTGAGCAGGCCGAACTGCAGTGGCGCCTGTCCATGCCGCTGCTGGTGTTTGTCGTGACGTTGCTGGCGGTCCCGCTGTCGCGGGTCAATCCGCGGCAGGGACGATTCCTCAAGTTATTGCCGGCCATTCTGCTGTACATGGCCTACCTGGCTTTGTTGATTGCCGCACGCGGTCAGCTGGACAAGGGCAAGCTGCCGTTGGCGCTGGGCCTGTGGTGGGTTCATGGCCTGTTCCTCATGGTGGGTTTGCTGCTGTTGTACTGGGAGCCGCTGCGCCTGAAGTGGGCGGAGCTTCGCGTGCGTCGGGAGGTGGCTCGTGGTTAAGCTGGATCGCTATATCGGTACGCAGGTGTTTTTCAGCATCCTCGCGGTGCTGGGCATTATTCTCGGCCTGGCGCTGCTGTTTGCCTTCATCGATGAGCTGGGGGATGTGCAAGGAAAGTATGGCCTTGGTGAGGCGCTCAGCTATGTCATGCTGACGGCACCGCGGCGTGCCTATGAAATGCTGCCGATGGCTGCGTTGATTGGCAGCCTGATCGGCCTGGGTAGCCTGGCCAGCAACAGTGAACTAACCATCATGCGTGCGGCCGGGGTGTCCATCGGGCGTATTGTCTGGGCCGTGATGAAGCCTTTGTTGGTGTTGATGTTGGCGGGCATCCTGCTGGGCGAGTACCTGGCGCCGTGGAGTGAGAATATCGCCCAGTCGCAGCGTTCCATGGCTCAGGGTGGTGGTGATGCACAAAGTGCCAAGCGCGGGCTGTGGCATCGTCAGGGCGATGAATTCGTGCATATCAATGCCGTGCAGCCCAATGGCGTGTTGTATGGCGTGACACGTTATCAATTCGATGACGCGCGGCGCATGCAGTTTTCCAGCTTTGCCCGGCGAGCTACTTTCCAGGGTGATCACTGGCTGCTGGAGGATGTGCAGAGCACCTTCTTCCGTGAGGGGCGTACCGAGGTGGTGACGGATATCACCTTGCCCTGGGCGGTGCAGCTCAAGCCTGAGCTGTTGTCGACGGTGATCATGGAGCCGGAAAGCCTGTCGATCACAGGGCTGTGGCAATACACCCACTACCTGGCAGAGCAGGGGCTGAATAACGGGCGCTACTGGCTGGCGTTCTGGGTCAAGGTGCTGCAGCCGCTGGTGACTGCCGCGCTGGTGTTGATGGCTATTTCCTTCATCTTTGGCCCGTTGCGCTCGGTGACGCTCGGTCAGCGGGTGTTCACCGGGGTGGTGATCGGCTTCGTGGTGCGAATCAGCCAGGATCTGCTGGGGCCGGCCAGTCTGGTGTTCGGTTTCTCGCCGCTGCTGGCGGTGTTGATTCCGGCAGGGGCTTGCGCCCTGGCTGGCTTCTGGTTGTTGCGGCGCGCCGGCTAGCGCGCCGGATTACTTCTTGTGGGCATCCTTGGGGAGCTGTACCACGATGCTCTCCGAGTAGGCGTCATGCCATGTGCGCCCCTGCTTGTCCCAAAGCATCCAGAGGAAGCCCAGGCCGGCAAATAGCCATGAGCCGATCGCAACAATGAAGCGCAGCAGTGCCTGCCACAAATCAATAGCTGTGCCGTCGGTATTCTGGATGCGCAAACCCCAGGCCTGCATGCCCAGAGTCTGGCCATTGTGTGTCCAGAATTTGGCGTAGAAGGCGAAGAGTCCGAGTAACACCAGGCTGGCCAGCAGGGGGTCGCGATCCAGGGCGCCGGCTTGTGACATGGCCAATAGTTGTTCGCTGCCATAAACCAAGCGTAATACGGCCTGCTGGTAGACAAGGGTAATCACCATCATCAGTGCCACGCTGAGCAGGAAGTCATAGAAACAGGCGGCCAGGCGGCGAGCCAGGCTGGCGCGGGGGTATTGCCCGGGAGGGCGGAGCATATGCTTGGGCATGAGAAGGGTCGCTGGGGTTGCTGGTGCGCGGATTGTAAAAGGCAGCGGGCATAAAAAAACCCCTGATGTCGCCATCAGGGGTTTTTCAGACAGCGGCTTAGCCCAGGATCTGGACCTTGTCAGCCTGCATGCCTTTCTGACCTTGTACGGCTTCGAAGGAAACCTTCTGGCCTTCTTTCAGGCTCTTGAAGCCGTTACCTTCGATAGCGCGGAAGTGTACGAACAGATCCGGGCCGCTCTCGGGAGTGATGAAACCAAAGCCCTTCTCGTCGTTGAACCACTTGACGGTACCGGTTTGACGATTCGACATGTCTTATTTCCTTGAAACTAGAGTTGATGACAGCCCTCTCCGGAGATATGCGGAAAGGCTGGGACTGGTTGCAGAGAGTAAGAGAAGTCGAGCGGGATGTAGCGGATCGGGAGGATCTACTGCACCAGGTCACGATTCAACAGCGACCCATGCAAACACAGTGAGGTCACTGTACGCCAAGTGCGGAAATAAAAACAAGCCCTGCGGGCACGACAAAACCTGCCTCGCCATTCGCCGCAGGCGCACTCGGGCCAGCGGGGCTGATGAAGCAGAAATCAGGTACATAACTGTAGGCAACGCGAAACCACCGAGAAGTAGTGGTCTCGTCCGACAGGAGCGCCGGACGCCTGAATTGCGTTGCCGCACATTGTATTGCTAGGGCAAACATGAAGCTGGCTTTTAGCCAAGGGCGCGCATGTTACAGAAAAGTGCTGGCATTTGCCAGTGATACATGCGTAGCCGACGAGTGGCATGCGGCCTTGTGAACTGTGTCGTGCAGCTGGGTTTGTAGTTCTGCATGCAGTAAAAAGCGTCGTTGTAAAGTCTTGAAAGTCACCATATGCAGGCATAGGATGCCCGCCATCTCACAACATCTAGTATTTTGCCGTTCAGCGCTCAATGCCGCGCGATACGCGGCTTTTAGCCCTGTTGCGCGCTGCTCGGTAGTGAACAACAAACACAATGGTCGCATCGATCAGGAGAGAAAGATGACTCAGTCAGCCAAGGTGCAGCGCTTGCGCGAAGGTGTCTGCGAAATTCCGATGCAGTCTGCATCCGAGGATATCTGGGACAAGAAATACCGCCTGAAAACCAAGGATGGCCAGCCGATCGACAGTACGGTCGATGCGACCTATCAGCGTGTGGCGCGTGCCCTGGCCGAGGTTGAGGACAAGAAGGTTCGTCAGCACTGGTACGAGCAGTTCCTCTGGGCGTTGCGCCATGGTGCCATTCCCGCCGGGCGCATTACCTCCAACGCCGGCGCGCTGGAGCACAAGCCTGCTACCTCGACTATCAACTGTACGGTGTCGGCGACCATCGGCGATTCCATGGACGACATCCTGGCCAAGTTGCACGAGGCGGGCCTGACCCTCAAGGCTGGTTGTGGTATCGGCTATGAGTTCTCCACCCTGCGTCCGCGTGGTGCCTACGTGTCTGGTGCCGGTGCCTATACCTCCGGTCCGCTGTCGTTCATGGATATCTACGACAAGATGTGCTTTACCGTCTCTTCGGCCGGTGGGCGACGCGGCGCTCAGATGGCGACCTTCGATGTCGGTCATCCGGATGTCATGGACTTCATCCGCGCCAAGCGTGAGGGCGGTCGTCTGCGCCAGTTCAACCTGTCGCTGCTGATCACCGAAGGCTTCATGCAGGCGGTCGAGGATGATGCCGACTGGCCGCTGGCCTTCCCGCTGACGCCCGAAGAGGCACAGGTCGACGGTATTGATGTTAACGATCCCAGTCAGGTGATCTGGCGTGAGTGGTCAACCCGCGAGCGTTATATCAGTCGCGCCGATGGCCTGGTGGCCTGTCGCATCTTCCGTACCCTGAAGGCACGGCGTATCTGGGACATGATCATGTCCTCGACCTATGACTTTGCCGAGCCGGGCTTCATTCTCATCGATCGTGTCAATGAGATGAACAACAACTGGTTCTGCGAGGAAATTCGCGCCACCAATCCCTGTGGCGAGCAGCCGTTGCCGCCGCATGGTGCCTGTCTGCTGGGTTCGGTGAACCTGACCCTGTTCGTACGCGATCCGTTTACTGACAAGGCACGTTTCGATTGGGACGAGTACCGCAAGGTCGTGGATATCTTTACCCGCATGCTCGACAACGTGGTGGAGATCAACGGTCTGCCGCTGCCTGAGCAGCGTGAGGAGATTTACCGCAAGCGCCGTCACGGCATGGGCTTCCTGGGGCTTGGCTCGGCCATGACCATGCTGCGTATGAAGTACGGCGATGCGGCGTCGCTGGAGTTCACCGAGCAGGTTTCGCGTGAAATGGCCTTGCAGGGCTGGCGTAGCGCGTTGCAGTTGGCTGAAGAAAAAGGCCCGGCACCGATCATGGATGAGGACTTCACGGTGACCGAGGCGATGCTGGCGCGTCGCCCGGAAATGGCCGCGGATGGCTACCAGGCCGGCGATACGATCAAGGGGCGCCTGCTGTGGGCACGCTATAGCCGCTACATGCAGCAGGTGGCGGCGGTGGAGCCGGAGCTGGCTCAGGCGCTGGCCGAGAAGGGGGGGCGCTTTACCCATCACAGCTCGATCGCGCCGACCGGGACCATTTCCCTGTCGCTGGCCAACAATGCCTCCAACGGCATCGAGCCGAGCTTTGCTCACCATTACTTCCGCAATGTGATTCGCGAAGGCAAGAAGTCCAAGGAAAAGGTCGATGTGTTCAGCTTCGAGCTGCTGGCCTATCGGCAGCTGATCAATGCCGATGCACTGCCGAGCATGGATGAAGCTACGCGCAACCTGCCGGACTATTTCATCGCTGCGGATGACGTGAGTCCGATGCAGCACGTTGACGTGCAGGCCGCTGCCCAGAAGTGGGTGGATTCTTCCATCTCGAAGACTGCCAACGTGCCGACCGATTATCCCTATGAGGATTTCAAGGACATCTACCGTTATGCCTGGCGAAAGGGGCTCAAGGGCTGCACTACCTTCCGTTTCAATCCGGAGGCCTTCCAGGGCGTACTGGTCAAGGAGCAGGACCTGGCCAACACCACTTACCGTTTCAAGCTGGAGGATGGCTCGGTGATCGAGGCCAAAGGCGGCGACGAAATCGAATATGACGGTGAAACCCATACCGCCGCCAACCTTTATGACGCCTTGAAAGAAGGCTACTACGGGAAATTCTGACCTGCTGGGCAGCCAGGCCATGACCGGCTGCCCGCGGCATGACGAACGATCAGGACAATAATATGGCTATCAAAATAACCAGCAAAATCGTCGACTACGAAGTGGCCAAGCCGGATGCGCAGCCGCAGCCGCCGCAGGAATTGCAGGCGGCGACGCCGCTGGAGGAAATGCACGAGAAACTCAAGCGCCCGGAAAACCTTGAGGGTGCCACTTACAAGATCAAGACACCGCACTCCGAGCATGCGCTCTATGTAACCATCAATGATGTGGTGCTCAATCCGGGGAGCGATCACGAGAGCCGGCGTCCCTTCGAGATCTTCATCAATTCGAAGAACATGGAACACTACCAGTGGATTTCGGCGCTGACCCTGATTATCTCCGCGGTATTCCGCAAGGGCGGCGATTGCACCTTCCTGGTCGAAGAGCTGCGCAGTGTGTTTGACCCCAAGGGCGGCTACATGAAACGCGGCGGGCGCTGGATGCCGTCGCTGGTGGCCGAGATCGGCGATGTGCTGGAATTGCACATGAAGAAAATCGGCCTGCTCAAGGATGAAATCGATGAGCACCAAAAGGCTTATCTGGAGCAGAAGCGTGCCGAGTTCGTGCAGGCAACCCAGCCGCCGAAAGCGGTGGATGCCGAGTGTGACGACAGCAATGCGGCTTATCCGGAAGGTGCGCAGATGTGCGGCAAGTGCCACACCAAGGCGATGATCCAGATGGATGGCTGCCTGACCTGCCTGAATTGCGGCGACAGCAAGTGCGGCTGAGCCGTTGATTGACCTTAGCAGCCGGCCCATGTGGCCGGTTTTGCTTTCTGCAGACATGAAAAAACCGGCTCATGGCCGGCTTTCATGTTCAGCCTGTATAGGCTGGGTGTGGCTGTATGGTGCCCCGGGAGAGACTCGAACTCTCACGTTGTTACCAACGGCGGATTTTGAATCCGCTGCGTCTACCGATTCCGCCACCGAGGCTTGTGGCGGCGCAGTATAGGGAGGCGTCTCCGGGTGGTCAATCGTCGGGTGCGCCGTAGATGGATTTTCTGCACTCAGGTCATGCTATGCCTGCAGTGAAGCGTGCGTTGTAGCGTATGGCGGGGAATAGGGAGAGGGCGCGTGCGCAAAGGCTATGCATATGGACTGGTCCTGGGTTGGCTGGTCTTGTCGAACAGTGTGTGTGCGGAAACGCTGCGCTATGCAGTCAGTGACGAAAGCTGGCCGCCCTACTGGGTGGTGGAGGAGGGGCGTATCAGCGGCGTGTTCAGCGAGGTTATGACGGAGCTTGAGCGTCGTCTGGATGTTGAGTTGCAAGCGGCACGACCTGTGCCTCCGCTGCGCGCCCAGAAACAGTTTGCCGATGGCCAGGTGCAGTTGGAATGCTGTGTCAGTCAGGCCTGGCGAACGGCGCCCGAGCAGCAGGCCGTGACCCTGTGGAGCGAGCCTTTGTTGGAGGCGCAGGCGCTGCTGGTGTTTCCCCGAGGCAAGGCGTTTACCTATGCCGCCTTGCGCGACCTGCGTGGTAAGACGATCGCCACCGTGCGCGGCTACGGCTATGCCGGCAGTCAGTACTTTCGTCGCCTGGATGGCCCGGATGGCCTGGCGTTACTGGAACAGGTCGCCAAGGGGCGCAGTCACGCGGGGATTATTGATCGCCTTGAACTGGCCTATCTGCGCCACCGACATGCTGAACTAGGCTGGTTGCTCAGTGATATCGAGGAGGGGCCGTTGGTGAGCCGTTCCGCGTTGCGAGTACGTCTGCATGTGAGTCGTCAGGCATGGTTGCCGGCGTTGAACGCGGCGATTCTTGGCATGCGTCGAGACGGTGCCCTGCAGGACATTCTGGCGCGTTATGCCGCGCCGCTACCTTGAGTGGGTGCATGGTCGCCTGACAGGCTTTCCGGTAAGCTTGCGCACCTTTTTCAAGATCTGCCTGTTATGCGCGTTGCTGATTTTCACTTTGAGTTGCCCGACGAGCTGATTGCCCGCTATCCCCTGGCTGAGCGCCGAGACAGTCGCCTGCTGGTGCTGGATGGGCCCAGTGGGGCTCTCTCCCATCGACGCTTTCCCGACTTGTTGGATTTCCTTGCAGCGGGTGATCTGTTGGTGTTCAACAACACCCGGGTGATTCCGGCGCGTCTGTTCGGACGCAAGGTCAGTGGTGGCAAGTTGGAGATATTGGTCGAGCGTGTGCTCGATGAATATCGTGTGCTGGCTCATGTGCGCTCGAGTAAGTCCCCCAAGCCGGGAAGCCTGATCGACATCGACGGTGCCGGACAGGCGCGCATGCTGGCCCGGCATGACGCTTTGTTCGAGCTGTCCTTTGCCGAGCCGGTGCTGGGTTTGCTTGAGCGTGTCGGGCATATGCCGCTGCCACCCTATATCGACCGTGCCGATGAGGGCAGTGACCGCGAGCGTTACCAGACGGTGTACGCCGAGCGTGCCGGCGCGGTGGCCGCACCTACTGCGGGGCTGCATTTTGACCAGGCGTTGTTGCAGGCGCTGGCGGACAAAGGCGTCGAGCGCGCCTTCGTGACCTTGCACGTCGGGGCTGGCACCTTCCAGCCCGTGCGCGTCGAGCGTATTGAAGACCACCAGATGCACAGCGAGTGGCTGGAAGTCAGCCAGGCTGTGGTGGACGCCGTGGAGGCCTGTCGTGCGCGTGGCGGGCGGGTGGTTGCGGTGGGGACGACCAGTGTGCGCTCACTGGAGACCGCCGCCCGTGATGGCGTGCTGAAACCGTTCTGTGGCGATACGGATATTTTCATCTACCCCGGTCGGCCGTTCCATGTGGTGGATGCGCTGGTCACCAACTTCCACCTGCCCGAATCGACCTTGCTCATGCTGGTTTCGGCATTTGCCGGTTATGCGCAGACTATGGCGGCCTATCAGGCTGCGGTGCGCGAAGGGTATCGTTTCTTCAGTTATGGTGATGCCATGTTCATCACCCGCAATCCCGCCGCACGCGGGCCCGAGGTTTGAGTATGTCGCGCACCTGTCGCATGTCCTTCGAATTGTTGGCGACCGATGGCAAGGCGCGCCGCGGTCGTCTGAGCTTCCCGCGTGGTGTAGTGGAAACCCCGGCGTTCATGCCGGTGGGCACCTATGGCACGGTCAAGGGCATGCTGCCTCGGGATATCGAGGCGATCGGCGCGCAGATCATTCTGGGCAATACCTTCCACCTGTGGCTGCGTCCGGGCACGGAGATCATCCGTCGGCATGGTGATCTGCATGATTTCATGCAGTGGCAGGGGCCGATCCTTACCGACTCAGGTGGTTTTCAGGTGTTCAGCCTGGGGGCGTTGCGCAAGATCAAGGAGGAGGGCGTGTATTTTTCCTCGCCTGTCGACGGTGCCAAGGTCTTCATGGGGCCGGAAGAGTCGATGCAGGTGCAGCGCGAGCTGGGCTCGGACATCGTGATGATTTTCGATGAGTGCACGCCGTACCCGGCCGAGTTTGATGTGGCCAAGCGCTCCATGGAGCTGTCGCTGCGCTGGGCCAAGCGTTCCAAGGACGCGCATGCTGACAACAGCGCGGCGCTGTTCGGTATTGTCCAGGGTGGTATGCACGAGGCGTTGCGCCTGCGTTCGCTGGAGGGGCTGGAAGAGATCGGCTTCGATGGTCTGGCGATCGGTGGCTTGTCGGTCGGTGAGCCGAAAGAGGAAATGATCCGTGTCTTGGATTTTCTGCCGCCACACATGCCGGCTGACAAGCCGCGCTACCTGATGGGCGTAGGTAAGCCGGAGGATCTGGTCGAGGGCGTGCGGCGCGGCATCGATATGTTTGATTGCGTCATGCCCACGCGCAACGCGCGCAATGGTCATCTGTTCATTGATACGGGTGTGCTGAAGATTCGTAATGCCGTGCACAAACATGACGATTCGCCGCTGGACCCTGCCTGCGACTGTTACACCTGCACACACTTCTCCCGAGCCTACCTGCATCACCTGGATAAATGTGGCGAAATGCTGGGTAGCATGCTCAATACCATCCATAACCTGCGTCATTATCAGCGTCTGATGGCTGGTTTGCGTGAGGCTATTCAACAAGGTACATTGGCCGCCTTCGTTGAAGCCTTCTACGCCAAGCGGGGGCTTCCCGTGCCGCCGCTGGACTGAAAAATTCCAACACTTCCAATATCTTGCAACAGGAGCAAGTCATGAGCTTTCTGATTCCCGCCGCCTATGCCGACGCAGCCGCCCCGGCTGCCGCTGCCCCTGCCGGCAGTGGTTTCGAGTGGGTATTCCTGCTGGGCTTCCTGGTCATCTTCTATCTGATGATCTGGCGTCCCCAGGCCAAGCGCGCCAAAGAACACAAGAACCTGATTGGTGGCTTGCAGAAGGGTGATGAGGTGGTCACCAGCGGTGGTATCGCCGGTAAGGTCATCAAGGTCAGCGATGACTTCGTGGTGATCGAAGTGTCCGATACCGTGGAACTGAAGATCCAGAAAGTGGCCATTGCCGCAGCGCTGCCCAAAGGTACGCTGAAAGCCATCTGAGTTCCGGGCAGGTTGTGACCGGCTTCAAACTCATTCCCCGGGGCGCACAAGCGCCCCGCTTCATAAGTGGATAGTGGCATGCTCAACAAGTTTCCTCTGTGGAAATACCTGCTGATCCTGGCGGTGCTGGTGATTGGCTTTATTTATTCGGCACCCAACCTGTATCCGGATGATCCGGCTATCCAGATCAGTGGCAACAGCACGGCGCTGCAGGTCGAGGAAGCGGATCTGCAGCGCGCCAGCCGTGCCTTGCAGGAGGCGGGTATCAGCGTCAAGGCCAGCGAACTGAGCCCGCGTGGCGGCTTGTTGCGCCTGACTGACATGGCTGATCAGTTGCCGGCCAAGGACATCGTGCGTCGCGCCCTCGGGGACGACTATGTGGTGGCGCTTAACCTGGCGCAAACCACGCCGGACTGGCTGCGCAACCTGGGTGGCAGCCCGATGAAGCTGGGGCTGGACTTGTCGGGCGGTGTGCACTTCCTTCTGGAAGTCGATATGGACAAGGCAGTCAGTACGCGTCTTAAGGTCTACGAAAGCGAGATCAAGACCCTGTTGCGCAAGGAGCGCCTGCGTTATCGCAGCCTGCCGGCCCATGAAGAGGGATTCCAGTTGGGCTTTACCGACAGTGCCACGCTGGAAAAGGCGCGTGACCTGGTGCGCAAGAGCTTCAATGACTTTGAGCTGACCACTCTGGAGCGCAACGGTCTGCAAGTGCTGAATTTCCAGCTGAGTCAGCTCAAGTTTGCGGAGATTCGTGAGTACTCGATCAAGCAAAACCTGACCACCGTGCGCAATCGGGTTAACGAACTGGGGGTCGCTGAACCACTGGTGCAGCGCCAGGGTGGCAACCGTATCGTGGTCGAGTTGCCGGGGGTGCAGGATACCGCTGAGGCCAAGCGTATTCTCGGCAAGACCGCCAACCTGGAGTTTCGCCTGGCGGCTGAGCTGGATGCGCCGCGCGCTACCACCGAGTCCTTCGAGTTTCGTCAGGAAGGGCGTGCGCCGGTACTGCTGGAGCGCAGCCTGATCATCACGGGTGATCAAGTGACCGATGCGCAGGCCAGTTTCGATGAAAATGGTCGTCCGCAGGTGAATATCCGTCTGGATGGGCATGGTGGCGAATTGATGAATCGCGCCACGCGTAACAACGTTGGGCGTAGCATGGCGGTCATCTTCATCGAGCAACGCCCGGTTACTCGTTACAGCAAGGAAGTGGTCGACGGCGTCGAGCGCGAAGTTGCTGTGCAGGCGTTCAAGGAAGAAAAGAAAATCATCAGCCTGGCCACCATTCAGTCAGCACTGGGGAGCCAGTTCCGTATTACCGGACTGGATGGTCCGGGCGAGTCTTCCGAGCTGGCCTTGCTGTTGCGAGCCGGCGGCCTGGCTGCACCGATGTATTTTGTCGAAGAGCGCACCATTGGCCCAAGCCTGGGGGCAGAGAACATTACCCTTGGTGTACAGGCTGCGCTGTGGGGCTTCCTGTTCGTCGCGCTGTTCATGATGGCGATCTACAAGGGTTTCGGCCTGCTGGCCAATATTGCCCTGGGCTTCAACATGGTGCTGCTGGTGGCCTTGATGTCGCTGTTCGGCGCCACGCTGACCTTGCCGGGGATCGCCGGGATTGTCTTGACCATGGGCATGGCAGTGGATGCCAATGTGCTGATTTTTTCGCGTATTCGTGAAGAAATTGCCAATGGCATGAGTATCCAGCGGGCCATTCATGAGGGTTTTGATCGGGCCTTCTCGGCGATCCTGGATGGCAACCTGACCACCTTGCTGGTCGGCGCCATCCTGTTTGCCATGGGTACCGGGCCGATCAAGGGCTTCGCGGTGACCTTGTCGATCGGCATCCTGACGTCGATGTTTACGGCGATCTATGTGACGCGTGGCATGGTCAACCTGATCTACGGTGGTCGTGATCTCAAGAAGCTGTGGATCTAAGGGGCGCAATGATGAATCGTGTTATTAATTTCATGGGCATACGCCATGTGGCGGCTGTCGTGACTTTGTTGCTGACCCTGGCGGCAGTGGGCAGCCTGGCGGTTAAAGGCCTGAATTTTGGTCTGGACTTCACGGGCGGCACCCTGATTGAGCTGGGGTATGAGCGGCCAGCCGATCTGCAGAGCATTCGTGGACAGTTGCAGCGCAGTGGTTACGGTGATGCGGTGGTGCAGAGCTTTGGCGCGACCACCGATGTGCTGGTGCGTATGCCGGGTGACGATCCTGAGTTGGGTAAGCGTGTTGCCCAGGCCTTGGAAAAAGCCTCGAGCGATGCCTTTGTAGTCAAGCGTGTCGAGTTCGTTGGGCCGGCAGTGGGTGAAGAGTTGCGCGATCAGGGTGGCATTGCCATGCTGCTGGCGCTGGCCGGCATCCTGGTCTACGTGGCATTCCGCTTCCAGTGGAAGTTCAGTCTGGGGGCCATCCTCTCTCTGGTGCATGATGTGATCATGGTGCTGGGGGTCTTTGCCCTGTTCCAGATTCCCTTCGATCTCACGACGCTGGCTGCAGTGTTGGCGATCATCGGCTATTCGCTCAACGATACGATCGTGGTGTTTGACCGTATCCGTGAGAACTTCCGTCTGCTGCGCAAGGCAGAGTTGATCGAAAACATCAACATTTCCACAACGCAAACCCTGTTGCGTACCTTGGCTACGTCGATCTCTACGCTGTTGGCAGTCGTGGCGTTGATGGTGTTTGGCGGTGAAAGTCTCTGGGGTTTCTCCTTTGCGCTGTGCATCGGCGTGTTGTGTGGCACTTATTCCTCGGTGTACATCGCCAGTATTCTGCTGATTTGGGTGAAGCTCACGCGGGAGGATCTTATTCCGCCTGTGGAGGCTGAAGCGGTCGACGAGCGCCCCTGAGAAGCTGTCATTAACAAGGCCCGGAATATCCGGGCTTTGTGCTATCTGCGGGCTGTGAAACGCTGCACACTTTGCTGATTTGCCTGGAACATTGTGGCGCGCTGCCGCTCCAAGCCGCTAAGCAGGATAAGCCTGTGCGTGCAGCGATTGAGTGGAGCCAAACAAGATGAACAAATCTATTTTACTAGGTGCCGTGTTGGGTGCTGTAGGTGTCACAGCCGGCGGCGCGATGGCTACCTATAGCTGGGTTTCCGGTCCGCAGTACGCCGAGGTAGTGGCGGTGGCGCCTGCGCTGGAAACGGTAAAAACACCGCGTGAAGTGTGTGAGGATGTGCAGGTCACGCGGCGACGGGCGGTTCAGGACCAGCATCAGATTGCTGGAACAGTGATTGGTGCGGTGGCGGGTGGTTTGCTGGGCAACCAGGTGGGTGGCGGTAATGGCAAGAAACTGGCGACCGTAGCCGGGGCGGCGGCGGGTGGCTATGCCGGTAACAAGGTTCAGGAAGGTATGCAGGCACGTGACACCTATGTCACTACTGAGCGGCGTTGCAAGCAGGTGGTCGATAGTGAGCAGCGTCAGGTCGGTTTCGATGTGCAGGTGCAGCACAAGGGGGCTTTGCGTCAGTTGCGTTTGTCCTACGATCCGGGCAAGCGTATTCCGTTGGATGAGCAAGGCGAATTGCTGCTGGTGCAACCAGCGCAGGGGTGAGCAGGTGTGGCGGTATAAAAAAGCACCCCGAGGGGTGCTTTTTTGTGCCTGGCTCAGCGCTTCAGACTGGGTGAGAGGTGCGGCTGTATGGCGGTGAGCACCGCCTTGAAGCACTTGGTATTGCCTGCCACGATCTGGCCTTTCTCAAGGAATTCATGGCCGCCGCTGAAGTCACTGACCAGTCCGCCTGCTTCCTGAATCAACAGGGCGCCTGCGGCCATGTCCCACTCGCTCAGGCCGAACTCCCAAAAGGCATCGAAGCGTCCGGCGGCAACATAAGCCAGATCCAGGCTGGCTGCGCCGGCGCGCCGGATGCCGGCAGTCTGGCCGACCAGGCTGCGGAACATGCCCAGGTAGTTGTCCAGGTTGTCCAGCTGGCTGTCGCGGAACGGGAAGCCGGTGCCGAGCAGTGCGCCTTCCAGGCTTTTGCGTTTGCTGACACGCAGGCGACGGCCATTGAGTGCTGCGCCGCGTCCGCGGCTGGCGGTGAACTCTTCCTGGCGTACCGGGTCGACGATGACCGCGTGTTCCAGTCGGCCACGGTACTTGCAGGCGATGCTGACCGCATAGTGGGGGATGCCGCGCAGGAAGTTGGTGGTGCCATCCAGCGGGTCGATGATCCAAAGGTAGTCGGCCCCTTCGCCCTGGCCTTCGCGCAGGCCGCTTTCCTCGGCAAGGATGCCGTGGGTTGGATAAGCCTTGCTCAGTACAGCAATGATGCTTTGCTCGGCAGCGCGGTCGACTTCGCTGACGTAATCCCGGGCGTCTTTTTCACTGACGGCCAGGGCGTCAAGGCGCTCGACGGAACGGATGATCAGTTCGCCGGCGCTACGGGCCGCGCGCAGCGCGATATTCAGCATGGGCTGCATGGGAATCTACCTGGGGTGTTAAAGAAAGCCGATTATTCTACCAGAAAACTCCCTGCCATGTTGAACGGCAGGTGTTTGCGTGGTGTTTGCCGGGGGGCTTGGGTAAGATTTCGCTCCTTTGATCTGCCAGGCGGGCGTACAAGGTGCTGCAGAACATACGTATTGTGCTGGTTAATACCAGCCATCCCGGCAACATCGGCGGTGCTGCCCGGGCCATGAAGAACATGGGGATCAGCAAGTTGGTGCTGGTCGATCCGGTCGAGTTCCCCAGCGGCAAGGCGGTGGCGCGTGCTTCCGGGGCAACCGATGTGCTGGATGCCGCGCAGGTCGTGTCGACCCTGGAAGAGGCTTTGGTGGGGTGTAATCTGGTGTTTGGCACCAGCGCCCGAGAACGGCGAATTCCCTGGCCGCTGCTGGATCCGCGGGAAAGTGCCAGCAAGGGGCTTGAAGAGTTGCAGCAGGGTGGCGAAATCGCCCTGGTGTTCGGGCGCGAATATGCCGGGCTGACCAACGAGGAGTTGCAGCGTTGTCAGTACCATGTGCACATCCCTTCGGATCCCGAGTTTGGTTCGCTGAATCTGGCGGCGGCGGTGCAGGTGCTCACCTACGAAATGCGCATGGCCTACCTGGCGGCGCAGGGACAGCCGACCAAGATGAACAAGCTGGAAACCACGGCGATGCTCAATGCTCAGCCTGTGACTGCCGATGAGTTGGAGCGTTTTTATGGGCACCTGGAAAGCACGCTGGTACAGATCGGCTTCCTTGATCCGCTGAAACCGCGCCATTTGATGTCGCGATTGCGTCGTCTGTATGGGCGGGCCGGCATCAGCAAGCTGGAAATGAATATCCTGCGCGGCATTCTCACCGAGACGGAAAAAGTTGCTCGGGGTGAGCCACACAAGCGGAGAGACGATTGATGTTCGAACGTATGCGCGAAGATATCCAGAGCGTGTTCCATCGCGATCCTGCGGCGCGCAGTGCCTTCGAGGTGTTGACCTGCTATCCCGGGCTGCACGCGGTCTGGCTGCATCGCCTGGCGCATGCCCTGTGGCGCCATGGCTGGAAGTGGCTGGCGCGGGTGGTGTCGAACTTTGGTCGCTGGTTGACCGGTATCGAAATTCATCCGGGGGCGCGTATCGGGCGACGTTTTTTCATCGATCATGGCATGGGTATCGTGATCGGCGAGACGGCCGAGATTGGTAATGACGTCACCCTGTATCAGGGGGTTACCCTGGGGGGGACCAGTTGGAACAAGGGTAAGCGCCATCCCACCCTAGAAGATGGCGTGGTAGTGGGGGCCGGCGCCAAAGTGCTCGGTCCTTTTACCGTGGGGGCGGGGGCCAAGATTGGCTCCAATGCGGTGGTCACCAAGGCGGTGCCGGCCGGCGCCACGGCGGTGGGTATTCCGGGGCGGATCATTGCCAAGCCTACGGATGAGCAGGAGGCCAAGCGGCAGGCCATTGCTGAGAAGTTTGGCTTCGATGCCTATGGTATGGGGCAAGATATGCCGGACCCGGTGGCTCGTGCGATTGGTCAGTTGCTGGATCATCTGCAGGCGGTGGATGATCGTCTGGAGGGCATGTGCAAGGCGCTCACGGCGTTGGGTAGCGACTATTGCGCCAAGTCGTTGCCGCAGTTGCGCGATGAGGATTTCGTGGCGATCAAGGAAGAAGAGCCGACTGCGCCGCGTGCCGAGTGAGTGTTGTTTTGCAGGGCGGGCGTTTTGCTGCGCCTGCTCTGTTATCATGGCGACGTTTCTAGTTGGCGCTTTTGCTTCAATTCCTACTATTTTGCTTGGTCTTATAGTTGACTTAAATGCTGGGGAATTGCATAATCGGCACAACTTAGCGACTCCCCCTGGTGCTTGCCATGCGATTGACAACCAAAGGCCGTTACGCCGTCACCGCCATGCTTGATTTGGCGCTGCACGGCCAGCAAGGGCCGGTTTCCCTGGCCGACATCTCCGAGCGCCAGGGTATTTCCCTGTCTTATCTCGAGCAGCTGTTTGCCAAGCTGCGTCGTGGCAATCTGGTCTCCAGTGTGCGTGGGCCGGGCGGTGGCTACCAGCTGGCGCGCGAGCTGGAAGGTATCCATGTGGCCCAGGTGATTGATGCCGTGAATGACTCTGTGGATGCCACCCGCTGCCAGGGGCAGGGTGACTGCCAGGGTGGCAATACCTGCCTGACCCATCATCTGTGGTGTGATCTGAGTGATCAGATCCACGCGTTTCTCAGCAATATCAGCCTGGCTGATCTGGTCGCCCGGCGTGAGATTCAGGAAGTGGCCAAGCAGCAGGATACGCGCCACTGTCATGGCAGGATGCCGCACCTGGAGAAGATTCAAGCCTCAGCCATTGACTGAAGGCGCGCCTGCCTGATTTAGGAGAGTTTCATGAAGCTGCCGATCTACCTCGACTATTCCGCTACTACACCGGTTGATCCGCGTGTGGCGGCCAAGATGATGGAATGCCTGACCCTGGATGGTAATTTTGGCAATCCGGCCTCGCGCTCGCATCTGTTTGGCTGGAAGGCCGAGGAGGCTGCCGAAAACGGTCGTCGCCAGGTTGCCGAGCTGGTCAATGCTGATCCGCGCGAGATCGTCTGGACCAGTGGTGCGACAGAGTCCAACAACCTGGCGATCAAAGGTGTGGCGCACTTCTATAGCAGCAAGGGCAAGCACATTGTTACTTCGAAGATCGAGCACAAGGCAGTACTGGATACTTGCCGTCAGCTGGAGCGTGAGGGTTTCGAAGTCACTTATCTGGAGCCGGGCGAGGATGGCCTGATCACGCCGGCGCTGGTCGAGTCGGTGTTGCGTGATGACACCATCCTGGTCTCGATCATGCACGTCAACAATGAAATCGGCACCATCAACGACATCGCGGCGATTGGCGAGCTGACGCGTTCGCGTGGCATTCTGCTGCACTCCGATGCGGCACAGTCAACTGGCAAGGTGGCCATCGACCTGGAGCAGATGAAGGTCGACCTGATGTCCTTCTCGGCGCACAAGACCTATGGCCCCAAAGGTATCGGCGCGCTGTATGTGCGTCGCAAGCCGCGTGTGCGCCTGGAAGCGCAGATGCATGGTGGTGGTCATGAGCGCGGCATGCGTTCGGGTACCCTGGCAACCCATCAGATTGTCGGCATGGGTGAGGCCTTCCGTATCGCCAAGGAAGACATGGCTGCTGACAATCAGCGTATCGCCGCCTTGCGTGATCGCTTCTATAGCCAGGTTGAAGGCATGGAAGAACTGTATCTCAACGGTAGCGCTACAGCGCGTATCCCGCACAACCTGAACCTGAGCTTCAACTACGTCGAAGGCGAGTCGCTGATCATGGCGCTCAAGGACCTGGCGGTATCCTCCGGCTCGGCCTGTACGTCGGCCTCCCTGGAGCCTTCCTACGTGCTGCGCGCCCTGGGGCGCAATGATGAGCTGGCACACAGTTCGATTCGCTTCACTTTTGGCCGTTTCACCACCGAGGAAGAAGTCGATTACGCCGCTGCCAAGGTGCGCGAGGCGGTAGCCAAATTGCGCGAACTGTCGCCGCTTTGGGATATGTACAAAGAAGGGGTCGATCTGAGCAAGGTCGAGTGGCAGGCACATTAACCAGCAAGTCGCCTGTAGAGCGGCCCTGATGAGTGAGGAGTAAGCAACATGGCATACAGTGAAAAGGTCATCGACCACTACGAAAACCCCCGTAATGTCGGCAAGCTGGATGCTGAAGATCCCCATGTCGGTACCGGTATGGTAGGTGCGCCGGCCTGTGGTGATGTGATGCGTCTGCAGATCAAGGTCAGCGACGAGGGCATCATCGAAGATGCCAAATTCAAGACCTATGGTTGCGGCTCGGCTATTGCCTCGAGCTCTCTTGCCACTGAGTGGATGAAAGGCAAGACCCTGGACGAGGCTGCGCAGATCAAGAACACCACGATTGCCGAGGAGCTGGCTCTGCCGCCGGTAAAAATCCACTGCTCGGTGCTGGCCGAAGATGCTATCAAGGCAGCGGTGCAGGACTACAAGCAGAAGAACGGCCTGGCCTGAGGCGCGGAGAAGAGTATGGCGATCAGCATGACCGAAGCCGCGGCGCGCCATGTGCAGCGTTCGCTGGAGGGGCGCGGCAAAGGGGCTGGCATTCGTCTCGGGGTGAAGACCACGGGGTGTTCGGGCCTGGCCTACGTGCTGGAGTTCGTTGACGAACTGGCTGCTGAAGACCTGGTGTTCGAGAGCCATGGTGTGCGCGTCATCATCGACCCGAAGAGCCTGGTGTACCTTGATGGCACAGAGCTGGACTTTGTCCGCGAGGGGCTGAATGAGGGGTTCAAGTTCAATAACCCCAACGTGCGTGGCGAGTGCGGCTGCGGCGAAAGCTTCAACGTCTGAGGTGTCTGTGGGGCGTCCCTGTCATTTCGCCTTGTTTGAGCTGCAGCCTGCGTTTACGGTGGACCTGCAGCAACTGGCTGCGCGCTATCGTGAGCTGGCGCGCGCCGTGCATCCCGACCGGTTTGCCGATGCGGGCGAGCGCGAGCAACGCCTGGCCTTGCAGCGCGCGGCGGAGCTCAACGAGGCCTATCAGGTGCTCAAGAGTGCGCCGCGGCGTGCCCACTACCTGCTGGGGCTGCAGGGGCATGAGTTGCCCATGGAGGCGACCGTGCAGGATCCGCAGTTTCTTCTGCAGCAGATGGAGCTGCGTGAAGAGCTTGAGTCGCTGCACGAGACGGCCGACCTGGCCGGTGTGGCTGCTTTCAAGCAGCGCCTCAAGGCGGCCCAGCTACATCTGGAAGAACAGTTTGCCCACTGCTGGCAGGATGCCGCGCAACGAGACATGGCTGAGCGCCTGATGCGCCGCATGCAGTTCCTCGACAAGTTGGCGCGTGAAGTGCGTCAGCTGGAAGAACGCCTCGACGATTAATCCAGGCCTGCTCAGGCAGGCTGCTCGATAGACTAGACAAGCATGGCCCTATTGCAGATTGCCGAACCCGGACAGACCCCGCAGCCGCATCAGCGACGCCTGGCCGTAGGCATAGACCTGGGTACCACCAATTCGCTGGTGGCAACCGTGCGCAGTGGCCTGGCAGAGCCCCTGGCCGATGAACAGGGGCGCCTGCTCCTGCCTTCTGCGGTGCGCTATCACGCCGACCGTGTCGAGGTGGGTGTCAGTGCTCGTGAAGCAGCAGCGCAGGATCCGCTAAACAGTATTCTGTCGGTCAAGCGCCTGATGGGGCGTGGTCTGGCCGACGTCAAGCAGCTTGGCGAGCAATTGCCTTACCGTTTCAGTGCCGGTGAATCGAGCATGCCCTTCATCGAGACGGTGCAGGGCGCCAAGAGCCCGGTGGAGGTCTCGGCGGATATCCTCAAGGTGCTGCGCCAGCGCGCCGAGGCCAGTCTGGGTGGTGAGTTGGTGGGGGCGGTGATCACCGTGCCCGCCTACTTCGATGATGCGCAGCGCCAGGCGACCAAGGATGCTGCACGGATTGCCGGTCTCAATGTGTTGCGCCTGCTCAATGAGCCTACCGCGGCGGCAGTGGCCTACGGTCTGGACAAGGGGGCCGAAGGTGTCGTGGCGATCTACGACCTGGGTGGTGGGACGTTTGATATTTCCATCCTGCGCCTGAGTCGCGGCGTTTTCGAAGTGCTGGCTACGGGGGGGGATAGTGCCCTGGGTGGCGATGATTTCGATCACGCCATTGCCGCTTGGATTGTCCAGCAAGCTGGCGGCTCCATGGATCTGTCGCCCGCCGAGCAGCGTTCGCTCCTGCAATGCGCCTGTGCTGCCAAAGAGCGACTCACCGATAGTGAGCAAGTCAGCCTGAGCTATGCGGGTTGGTCGGGTGAGCTGAGCAGAGATGCCTTCAATGTGTTGATCGAGCCCTTGCTGGCGCGCACGCTCAAGGCCTGTCGGCGCGTCGTGCGGGATGCCGGCATCGAGGTGGAAGACGTCGAGGCGGTGGTGATGGTCGGTGGCTCGACGCGCGTGCCGCGCGTGCGCGAGACGGTCGGCGAGCTGTTTGGGCTAACCCCGCTGACCGATATCGATCCTGATCAGGTGGTGGCCATTGGTGCGGCTATCCAGGCTGATACCTTGGCCGGTAACAAGCGCGCCGGTGATGAATTGCTGCTGCTCGACGTGATCCCCCTGTCGCTGGGGCTGGAGACCATGGGTGGGTTGCTGGAAAAGATCATTCCGCGCAATACCACCATTCCTATTGCGCGTGCTCAGGATTTCACGACCTACAAGGATGGCCAGACGGCCATGATGATTCATGTCCTGCAGGGTGAGCGTGAACTGGTCAAGGACTGTCGCTCCTTGGCGCGCTTCGAGTTGCGCGGTATCCCGCCGATGGTGGCGGGAGCGGCGAAGATTCGCGTGACTTTCCAGGTGGATGCCGATGGCCTGCTCGGGGTAAGTGCGCGCGAGCTGTCCAGTGGTGTCGAGGCGAGTATCCAGGTCAAGCCTTCCTATGGTCTGACTGATGGCGAAATCGCCCGTATGTTGCAGGATTCCTTTGCCTACGCGGGTGACGACAAGGCCGCGCGTGCCTTGCGTGAGCAGCAGGTTGAGGCGCAGCGCTTGCTTGAGGCGGTCCAGGCTGCGCTGGATGTGGATGGTGAACGGTTGCTCGACGCTCAGGAACGTGAGGTGATCGAGGTGCATATGCAGCAATTGCGCACGCAGGCGACAGGCAGCGATGTGGCTGCGATCGAGGCGCAGATCAAGCGCCTCTCGCAGATCACCGATGCCTTTGCCGCGCGCCGCATGGATGCCAGTATCAAGGCCGCCCTGGCAGGGCGCCGACTCAACGAAATCGAGGAATAGACATGCCGCAGATCATCTTCCTGCCCCATGCCGAGCATTGCCCGGAGGGGGCGGTGGTTGAAGCCGTTGCTGGCGAAACCGTATTGGATGCGGCCTTGCGCCATGGCATTGACATCGAGCATGCCTGCGAGAAGTCCTGTGCCTGTACGACCTGCCATATCGTGGTGCGTGAAGGCTTTGAGTCGCTGGAGCCTTCCGATGAACTCGAGGATGACATGTTGGACAAGGCCTGGGGGCTCGAGCCGCAGTCGCGGCTGTCCTGCCAGGCGCAGGTGGCTGACAAGGATCTGGTGGTGGAAATTCCCAAGTACACCATCAACCAGGTATCGGAAGGTCATTGAGGAGTTGCCATGAGCCTGCGTTGGACTGATGTGCTGGAAATTGCCATCGCGTTGTGCGAGGCCCGTCCCGAGGTTGATCCGCGCTACGTCAACTTCGTCGATCTGCATAATTGGGTGCTGGCCCTGCCGGAGTTTGCCGACGACCCGCAGCGCGGCGGCGAGAAGGTTCTGGAAGCCATCCAGATGGCCTGGATCGAAGAACTCGACTAAATCGCTTAGTCCCTGATGATTATCTCTATCTATCGGCGTCCGTGGCTTGTGCTGCAGACGCCGGTACGCTTTTGCCTGCGAGCTGCGTATAATTCGCGGGTTTTATTTCCTGTGTAACCCTTACTCTTTTGGGAGCTTTCCATGGCTGTTCAACGTACTTTCTCCATCATCAAGCCTGACGCCGTCGCCAAGAACGTCATCGGTGAAATCACCAGCCGCTTCGAGAAGGCCGGCCTGCGTATCGTGGCTTCGAAAATGGTGCAACTGTCCGAGCGCGAAGCGGCTGGCTTCTACGCTGAGCACAGCGAGCGCGGCTTCTTCAAAGATCTGGTGGCCTTCATGACCTCCGGTCCGGTCATTGTGCAGGTTCTGGAAGGCGAAAATGCCATTGCCAAGAACCGTGAGCTGATGGGTGCAACCAACCCGAAAGAAGCCGCTGCAGGCACTATCCGTGCTGACTTCGCCGTATCCATCGATGAAAACGCTGTGCATGGTTCCGACTCGGAAGCTTCTGCCGCGCGCGAAATTGCCTATTTCTTCTCCGCCACTGAAGTGTGCGCGCGTATTCGCTAAGCGCGGCGCGAGGGTGAAGCCATGAACACGCAAACGGCAAAGGTCAATCTGCTGGGGCTGACCCAGCAGCAACTGGAAGCGTTCTTCGAACAGCTGGGAGAGAAGCGCTTCCGTGCCGGGCAGGTGATGAAATGGATTCACCATTTTGGTATCGATGACTTCGATGCCATGAGCAATCTCGGCAAGGCTCTGCGCGAAAAGCTCAAGGCCTGTGCCGAGATTCGCGGGCCGGAAGTGGTCAGTCAGGACATTTCCAGCGACGGTACGCGCAAGTGGGTAGTGCGCGTAGCTTCCGGTAGTTGCGTGGAGACCGTCTATATCCCCCAAGGTGGGCGAGGCACGCTGTGTGTGTCGTCGCAAGCCGGTTGCGCCCTGGATTGCAGCTTTTGCTCCACCGGGAAACAAGGTTTCAATAGCGATCTGACCAGTGCCGAGATCATTGGTCAGGTATGGATCGCCAACAAATCGTTTGGCACGGTGCCCGCCAAGATCGATCGTGCCATCACCAATGTGGTGATGATGGGCATGGGCGAGCCGTTGCTGAACTTTGATAACGTGGTCGATGCCATGCAGATCATGATGGATGATCTGGGGTATGGCATCTCCAAGCGCAAGGTTACCCTGTCGACTTCAGGGGTTGCGCCGATGATCGACAGGCTTGCCGAAGTCATCGACGTTTCCCTGGCGTTGTCCCTGCACGCACCCAACGACGAGTTGCGCAATCAGTTGGTGCCGATCAATCGCAAGTATCCGCTGGCAGTCGTTCTGGATGCCTGCAAGCGCTATATCTCGCGTTTGGGTGAAAAACGTGTGCTGACCGTCGAGTACACCTTGCTCAAGGATGTCAACGATCAGCCAGAGCACGCTGCACAGATGATCGCATTGCTGAAGGATTTTCCTTGCAAGATCAATCTTATTCCGTTTAATCCTTTTCCTTTCTCCGGTTATGAGCGGCCGAGCAACAATGCCATCCGTCGTTTCCAGGATCAGCTGCATCAGGCCGGACACAATGTTACGGTGCGCACCACGCGTGGCGAGGATATCGACGCGGCCTGTGGTCAACTGGTCGGCCAAGTGATGGACCGTACCCGGCGCAGCGAACGTTATATCGCCGTGCGTCAGCTGAGTGACGACGAGGCGGCAACGGGCGAAGCCCTTCGGCATTCCTGAATAAGAAAGGAGCTCCAATGATTGCGCGTGGCAGTTTGTGCTTAGTGGCCGTTCTCTTGGCGGGTTGCACGACCAGTGGCCAGCAGAACCCCCTGCGCACCGCAGAGGGGCGTCAGGAGGCGGTCAGCGCCTATATCCAGCTAGGCATCGGCTATCTGCAGCAAGGCAGTACGGAAAGCGCCAAGGCCCCCTTGAGTGAAGCGCTCAAGCTGGATGCCAGCAATGCCGATGCGCATGTCGCGCTGGCTCTGGTCTACCAAACCGAACTGGAGCCCAAACTGGCGGAAGAGCACTACCGCAAGGCGCTTTCCCAGCGCAAGGGCGATCCGCGTATTCTCAATAACTACGGTAGCTTCCTGTTTGAACAGGAACGCTATGCAGAGGCCTATGAGCGTTTTCAGGAAGCCGGTGCCGACCCGATGTATGGCGAGCGCTCGCGGGTCTTTGAAAATCTCGGCCTGACCGCCCTCAAGCTCAACCAGCGCGAGCAGGCTCGTGAGCATTTCATTCGCGCTACGCGCCTCAATCGTAATCAGCCGCGCTCATTTTTCGAGCTGGCTCAGATGTACTACGCCGATGGCGACTATGTCAGTGCGCGCAGTTATTACCAGTGGTTCTCCAATATTGCCGAACAGAATGCAGCCAGCCTCTTATTGGGCGTTCGTTTGGCCAACGTCTTCGAGCAGCGTGACCAGGCGGCGACCCTGGGGCTGCAACTGCGTCGTCTTTACCCAGGTACGGCGGAGTACAAGCAATACCTTTCGGAGCAGAAATGAATACGCCGCAAGCGCCTGAACAGGCCGTCGTACGCAGCAATCCCGGGGATACCCTGCGCCAGGCTCGCGAAGCTGCCGGCTTGCGTGTGGCAGATATCGCCCGCGATCTCAACCTGACCGAGCATGTGCTGCGCCTGGTCGAGGCCGGCGAGTTTGAACGCCTGCCGGGACACACCTTCGCGCGTGGCTACGTGCGTGCCTATGCCAAGCGCCTGGGGCTCGATCAGAACCGCCTGGCGCTGGAGTTTGACCAGTACACCGGCACCGATGCCAGCGGTAGTGCCGTGCACAGTATTACCGCGATTAGCGAGCCGGCGCGCCGCTCCCAGCATGTCATGCGTGCGGTGACCTTTATCCTGCTGCTGTGCCTGGCAGGCCTGGCGTTCTTCTGGTGGCAGGAGCAGCGTCCGCAACGCCAGGAGCAGCCGGACGCTCTGGCACAGATTGAAGTCGAAGCGGCTGACGGTACCCTGGAAATCCACAGCCTGGATGCCGAGCCGGAAAACGAGGCGCTGGCCAGCGAACTGGAAGATCAGGCCCAGGCAGCTGCCATGCTACTTCCGGAGCAGCCTACGCCGGCCAGTGTCGAAGCGTTGACCCAGGATTCCAGCGAGCCGGCGACGCAGCCAGCCAGTGCACCGACACCTGTGGTGGTGGCTGCAGCGCGCCAGGAAGCGCCGGTAACCTTGCCTGTGGCACCTGTGGCACCTGTGGCACCTGTGGTCGCCGCACAGCCCGCGGTATCCCCGGCCGCTGCCTTGATCGCCGCCGATCAGGCGCAGAACCAAGCTGCTGCGCCTCAGGTGTCGGTGAGCGAGCCCGTGGTGCCTGCTCTGCCGGCTGGGCATGGTCAAGTAAGCCTGCAGTTTGCCGCGGATTGCTGGATTCAACTGAGTGACGCTCAAGGGCAGGTACTGGCCAGTGGCCTCAAGCGTGCCGGTGAGCAGCTGAACCTGACTGGTCAGGCTCCGCTGGAGTTGCGTCTGGGCTACGCGCGGGGCGCCAGCGTCAGTTATAACGGCCAGGCCATCGACCTGGCTCCCTTTACCCATGGCGAAACAGCCCGTGTGCGGCTGGGGCAGTAAGCATGCACTGTGAGTCTCCGATCAAGCGTCGTGTGTCACGGAAAATCTGGGTAGGCAAGGTGGCCGTGGGTGGCGATGCGCCGATTTCCGTACAGAGCATGACTAATACCAACACCTGCGATGTAGCCGCCACCGTGGCGCAGATCCAGCGTTTGCAGGATGTGGGGGCCGATATCGTACGTGTCTCGGTACCTGACATGGAGGCTGCCGAGGCCTTCGGCAGAATCAAGCAGCAGGTTCAGGTGCCGCTGGTGGCCGACATCCACTTCGACTACCAGATCGCCCTGCGTGTGGCCGAGCTGGGCGTCGATTGCCTGCGCATCAACCCGGGCAATATCGGCCGGGAGGATCGCGTCAAGGCCGTGGTCGAAGCGGCTCGCGACAAGGGCATTCCGATTCGCATCGGGGTCAACGCCGGCTCGCTGGAAAAAGACCTGCAGAAAAAATACGGTGAGCCGACCCCCGAGGCCCTGGTTGAGTCGGCGCTGCGTCACGTCGAGCATCTTGACCGGCTGAACTTCCCCGATTTCAAGGTCAGCGTTAAGGCCTCGGACGTGTTCATGGCCGTTGAGGCCTACCGCCTGCTGGCCAGGCAGATCGAACAGCCCCTGCATCTGGGTATTACCGAGGCCGGTGGGCTGCGCTCGGGGACGGTGAAGTCTGCGGTGGGCCTGGGTATGCTGCTGGCCGACGGGATTGGCGATACCATCCGGGTGTCACTGGCGGCTGACCCGGTGGAAGAGATTCGCGTGGGCTTCGATATTCTCAAGTCATTGCGCTTGCGCTCGCGTGGCATCAACTTCATCGCCTGCCCGAGCTGTTCGCGGCAGAACTTCGATGTGGTGAAGACCATGAACGAGCTGGAGAGCCGTGTCGAAGACCTGCTGGTGCCCATGGATGTGGCGGTGATCGGTTGTGTGGTCAACGGCCCGGGCGAGGCCAAGGAAGCCCATATCGGACTGACCGGCGGCAGCCCCAACCTGATCTACCTGGATGGCAAGCCGGCACACAAGCTGGGTAACGACAATCTGGTGGATGAGTTGGAAAAGCTCATCCGGCAAAAGGCGGCGGAAAAAGCGGCTGCCGATGCCGCGCTGATCGTGCGCGGCTAATCGCTAAGGAATTTTTGTGAGCAAGACCCTGCAAGCCATTCGTGGCATGAATGACCTCCTGCCCGAGCAGACGCCGCTCTGGCGCTATTTCGAAGGGCAGGTAGCCCGCCTGCTGGATGGCTATGGCTATCGCCAGATACGCACGCCGATCGTTGAGTTCACCGAGCTGTTCAAGCGTTCGATTGGTGAAGTCACCGATATCGTCGAAAAGGAAATGTATACCTTCGAGGACCGTAACGGAGACTCGCTGACCCTGCGCCCGGAAGGGACCGCAGCGACGGTGCGCGCGATGATCGAGCACGGTCTGACCGGTGGTGGGCAGCCGCAGAAGCTCTGGTATATCGGTCCGATGTTTCGTCATGAGCGCCCGCAGAAAGGCCGCTACCGGCAGTTCCACCAGATCGGTGTCGAGCTGTTCAATTTTACCGGGCCGGATGTGGATGCCGAGCTGATTGCCCTGACCTGGCGCCTCTGGCAGCAACTGGGCCTAGCTGAGTCGGTGACCCTGGAGCTGAACAGCCTGGGTACTGCACAGTCGCGTGCACGTTACCGCGACGCGCTGGTGGCTTACCTGAGCGAGCGCCTGGATCAGCTGGATGAAGACAGCCAGCGTCGCCTGAAAAGCAATCCGCTGCGTATTCTCGACAGCAAGAATGCCCAGACGCAGGCGCTGCTGGTCGACGCCCCCCGTCTGGAAGACTATCTGGACGAAGAGTCCCGTGCGCATTTCGCCGGCCTGCAGGCGCGTCTGCAGGCGCTGGGCATTCCCTATACGCTGAATCCGCGGCTGGTGCGTGGCCTGGACTACTACAGCAAGACGGTCTTCGAGTGGGTCACTGACCAGCTGGGTGCCCAGGGTACGGTATGTGCCGGTGGCCGTTATGACGCGCTGGTCGAGCAGATGGGCGGTAAGCCGACCCCGGCGGTTGGCTTTGCCATGGGTATCGAGCGTCTGGTTCTGTTGCTGGAAACCCTCGGCAAAGTGCCCGACGAACTGGCTCGCCAGGTGGATGTCTACTTCTGCGCTTTTGGCGAGGCGGCCGAGCTGGCTGCCCTGCAGCTCTCTGAACGCCTGCGCGATGCGTTGCCTGGCCTGCGTTTGGCGGTGAACGCCGGGGGCGGTAGCTTCAAGAGCCAGTTCAAGAAAGCCGACAAGAGTGGCGCATATTTCGCGTTGATTCTTGGCGATGAGGAGCTGGCGGCACGTCAGGTGGCGCTCAAGCCGCTGCGCGATGACAGCGAACAACAGACGATCGGCTGGGAGGCTCTGCCTGAGCACCTGGCGGCCTGCCTGGCGCAGGTCAAGTAATTACCTAAGGAGTTTGGCGCAGCATGCAAACCGAAGAAGAACAGATCGCGCAGCTCAAGGAATGGTGGCAGCGCAACGGCAAGCCCCTGTTGGCGGGTGGTGTCCTGGCCGTTGCCGGGGTATTCGGCTGGCAGTACTGGCAGAACTACCAGGCCAGCCAGGCCGCTGCAGCGTCCTATACCTACCAGCAGTTGCTGGAGAACGTGCTGAGTTCTGAAGTGGAGCGTGATACGGCAGAGGTTGTGGAGCTGAGCAACAAGCTGAAGAGCGAGTTTGCCGGTTCGCCCTACAGCCAGTATGGCGCTCTGTTGGCGGCCAAGCTGGCGGTAGAGGCGGGCAAGCTGGACGATGCAGCCGCCGAGTTGCAGGCCGTCGTCGACAAGCCGGCCGATGCCACCCTGGGCGAGTTGGCTCGTCAGCGCCTGGCGCGTGTGCTGGCTGCCCAGGACAAGGCGGAGGAGGGGCTGACCCTGCTCGATGGTGAGGCACCGGCCAGCTATCAGGCCAGTCGCGAAGAGCTGCGTGGCGATCTGCTCAAGCAATTGCAGCGTCCTGCCGAAGCGCGCGAGGCTTACCAGAAGGCACGTGCCGTGCTGGCCGATGATGCGGCGCAGGGTACTTTGCAACTCAAGCTGGATGACCTGGCCGAGGGAGACGCCTGACATGCTGTCGATGAAAAATGCGCTGGTACTGGCGCTGGCCTTGGGTGTCGTGGGGTGTGGCAGCAACAGCAAGAAAGAGCTGCCTCCGGCTGAGTTGCCCAAGTTCGAGCGTGAGGTAAGCCTGAAGAAAGAGTGGAGCCGCTCGATCGGCGTAGGTCAGGGCCGCCTGTATACCCAGCTGACACCTGCGGTGGACGGTGGGCAGATCTTCGCGGCGGATGCTGAAGGTCTGGTCGTCGCCATGGACCGACTGACTGGCAAGGTGCTGTGGAAGAGCGAACTGGATAGCGCCGTGTCGGGCGGCGTCAGCGCCGGTTATGGCCTGGTGTTGTTGGGAACGCTCAAGGGCGATGTAATCGCTCTGGACAGCAGCACCGGCGAAGAGAAATGGCGTGCCAAGGTGCCCAGCGAAGTGCTGGCCGCGCCGGTCAGCAACGGTGATGTGGTGGTTGTGCAGACCCAGGATGACCGTGTGGTGGCATTCGATGCCTACAGTGGCAACCAGCGCTGGATTTTCGACAACACCCCGGCCGTGCTCACCCTGCGTGGTACCGGTGCGCCGCTGGTGACCAACCGCTTTGTGGTGGTCGGCTTGTCCAGCGGTCGCGTGTTGGCCCTGGATGCCCAGCGCGGCTTGCCACTGTGGGAACAGCAGGTCGCGGTTCCGCAGGGCCGCTCTGAACTGGATCGCATCGTGGATATCGACGGTGGACTGCTGATGTCCGCCGGCACCCTCTATGTCTCGACCTACCAGGGGCGTGTCGCCGGTCTGGAACTTGAGTCCGGGCGTATTCTCTGGCAGCGCGAGGCGTCCAGCTATGTGGGCGTAGCCCAGGGCTATGGCAACGTGTATGTCAGCCAGGCCAACGGCACCCTGGAAAGCGTCGATGAGCGCTCCGCCTCGGCGTTGTGGAGCAACGAAGCACTGGCGCGTCGCCAGTTGTCGGCGCCAGAAGTGTTTTCCAGCTACGTAGCGGTCGGTGACCTGGAAGGTTACCTGCACCTGATCAGTCAGGTGGACGGACGCTTTGTCGGTCGTGAGCGGATCGACAGCGCCGGCCTGCGTGCACGTCCGCTGGTGGTGGATGGCTGGTTGTATGCCTATGGTAATGACGGCAAGCTGGTGGCTCTGACCATCAAGTAAGTCGGGCGGGGTGCCTGTAGGCGCCCGGCAATTGTGGCCGCTGCCCTCGCAGCGGCCTTTGTGTTTTCTGGATTCAATGCTGGAGGAGCCCCATGGTTCCGGTAATTGCCCTGGTGGGCCGCCCCAATGTCGGCAAGTCGACGCTGTTCAACCGTCTGACCAAGAGCCGTGATGCCATCGTCGCGGAATACGCCGGCCTGACCCGTGACCGTCAGTATGGCGAGGCCAAGTGGCAGGGTCGCACGTTCATCGTCATCGACACCGGGGGGATTTCCGGCGACGAGGAAGGTATCGACGCCAAGATGGCCGAGCAGTCGCTGTTGGCCATCGAAGAGGCCGATGCCGTGCTGTTCCTGGTCGACGCCAAGGCTGGGCTGACGGCCTCCGATCAGATGATTGGCGAGCACCTGCGCAAGCGCAACAAGCGTTGTTTCGTGGTGGCCAACAAGGTCGACAGCATCGACCCGGATATTGCCCGTGCCGAATTCAGCCCGCTGGGACTGGGTGATGCGGTGCCGATTGCCGCTGCCCATGGTCGCGGCATCAATCCGCTGCTGGAGCTGGCGCTGGGCGAGTTCCCGCGCGATAACGCCGACGCCGAGGAGGAGGGGACTGAGGAACTGGTGGCTGAAGGCCAGGAAGCCAAGCGTATTCCCGGGCCGAGCGAGAAGGATGGCATCAAGATCGCCATCATCGGCCGGCCGAATGTCGGCAAGTCGACCCTGGTCAACCGCATGCTCGGTGAGGAACGGGTCATCGTCTATGACCAGGCCGGTACGACGCGCGACAGTATCTACATTCCCTTCGAGCGGGGCGAAGAAAAGTACACGCTGATCGATACGGCAGGCGTGCGGCGGCGCGGCAAGATCTTCGAGGCAGTGGAAAAGTTCTCGGTGGTCAAGACCCTGCAGGCCATCCAGGACGCCAACGTGGTGATCTTCGTGATGGACGCTCGCGAAGGGGTGGTTGAGCACGATCTCAACCTGCTCGGCTTCGTGCTGGAAAGTGGCCGCGCACTGGTCATTGCGTTGAACAAGTGGGACGGCATGGAGCAGTCCGAGAAGGATTACGTGAAGACCGAGCTGGAGCGTCGGTTGATGTTCGTCGACTTTGCCGATATCCACTTCATCTCGGCCAAGCATGGCACCGGTGTTGGGCATCTCTACAAGTCGGTACAGACGGCCTTTGCTTCGGCGGTTACCCGCTGGCCAACCAGCCGCCTTACACAAATTCTTGAGGATGCGGTGCGCGAGCACCAGCCGCCGCTGGCCAATGGCCGACGCATCAAATTGCGTTATGCCCACCTGGGCGGGGCCAATCCGCCGATTATCGTCATCCACGGCAATCAGACGGACGCGGTGCCCAAGTCGTACAGCCGTTACCTGGAAAATACCTATCGACGGGTCTTGCGCCTGGTGGGAACGCCGCTACGCATCGAGTACAAGGGCGGGGAAAACCCCTTCGAGGGCAAGAAGAACACCCTTACCGATCGCCAGGTGAACAAGAAGCGCCGTCTGATGAGTCATCACAAGAAGGCCGAGAAGAAGCGCCGCGACAAGAAGCGCTGAGTACAAAAAAAGCTGCCCCAGGGCAGCCTTTTTTGTACGGGTCAGCCGCGCCAGTAGACCAGCCCGCCAGCCAGGGCCAGGCCGAACAAGGCCACCAGGCCGTTGACCCACAGCCCCCAGCGCGCCGCATAGCCGGGTGGAAACTCCTCGGCTGACAGGCTGCGCAGCACGCCCTGGTATTGCCAGGCCGAGTGTGCGCTGCACAGGGCACCCAGCGCGATGAACAGCACGCCCAGCCAGAAATTCAGGGCCAGGTGGGAAGCTGCCACGCGACCTGGCGAAAGCACCTGGAGCAGCAGGCCGGCGCGTTCAACCACGAAGCCGAAGGCAATCAGCGACAGGCTGGTGCGGTTCCAGGCGAGCAGGGTGCGTTCGGCGGCGAACAGCACCCGTGGATCCTGCAGGTAGGACATGCTGCTCAGGCCGCCTGTGCGTCGGCCTGGCGCAGGCTACGGTTGAGCGCGCTGAACAGGGCGCGGAAACTCGCCGTGGTGAGGTTTTCGTCGATGCCGATACCGTGCAGCGCCCGCCCGCCGGCGACGCGCAGTTCAATGTAGGCCACGGCTTTGGCATGGCTGCCCGAGCCGATGCTGTGCTCGTGGTAATCCATGATCTCCACGGCTACTGGCAGGCCGGCCACCAGCGCTTCCAGTGGGCCCTTGCCGATGCCGCGCCAGTGACGCAGTTCGCCCACTTCGTCAACGCTGACATCGACCGCCGTGGTGCCGTGTTCTTCTTGCAGGCGATGGCTCTTCAGCAGGTAGGGGCGGTCTGCCTGCAAGTACTCGCGCTCCAGCAGGGCGTAGATTTGTTGGGCGGTCATTTCCAGGCCGAGACGATCGGTTTCCTTCTGCACCACCTGGCTGAATTCGATCTGCAGCCGGCGCGGCAGGCTGATGCCGTATTCCTGCTCGAGCAGGAAGGTGATGCCGCCCTTGCCGGACTGGCTGTTGACGCGGATCACCGCTTCGTAGTCGCGGCCGATATCGGCCGGGTCGATCGGCAGGTAGGGCACTTCCCAGATCGCATCGGGCTGCTGTTGGGCAAAGCCCTTGCGGATCGCATCCTGGTGCGAGCCGGAGAAGGCGGTGTGCACCAGATCACCGACGTAGGGGTGGCGCGGGTGTACCGGCAGCTGGTTGCAGTCCTCCACCAGCTTGCGCACGGCATCGATGTCGGAGAAGTCCAGTTCGGGGTCGACGCCCTGGGTGTAGAGGTTCAGGGCCAGGGTCACCAGGCAGACGTTGCCGGTGCGCTCGCCGTTACCGAACAGGCAGCCTTCGACGCGGTCGGCACCGGCCATCACCGCCAGCTCCGAGGCAGCTACGCCGGTGCCACGGTCGTTGTGGGTATGCACGCTGATCAGCACGCTGTCACGGCGATCGACATGGCGACCGAACCATTCCACCTGGTCGGCATAGTTGTTCGGTGTGGCGCACTCGATGGTGGCCGGCAGGTTGAGGATCAATTTGTTCGCCGGAGTCGGCTGGAACACCGCGATCACCGCGTTGCACACCTCGACGGCAAAGTCGGTCTCGGTGGAGCTGAACACCTCGGGGGAATATTCGAAGCCCCACTGGGTCTCGGGCGCAGCAGCAGCCAGGCGTTTGATGATCTGCGCGGCGTTGACGGCGATGTCGATCACTCCGGCCTTGTCTTGGTTGAAGACAATCTTGCGAAAGCTCGGCGCGGTAGCGTTGTAGTAGTGGACGATGGCGCGCTTGGCGCCCTTGAGTGACTCGAAGGTGCGGGTGATCAGGTCCTCGCGGGCCTGGGTCAGCACCTGAATGGTCACGTCATCGGGGATGTGGCCGCCTTCGATCAGTTCGCGGACGAAGTCGAAATCGGTCTGCGAGGCCGACGGGAAGCCCACTTCGATTTCCTTCAGGCCGACGGCGACCAGGCACTTGAAGAAGCGCATCTTCTTCTCGGCATCCATCGGCTCGATCAGCGACTGGTTGCCGTCGCGCAGGTCGGTGGACAGCCAGATCGGCGCCTGGGTGATGAGCTTGTCCGGCCAGGTGCGGTCGGGAAGCTGGATCGGGGTAAAGGGGCGGTATTTCTTCGACGGGTCTTTCAGCATGGTCATGGCAAATCCTTGTGGCGCGGGGCCTGGTAAAACTCGATAGAGGGCGCAGCGGGGAGGGGTTAGCCACGCAGTCGCGGACTGACCAGGCGCTGGCAGGCGTATTGGCGCAGGAGTATCAGGGTATGGGTCGCGTTCATGCTGCCAACCCTAATGGCCTGGGTTAAAGCTGGCAAGTAATGCGGAAAAATTGGAATTATTGATCGCTTTGGTGGTTTTGTTGGATTTTAATGCTTGGAAATTATGGCTTTTAGCGATTTGATTGCGCGAGCGTTCAGGGCTGGAACTGGCCGATAAAAATCGCTGGGTCGACCCGGGCGTCATTCAGACTGACGTTCCAGTGCAGGTGTGGCCCGGTGGCGCGGCCGGTGGCGCCCACTTTGCCGATATGGCCGCCGCGGGCGATCTCGTCACCCAGTTGCACGTCGATGGCAGATAGATGGCAGAACATGCTGATCAGGCCCTGGCCATGGTCGAGAAACACGGTTTTGCCATTGAAGAAATAGTCGCCGATCAGGATCACCTTGCCGGCCGCCGGCGCCTTGATCGGCGTGCCGCTATTGGCGGCAAAGTCCAGGCCCGAGTGCGGGTTGCGTTCCTCGCCATTGAAAAAGCGGCGCAGGCCGAACGGGCTGGACAGCGGGCCGTTGACCGGTCTGTCGAACAGCAGGTTGCTCGGCTGACGAGGGCTGAACTGCTGGTAGGCACGGGTCTGCTCGGCCAGTTCGCGTTCGATACGCCGCAGGTTGTCGGCATTGGGCGTGACCTGCTGCTGGTTTTTCAGGGTGATGCGTTGCTCGCGGTAATGCTTGCTGCCCACCTGGAAGCTCAACGCCTGGTTGCCATTGACGATGACCTGCTGCGTGCCGGGCTGCACGCTGAGCGGGATGCCAACGATGGCGATCCAACGCTGTCCTTCTTCGCGGATCACCAGTACGGGCTTGTTCTGGTAGTGCACGCCGGGAGGCTGGGCCTGCTCCGGCAGCGCCAGCACCGCTACGCCGCCGGGTACCGGCTTGTGCAGCAGACGAGTTAGAAAGCCTTCGGCCTGAGCGGGCAGGGCGAGACAGAGCAGCAGCAGGCAAAGCAGGCGCATAGGCGGTCCGGTGGGGCTAGTCGAGCAGCGACAGGGTCGCCGGGTGTATGTGGTTGTCCTCGACACGCAGGCTCAGCTGGCCTTCGCCGAGGCGCGCAGTGACACGCTGGCCGGGCTGGGTGTGCTGGGCGCTGCGAATGGCCTGGCCGCGTTCGTCAAGGAGGATGCTGTAGCCGCGGCCGAGGGTAGCCAGTGGGCTGACAATATGCAGTTGTTGGCCAAGGGCCTGCAGTTGCTGGCGCTGCTGGCGCAGCTGGCTGTGCATGGCACGCGGCAGACGGCTGGCCAGGCTGTCCAGTTGCTGGCGCAGCAAGGCCAGGCTACGCCGTGGGTGCTGGGCGGTCAGGCGGGTATCCAGGCGTGCGAGCAGGGCCTGGCGCTGTTGCAGGTGCTGTTGCTGGGCGCGGCGCAGGCGCATGTCCAGGTCGTCGAGACGCTGGGCCTGCTGGCGCAGTCGCTCGCCGGGGTGGCGCAGGCGGCGGCCCAGCCCGTCGAGGCGCAGGCGTTGCTGGGCCAGCAGGCCCTGCATGCGCAGGAGCAGGCGGCGCCGCAGGCTGTCCAGGCGGCGTTGCAGATCGGCACTGTTCGGGGCCAGCAGTTCGGCGGCAGCCGAGGGCGTTGGTGCGCGCACATCGGCGACGAAGTCGCTGATCGATACATCGGTTTCGTGGCCTACGGCGCTGACCACCGGGGTGATACAGGCCGCCACGGCGCGCGCGACAGCCTCTTCGTTGAAGCACCAGAGGTCTTCCAGAGAGCCACCGCCCCGCGCCAGGATGATCGCATCGAAACCGGCGCGGTCGGCTAGTTGCAGGGCGCGGACGAGCTGTGCGGTGGCCTCGCGGCCCTGCACGGCGCTGGGCACCAGGGTCAGGGCGACCTGCGGGGCACGGCGACGGAATACGCTGATGATGTCGCGGATTACCGCGCCGCTCGGTGAGCTGACAATGCCGATGTGCTGCGGGTGGGCGGGTAGGGCGCGCTTGCGTTCGACGGCGAACAGCCCCTCCCCGGCGAGCTTTTCTTTCAGGGCCTCGAAGGCCAGGCGCAGGGCGCCGTCGCCGGCCGGCTCCACGGCATCGACAATCAGCTGATAGTCGCCGCGCCCCTCGAACAGCGAAACCTTGCCGCGTACCTTGACCGCCAGTCCGTCGCGCAAGGCCTGGCGCACGCGTGCGGCGTTCTGCCGGAACAGTGCACACCGCACCTGCGCCTGGCTGTCCTTGAGGGTGAAATAGAGGTGCCCGGAGGCCGGCTTGGCCAGGTTGGAGATCTCACCCTCCACCCATACCTGGGCAAAGACGTCCTCCAGCAGCAGGCGTGCGCGGCTGTTGAGCTGACTGACGCTGAGGAGCTCGCGATCGAGGTTGAGGCGCTGGAAAGGGTCTTTGATCATCCCGGCATGATAACGAGTTTGCCGTTAAACTGGCGCCTTTTGCGGTTGCCGGGCATGTCCGTCGAACAAAGTATTCTGGTTCCCCTGATCTCCACGGTTCCCGAGGTCGAGGCGCGGGCGCGTCGCGTCTTGCGCTGGCTGTCCCGTCAGCAACTGGTCGCCGAATTGCCCAGCACCTGTGGCTGGCTGGGCAACCGCATGGCCTATGCGATTGGCCCGGCCGCGCGTCGCTGGCCGCATGCCGAGCGCTTGCCGTTCGACCAGCTCTGTAATGGCCTGCAGGTGTTGACCCGGCGCGGTATCTATACACCCAGCCGAGATTTTCGCGAGGAAGCTGGTTGTCCGGAGTGCCGCCAGGAGATTGGCGAGGCGTTGTTCGACAGCTTGGAAGAGTGGATGCCCGGCCTGACCGAAACGTTTGTCTGCCCGGAATGTGGCTTCGAAGACGACATCAATGGCTTCCTGTTCCTGCAGCCTTGCGCCTTTTCCAACCTGGCACTGGTCTTCAATAACTGGCCGGCAGTCTGTTTCAGTGAGGGGTTCATGGCGGCGTTGGGCGAACAGCTCGGCTATCCACTGCGTCTGGTGCAGGTGCTTGCGGACTAGCGGCCGCGAAGCTCTCTGCAGCGATGCTTGGAGCTTGACCATGCGATGGGTATAATGCCGCGCTTCTTATTTTCCCGCCCGGGAGCGCCCGCCATGCTGCGTATCAGCCAAGAAGCCCTTACTTTTGACGACGTACTCCTGATCCCCGGTTATTCCGAGGTATTGCCCAAGGATGTCAGTCTCAAGACCCGTCTGACCCGTGGCATCGAATTGCACATTCCGTTGCTGTCTGCTGCCATGGATACCGTCACCGAAGCGCGCCTGGCGATTGCCATGGCTCAGGAAGGCGGTATTGGCATCATCCACAAGAACATGACCATCGAGCAGCAGGCGGCCGAAGTACGCAAGGTCAAGCGCTATGAAAGCGGGGTGGTCAAGGACCCCATCACCATCGACGCCGATGCTACGGTGGGTGATCTGTTCGAACTGACCCGGCAGAATAATATTTCCGGCGTGCCGGTGCTCTACCACAATGACCTGATCGGTATCGTCACTTCACGCGATGTGCGTTTCGAGACCAACATGTCGGCCAAGGTGCGCGACGTGATGACGCCCAAGGAGCGTCTGGTCACGGTCAAGGAGGGTGAAGACAAGGACACCGTGCGCAAGCTGCTGCACAAGCACCGCATCGAGCGTGTACTGATCGTCGACGACCAGTACCGCCTCAAGGGCATGATGACCGTCAACGATATCGAGAAGGCCAAGGCCTACCCGCTGGCCAGCAAGGATGACCAGGGTCGTCTGCGTGTGGGGGCCGCCGTCGGCACCGGTGCCGATACCGGTGACCGCGTCGCCGCCCTGGCCGCCGCCGGTGTGGACGTGATCATTGTCGACACCGCTCATGGCCACTCCAAGGGCGTGATCGACCGTGTGCGCTGGGTCAAGCAGAACTTCCCCGACGTGCAGGTGATCGGCGGCAATATCGCCACCGGTGAAGCGGCCAAGGCCCTGGCCGAGGCCGGCGCCGACGGCGTCAAGGTCGGCATCGGTCCGGGCTCTATCTGCACCACGCGTATCGTCGCCGGCGTCGGCGTACCGCAGATCAGTGCCGTGGCCAATGTGGCTGCCGCCCTGGAAGGTACCGGCGTACCGCTGATTGCCGATGGTGGCATCCGTTTCTCCGGCGACCTGTCCAAGGCCATCGCTGCCGGCGCTTCCGCGGTGATGATCGGCTCCATGCTGGCCGGTACCGAAGAGGCGCCGGGTGAGGTCGAGTTGTTCCAGGGTCGCTCCTACAAGGCTTATCGCGGCATGGGTTCGCTGGGCGCCATGGCCCAGGCGCAGGGCTCTTCCGACCGTTATTTTCAGGATTCCTCGGCCGGTGCCGAGAAGCTGGTGCCGGAAGGCATCGAAGGCCGTGTGCCGTACAAGGGCGCGATGAGCGCCATCGTCCATCAGTTGATGGGCGGCCTGCGTGCCTCGATGGGTTATACCGGCTGCGCGACTATTGAAGAAATGCGTACCAAACCGCAGTTCGTGCGCATCACTGGCGCGGGCATGGCCGAGTCGCACGTGCACGACGTACAGATCACCAAAGAAGCGCCGAACTACCGCGTCGGTTAATCAGCATTTTTCGCTGGAGGCTGGAGGCTGGCGGCTGGACGAAGAGGCTCTTTCGTTCAGCCGCCAGCCTCCGGCTTTCAGCCATTTATCCAGGTGAAGAAAATGGCTACTCCTGACATCCACGCCCACCGCATCCTGATCCTCGACTTCGGCTCGCAGTACACTCAGTTGATTGCCCGCCGCGTGCGCGAGATCGGTGTCTATTGCGAACTGCATCCCTGGGACATGAGCGACGAGGACATCCGTGCCTTCGCGCCGCGCGGCGTCATCCTCGCCGGTGGCCCGGAGTCGGTGCACGAAGCAGGCAGCCCGCGCGCGCCGCAGGCGGTGTTCGACCTGGGGGTGCCGGTGCTGGGTATCTGCTACGGCATGCAGACCATGGCTGAGCAGCTGGGCGGCAAGGTGGAAGGTTCCAACCTGCGTGAATTCGGTTATGCCCGCGTCGATGTGGTGGGCAAGAGCCAGTTGCTGGCCGGCATCGAAGATCATGTGGACGCCGACGGCGTGCTCGGTCTGGATGTGTGGATGAGCCATGGCGACAAGGTTACCCGTCTGCCGGAAGGCTTCAGCATCCTGGCCAGCACACCGAGCTGCCCGATTGCCGCGATGAGCGACGACACCCGCCATTACTACGGTGTGCAGTTCCACCCGGAAGTGACCCACACCAAGCAGGGCGGGCGCATCCTCTCGCGCTTCGTGCTGGAAATCGCCGGCTGCGCGGCGCTGTGGACCCCGGCCAACATCGTCGAAGACGCCATTGCCGCGGTGCGTGCCCAGGTCGGCGATGCCAACGTGCTGCTGGGCCTGTCCGGCGGGGTGGACTCCTCTGTGGTCGCCGCGCTGCTGCACCGTGCCATCGGCGACCAGTTGACCTGCGTATTCGTCGACAACGGCCTGTTGCGCCTGCACGAGGGTGATCAGGTGATGGCCATGTTCGCCGAGAACATGGGCGTCAAGGTGATCCGTGCCAATGCCGAGGAGCAGTTCCTCTCCAATCTGGCTGGTGAGTCCGATCCGGAGAAGAAGCGCAAGATCATCGGCCGCACCTTCATCGACGTGTTCGATGCCGAGGCCAGCAAGCTGGACAACATCCAGTTCCTCGCCCAGGGCACTATCTACCCGGACGTGATCGAATCGGCCGGTGCCAAGAGCGGCAAGGCCCACGTGATCAAGAGCCACCACAACGTCGGCGGCCTGCCCGAGGAAATGAACCTCAAGCTGGTCGAGCCGCTGCGTGAACTGTTCAAGGACGAAGTGCGCAAGATTGGCTTGGAGCTGGGCCTGCCCTACGACATGGTCTACCGCCACCCGTTCCCGGGGCCGGGCCTGGGCGTGCGTATCCTCGGTGAAGTAAAGAAGGAATACGCCGACCTGCTGCGCCGCGCTGACCACATCTTCATCGAAGAGCTGCGCAAGGCCGACTGGTACCACAAGACCAGCCAGGCATTCGTTGTATTCCAGCCGGTGAAGTCGGTGGGCGTGGTCGGTGACGGCCGCCGCTACGCCTGGGTCGTTGCCCTGCGCGCGGTGGAAACCGTGGACTTCATGACCGCTCGCTGGGCGCACTTGCCCTACGAGCTGCTGGAGACCGTCAGCGGGCGCATCATCAACGAAATCGAAGGCATCTCCCGCGTCACCTACGACGTGTCGAGCAAGCCGCCGGCGACCATCGAGTGGGAATGATGCCCCTGCGGGGTTGATCGATAACAAGGGCAGCGCAAGCTGCCTTTGTTATTTCTGCCTGCCCGAAACGCATGACTCGCTTCGCCTTCGGGCAAATGAGAAGATTGTGCAATTGGGTTGAATCTAGGAGTGCGGCGATGAGCTTTTCGCGTAGGCAGGTGCTGGCAGGTCTGGCTGGCGTCGGTGTGCTGGGGCTGGGCGGTACGGCCGTGCGCTACTGGCTGGGACGCCCGCATGACCTGGCCACCCATGACTACCAGCTGATTGCCGCGCCGCTGGATGTCGAGCTGGTTGCTGGCCAGCCAAGCACGCTGTGGGCCTATGGCGGCCAGGCACCGGGTGTCGAGCTGCGTTGCCGCCAGGGTGATCGCCTGCGCGTGCGCTTCATCAACCAGTTGAGCGAGCCGACCACTATTCACTGGCATGGTATCCGCCTGCCCATCGACATGGACGGCGTGCCCTACATCTCGCAACTGCCGGTGCGGCCGGGTGAGTACTTTGACTACGACTTCGTCTGCCCGGATGCCGGCAGTTTCTGGTATCACCCGCATACCGCCAGCAGCGAGCAGCTGGGGCGTGGCCTGGTCGGCCCGCTGATTGTCGAGGAGCGTCAACCCAGCGGTTTTCGCCACGAGCGCACGCTGTGCCTGAAAACCTGGGCGGTCGACGAGCAGGGGGCATTCATGCCCTTGCTGGTGCCGCGTGAAGCGGCGCGCGCCGGTACGCGGGGCCGGCTGGCTACGGTCAATGGCCAGCCCCGCCCGGTTGTGGACTTGCCGGCCGGCGAAGTGGTGCGCCTGCGTCTGCTGAATGTCGACAGTAACATCACCTACACCCTGAACCTGCCCGGTGCCGAGGCGCGCATCTATGCCCTGGATGGCAATCCGCTGGCGCCGCGCGGCATTCCGGCCAAGGGCTTGCGCCTGGGGCCGGGGATGCGTGTCGACCTGGCATTGCGCGTGCCGGCCAGCGGTGAGCTGGCGCTACGCGATGGGCCGTTACGCCTGGCAACCCTGCGTGCCGTCGGTGTACCGGCGGAGGCGAGCGACTGGCCGGCGCCGCTGCCGGTCAATCCGATCGCTGAGCCGGACTTGCAGCGTGCCGAGCTGCTGCGTTTCAATTTTGAGTGGGCCGCCAGCCTGGCCGACCCGGTCGACCCCGTGTATTGGCAGATCAACGGCAAGGCCTGGCAAAGTCCGGCGCCCGGCTGTGCGGCACAGCCCATTGCCCGCTTGCGTCTGGGCGGACATTACCTGTTCGAGTTGCGCAACCTCTCGCAATACCTGCATCCCATTCATCTGCACGGCATGACCTTCAAGGTCGTCTGGTCCGATCGCCAGGTGATCGAGCCCTGGTATACCGATACCTATCTGCTGGGCAAGAACGAGACGGCGCGCATTGCGCTGGTGGCCGATAACCCGGGATTGTGGATGTTTCACTGTCATGTGGTGGACCATATGGAAACGGGCTTGATGGCGGCCATCGAGGTGGCGTAGGCGGCCAGCGACCGGCACACTGCCGGCCTGAAGCCTGAAGCCTGAAGCCTGAAGCCTGAAGCCTGAATTATGAAAAAACCGCTGTTTGTCGATCGCTCGCTGGATGCGCAGTTCATGGCCGAGGCCCTGGAACAGGCGCGCCTGGGCGCGCAGCTGGGCGAGGTGCCGGTCGGCGCGGTACTGGTGCGCGATGGCGAAGTGCTGGGGCGGGGCTTCAATCAGCCGATTGCCAGTCGTGATCCCAGTGCGCATGCCGAGATGGTTGCGCTGCGTGCTGCGGCCCTGGCGGTGGACAACTACCGGCTGCCGGGCAGCACGCTGTATGTGACGCTGGAGCCGTGCAGCATGTGTGCCGGGCTGATCGTGCATGCGCGGGTGGCACGTTTGGTCTACGCCGCCAGCGAACCGCGTGCCGGGGTGGCCAGTAGTCGCGGGCAGTTCTTCCAGCAGGACTTCCTCAATCACCGTGTGTTGGTCGAGGGCGGCCTGCTGGCTGAGGAAAGTGCCGAACTGCTGCGTGGCTTCTTTCGTGCACGGCGCAGCAGTGACTGACGGCTAACGCTTGTCGGTGTGCAGGGCTGGCACATGCAGGCCGCTTTCGGCCAGTTGGCGGCCTTCCAGCTGCGGCTGGCTGACCCAGTTGAGGATGTCGTAGTAGCGGCGGATGTTGCGCACGAAGTGCACGGTTTCCCCGCCCCGCGCATAGCCATAACGGGTCTTGCTGTACCACTGTTTCTGCGCCAGGCGTGGCAGGATCTTCTGCACATCCAGCCATTTGTCGGGGTCCAGGCCTTCTGCCTTGGCCAGGCGTCGGGCGTCGGCGAGGTGGCCGATGCCGATGTTGTAGGCGGCCAGGGCGAACCAGGTGCGATCCGGCTCGACGATGCTCTCGCTGAGGTTGGCGTAAATCTTTGCAAAGTACTTGCCGCCGCCCTGAATGCTCTGCACCGGGTCCAGGCGGTTGGCGACGCCCATCGCCTGTGCGGTGTTTTGGGTGAGCATCATCAGGCCGCGCACGCCGGTCTTGGAGGTGGCGTCGGGCTGCCAGAGCGACTCCTGGTAGCCGATCGCCGCGAGCAGGCGCCAGTCCAGCTGATGCTGCTGGGCGGTTTGCCGGAAGGTCTGTTCGTAGCGCGGCAGGCGTTGCTGCAGGTGGCGCGCAAAGGTGTAGGCGCCCACGTAGCCGAGCACGTCGACATGCCCGTAGTAACGCTCCTTGAGGCGCTGCAAGGTGCCATTGGCAGCCACTTCTCGGAGGAAGCGATTGGCTTCCTGGAGCAGGCTGGCGTCTTCACTGGCGGCCATGGCCCAGGCCACCGGCAGGCTGTCGCTGAAGTCGAAGGCGATGCGTAGTTCCGGGAAATACACCTGGTTCATGGCCAGTTCGTTGGAGTCCACCAGGGTCAGTTCGATCTGACCTTCCTCGACCATGCGCAGCAGGTCGACCACTTCGACCTCGGCGGATTGTTCGAAGCGTAGTTCGGGCAGTTGCTGTTGCAGGTCGCGCAGCTGTTCGGCATGGCTGCTGCCCTTGAGTACCAGCAGTTGCTTGCCGACCAGGTCGGCGGGGCGGGTGGGGCGGCGCTGGCCATTACGGTAGACCACCTGGGGTGTGACCTGCAGGTAGGGTTCGCTGAAGCGAGCCTGGGTACGCCGGGCGGGGGTGGCGACCAGGCCGGCTGCGGCCAGGCGGGGCTGGTCAGTCTGGCCGAGACGCTGGAATAGTTCGTCGAGGTTGTCGACGGTTTCAATCTGCAAGGTGACACCCAGGTGCTCGGCGAAACGTTTGGCCAGTTCGTATTCGAAGCCGGTCTCGCCATTGCGGTCCTGAAAATAGGTGGCGGGGCTGTTGCGGGTCAGCACATGCAGTGTGGCAGCCTCGCGCACCCGCTCCAGCGCGCTGGGCGGAGGCGGGGCTGGGGTGTCATCGCAGCCGGCCAGCAGCAGTGGCAGGCAGGCACAGAGCAGTGCCGCGATGATCCGTGGCAGGGACACAGGGAGGGCAGGCATGCGAGGCAGTATACGCAAAGCGCTGGCCTGGCCATATATGGCTAACCGTGCACTGTCCCGCAGGGCGTGCCACGGGTGCCGCTGGCGGGTGCTTTAGGCTAGAATACGCGGCCTTCCACGCAGGCATGGTGCAGAGTCCGCTCGCGACGCTTGATTGGCGTCGACTGGTCGTTGCTTCCAGGCCTGCCACACCCTTTTTTACAGAGGCTGTCTCGATGTTGATCCTGCGCGGCGCACCCGCTCTTTCCGCCTTCCGCCACGGCAAATTGCTTGAGCAACTGACCAGCAAAGTGCCGGCGGTAACCGGGCTGTACGCCGAGTTCGCGCATTTCGCCGAGCTGCGTGAGGCGCTCGATGGCAACGAGCAGCAGGTGCTCGAGCGCTTGCTCAAGTACGGGCCCAGCGTGCCGGTACAGGAGCCCAGTGGCCGGCTGTTCCTCTGTGTGCCGCGCTTTGGCACCATCTCGCCCTGGTCGAGCAAGGCGACCGACATTGCCCGCAATTGCGGACTCGACAAGCTGCAGCGTATCGAACGCGGCATCGCTTACTACGTGAGCGGCGAGCTGGATGACGCGGCGGTTGCGCAACTGACCGCGCTGCTGCATGACCGCATGACCCAGCAGGTGCTAAGCAGCCTGGAACAGGCCGCCGGCCTGTTCAGTCACGCACAGCCCAGGCCGCTGACCGTGGTGGATATCCTGGGCGGTGGGCGTGTCGCGCTTGAGCAGGCCAACCAGACGTTGGGCCTGGCCTTGGCTGAGGACGAGATCGACTACCTGGTGAAAAGCTTCAGCGAGTTGGGCCGCAACCCGCACGACGTCGAGCTGATGATGTTTGCCCAGGCCAACTCCGAACACTGCCGGCACAAGATCTTCAACGCCAGCTGGGACATTGATGGTCAGGCCCAGGAGAAATCCCTGTTCGGCATGATCAAGAATACCTACGAGATGCACCGCGAAGGCGTGCTCTCCGCCTACAAGGACAACGCCTCGGTGATCGAGGGCTTCACCGCTGGGCGTTTCTACCCGGACCCGGCGACCGGCGAATACGCTGCCAGCGTCGAGCCGGTGCACATCCTGATGAAGGTCGAGACGCACAACCACCCGACCGCCATCGCGCCGTTCCCGGGGGCTTCCACCGGCTCCGGCGGCGAGATCCGCGACGAGGGTGCCACCGGTCGTGGCGCCAAGCCCAAAGCCGGCCTGACCGGCTTCAGCGTATCCAACCTGAACATCCCAGGTTTCCTGCAGCCCTGGGAGAAGCCCTATGGCAAGCCCGAGCGCATCGTCACCGCGCTGGACATCATGATCGAGGGGCCGCTGGGCGGCGCCGCGTTCAACAACGAATTCGGCCGTCCGGCGCTGACCGGCTATTTCCGTACCTTCGAGCAGGCGGTAAGCAGCCCGCGTGGTGAAGAAGTGCGTGGTTACCACAAGCCGATCATGCTGGCGGGTGGCCTCGGCAACATCCGCGCCGACCATGTGCAGAAGGGCGAAATCAGCGTCGGTGCCAAGCTGATCGTGCTCGGCGGCCCGGCGATGCTGATCGGCCTGGGTGGCGGTGCGGCCTCCTCGATGGCCACCGGCGCCAGTGCCGCCGATCTCGACTTCGCCTCGGTGCAGCGCGAGAACCCAGAAATGGAGCGGCGTTGCCAGGAGGTCATCGACCGCTGCTGGCAGCTGGGTGACGCCAACCCGATCAAGTTCATCCACGACGTGGGTGCCGGCGGTATCTCCAACGCCTTGCCGGAGCTGATCAACGACGGCGGCCGCGGTGGTCGCTTCGAATTGCGCAACGTGCCCAACGACGAGCCGGGCATGAGCCCACTGGAAATCTGGTGCAACGAGTCGCAGGAACGCTACGTGCTGTCGGTGGACGCCGCCGATTTCGCGCGCTTCCAGGCGATCTGCGAACGCGAGCGCTGCCCCTTCGCGGTGGTCGGCGAAGCCATTGCCGAGCCGCACCTGACGGTCAGCGACAGCCACTTCGGCAACAAGCCGGTGGACATGCCGCTCAATGTGCTGCTTGGCAAGCCGCCGCGCATGCACCGCAGCGTCACTCGCGAGGCCGAGCAGGGCGACGCCTTCGATGGCCGCGGCGTGCCGCTGGACGAGGCGATTCAACGCGTGCTCAGCCATCCTGCAGTGGCCAGCAAGAACTTCCTGATCACCATTGGCGACCGCAGCATCACCGGCCTGGTGGCGCGCGACCAGCTGGTCGGCCCCTGGCAGGTGCCGGTGGCCGATGTGGCGGTGACCGCGACCAGCTTCGACGTCTACACCGGCGAAGCCATGGCGATGGGTGAGCGCACGCCGCTGGCCCTGCTTGATGCGCCGGCCTCCGGGCGCATGGCGGTTGGCGAGACCATTACCAACCTGGCGGCGGCGCGCATCGGCAAGCTGTCCGACATCAAGCTGTCGGCCAACTGGATGGCCGCTGCCGGCCACCCGGGTGAGGACGCGCGGCTGTACGACACCGTGCGTGCGGTCGGCATGGAGTTGTGTCCGGCACTGGGCATCACCATTCCGGTCGGCAAGGACTCGATGTCCATGAAGACCCGCTGGCAGGAAGATGACCAGGACAAGAGCGTGACGGCGCCGCTGTCGCTGGTGATTTCCGGCTTTGCGCCGGTGCAGGACATCCGCCGCACCCTGACCCCGCAGCTGCGTCTGGACAAGGGCGACAGCGAGCTGTGGCTGGTCGATCTGGGGCGCGGCAAGAACCGTCTGGGCGGTTCGATCCTGGCGCAGACCTACAGCCAGATCGGTCAGCAGGTGCCGGATGTGGACAGCGCCGAGGACCTCAAGGCGTTCTTCGCGGTGATCCAGCAGCTCAACCAGCAGGATCGCCTGCTGGCCTACCATGACCGCTCCGACGGCGGTTTGCTGGCCTGTGCGCTGGAAATGGCCTTCGCCGGTCATTGCGGCCTGCAGTTGCAGCTCGATGGCCTGGTGCGTCAGCCCGATGAGCTGGCGCCTGCGCTGTTCAACGAAGAGCTGGGGGCGTTGTTGCAGGTGCGTCAGGCGGACCGCGATGCGCTGCTGGCCGCCTTTGCCGAGGCCGGGCTGGCCGACTGCCTGGTGCGCGTGGGCGAGCCACGCAGCGGCGGCGAGGTGCAGATCCGCTACAACGGTGTCGCGGTCTACACCGGCGAGCGTCGACTGCTGCAGCGCCAGTGGAGCGAAACCAGCTATCGCATCCAGCGTCTGCGCGATAACGCCGAGTGTGCCGATCAGGAATTCGACGCGCTGCTCGATGAAGAAAATCCGGGCTTGCACGTCAAGTTGTCGTTCGACGTCAATCAGGATGTCGCTGCGCCCTACATCAATACCGGGGTCCGCCCGAAGATTGCCATCCTGCGTGAGCAGGGTGTCAACGGTCAGGTGGAAATGGCCGCGGCCTTCGACCGCGCGGGCTTCAGTGCGATCGATGTACACATGAGCGACATCCTCAGTGGCCGTCTCAGCCTGGAGCAATTCAAGGGATTGGTAGCCTGCGGTGGCTTCTCCTACGGTGACGTGCTGGGCGCTGGTGAAGGCTGGGCCAAGTCGATCCTGTTCAATGGGCGTGCCCGCGAGGCCTTCGAGGCGTTCTTTGCCCGCAAGGACAGCTTCGCCCTCGGCGTGTGCAATGGCTGCCAGATGATGAGCAATCTGCACGAGCTGATTCCGGGCACCGAGCACTGGCCGCACTTTGTGCGTAACCGCTCCGAGCAGTTCGAGGCGCGGGTGGCCATGGTTCAGGTACAGGAGTCGCCGTCGATTCTGCTGCAGGGCATGGCCGGTTCGCGTTTGCCAATCGCCATTGCCCACGGTGAAGGGCATGCGGAATTCGAGAGTGCCGAGGCGCTGCTCGAAGCCGACCTGTCCGGTTACGTGGCGCTGCGCTACATCGACAACCATGGCAAGGTCACCGAAGCTTACCCGGCCAACCCCAATGGTTCGCCGCGCGGCATCACCGGCCTGAGCAGCCGCGATGGCCGCGTAACCATCATGATGCCGCACCCGGAGCGGGTGTTCCGCGCTGTGCAGAACTCCTGGCGGCCGGATGAGTGGCAGGAGGATGGCGGCTGGATGCGCATGTTCCGCAACGCACGGGCGTGGGTGGACTGATCACCTGCAGCTGGGCAGACATGAATCCCCCGTCGGTGCGAGCCGTCGGGGGATTTTTTCTAGGGCGTCGTGGTCATTCGTGCAGGCGCCGTCGGTGCGGCGCGCTTCGCGCGGGCTGTGCCTGTTGGCCTCTTCGGGTAGTTTTTACCGGCAGCGCATGGCAGAGTAGCGCGCTGGCCAATGGCCATCAGGGCAGGCATTGTCCCTCTTTCTAGCGGCTGGAGATCGCCATGTACAAGTTGTGCTTCTTTGTCCCGGACACCCATGTTGACGCGGTCAAACAGGCGGTTTTTGCCAGTGGTGCCGGGCGCATTGGCAACTACGAAGCGTGTTGCTGGCAGGTGTTGGGGCAGGGGCAGTTTCGCCCGTTGCCTGGCAGTCAGCCGTTTATTGGCGAGACGGGGGTAGTGCAGCAGGTGGCCGAGTGGAAGGTGGAAATGGTAGTAGCCGATGAGCTGATTCATGCTGCAGTCAAGGCGCTCAAACAGGCCCATCCCTACGAGACACCGGCCTTCGAAGTCTGGCGTTTGTCGGATCTGCAGTTCTGAATGGTGCTTGTGCACCTGAGTGAATGTCGCTGATCGGCTGCCAGGGCCGTCGCCCTGGTCGCTGGCTCAGGGCCTGATTTCAATCAGCGTACCGTCGCGCACGTATTTCCATAGCTCGCGCATATCGTCGTTCTTCAGGGCGATGCAGCCTTCCGTCCAGTCCAGGGTATGGAAGAACCACTCCGGGTATTCCTCGTCCAGTGGTGTGCCGTGCAGCATGATCATGCCGCCCGGTTTCACGCCAGCGGCCTTGGCACGCGCCAGGTCTGCCGCATTGGGGTAGGAAATGTGCATGGACAGGTTGTATTTCTCGCTGTGGCGCCGCCAGTCGATCCAGTAGAAGCCTTCCGGGGTGCGCAGGTCGCCTTCGCGCAGCTTGCGGCCCACCGGTTGCTTGCCCAGCGACACACGGTACTGCTTGATCATCCGGCCGCGCTCGATCAGCTGCAGCTGGCGTTCACTCTTCAGCACCAGCACCTTGTCGATACGGGCGTGTTTGAGTTCGGCATTGGCCTGCAGGCTGGTGCTGAGGGTGAGGCAGAGCAGAACGAACAGCCAGCGCATGCAGAACGGATCCCGAACAAGTGTGCGCCAACGGCGCTCATGGAGAGGTGTGCACGTCGCGTGGTACGCCCAATGTGGCGTGGCGCAGCGGGAAGTGCTGCCGGCGACGATCTTCGAAGTAGCATTCTAAGGTGCGGCCGATGGTCGGGAAAGCCAGTTCTTGCCAGGGAATCTGCGCTTCGTCGAATAGCCGCACTTCCAGGCTCTCGGTGCCTGGGGCGAAGTCGAGGTCGCACAGTTCGGCACGGAACAGCATGTACACCTGGCCGATGTGCGGCAGGTCGAACAGGCTGTAGAGCTGCAGCTGGTCGACTCGTGCGCAGGCTTCCTCAAGGGTTTCGCGGATGGCGGCCTGCTGGACCGTTTCGCCGTTTTCCATGAGCCCGGCAGGGAGTGTCCAGTAGCCCTGGCGCGGAGCAATGGCGCGCCTGCACAGCAGCACCTGCTGCTGCCAGACTGGCAGGCAACCGGCGACGATTCGCGGGTTCTGGTAGTGCACCTGATGACACTGGCTGCAGACATGGCGCAGGCGATTGTCGCCGGGTGGTATCTGCTGTTGCACGGGGTGACCACAGTGACTGCAGTAGTTCATCGACAATTCCGCTGGCTATACAGGGCTGCCCGCTGGTGCGCCCGGGCAGGGCTTGGGTGTGTCCGGCAATCATGCCAAGATGACGGGCCATCTGTCCTGCCAGGTATCGCTATGCTGGATGAGTTGTTGCAACGGGTGCAGAACTATCGGCCGCAGGTCTTGCCGGCGCCTGCCGGGTTGCCTGAGGCGGCGGTGCTGGTGCCTATTACCCGTAGCGATGATCCGCAGCTGGTGCTGACCCTGCGTGCCAGTCATCTGTCCACACATGGTGGCGAGGTGGCGTTTCCCGGTGGTCGGCGTGACCCTGGGGATCACGACCTGCTGCGTACCGCGTTGCGTGAAAGTGAGGAAGAGATCGGCCTGCCGCCTGGCCTGGTGGAAGTGGTAGGGCCGCTCAGTCCGCTGGTTTCGCGCTTTGGCATCAAGGTCACCCCCTATGTGGGCGTGGTGCCGGACTTCGTCGAGTACCAGCCCAATGATGCGGAGATTGCCGCGGTGTTCAGTGTGCCGCTGGCGTTTTTTCGTGAAGATCCGCGGGAAGTCACGCACCGTATCGATTATCAGGGGCGTAGTTGGTATGTGCCCAGCTACCAGTACAATGACTATAAAATCTGGGGCTTGACCGCGATCATGGTGGTTGAGCTGGTTAACCTGCTGTACGACGCCGATATTCGCCTGGATCGCGAGCCGGCTTCGTACATCCGCCTGCGTTGAGTCGGGCGGCGCCGAGGAGAGGACAAGCTGATGATCTACCAACTGGGTGAGGCCTGTGTCGAGCTGCACCCGCAGAGCTGGGTGGCACCGAATGCCGTGCTGGTAGGCAAGGTGCGCCTGCAGGCCGGTGCCAGCGTCTGGTTCAACGCGGTATTGCGTGGTGACAACGAGCTGATCGACATTGGCGAACACAGCAATGTGCAGGACGGTGCGGTCATGCATACCGATATGGGCTTTCCGCTGACCCTGGGCAAGGGGGTGACGGTGGGTCATAACGCCATGCTGCATGGTTGCAGTGTCGGCGACTACAGCCTGATCGGTATCAATGCAGTCATCCTCAATGGCGCGCGTATCGGCCGGAACTGCATCATTGGCGCCAATGCGCTGATCGCCGAAGGCAAGGTGATTCCCGACGGCAGCCTGGTCATGGGGAGCCCCGGTAAAGTGGTCCGTGAACTGAGTGATCAGCAGAAAAAACTATTGGAAGCCAGTGCCGCGCATTACGTGCACAACGCCCAGCGCTACGCCCGTGAACTTGAGGAGCAAACGCTGTGATGCTTGACGAAAAGCCGGTGGCCTCGCCCTGCGTGCAGGTCTGTTCGCTGGATGAAGAGGATGTGTGCATCGGTTGCCATCGCAGTGCCGATGAGATCCGCCGCTGGGGACGTATGGACAATCACGAACGACGGCGTGTACTGCAGATGTGCAATGCACGGGCGCGGGCAGCCGGTGTGCTGATCGAAGTGGCGCCCAGCGCCAGTGGTGATTGCGCCAATTGCACGGCCCAGTGCAACCAGACCTGTTATTGAGGAACCTGTCATGCCGCGTATTGGAACGCCTCTGTCACCTACAGCAACCCGCGTATTGCTGTGTGGCGCCGGTGAGCTGGGCAAGGAGTTGGTCATCGAACTGCAGCGCCTGGGTTGCGAGGTGATCGCGGTCGATCGTTATCCGGACGCCCCGGCGATGCAGGTGGCGCATCGTAGTCATGTGATCGACATGCTTGATGCCGAGTCGCTGCGTGCGGTGGTCGAGAACGAACAACCGCACTATATCGTCCCGGAGATCGAGGCCATCGCCACGGCCACCTTGCTGGAGCTGGAAACAGAAGGCTTTTGCGTGGTACCGACAGCCCGCGCTGCACACCTGACCATGAATCGTGAGGGGATTCGCCGCCTGGCGGCTGAGCAGTTGGGGCTGCCCACCTCTACCTATCGTTTTGCCGACAGTTATGCCGAATATGCCGCGGCGGTTGCCGATATCGGTTACCCCTGCGTGGTCAAGCCGGTGATGAGCTCCTCCGGCAAGGGACAAAGCCTGCTGCGTGCGGCGGAGCAGCTGGAAAGCGCCTGGCAGTACGCGCAGGAAGGCGGACGGGCGGGACGGGGAAGGGTGATCATCGAGGGTTTTGTCGACTTCGACTACGAAATCACCCTGCTGACCGTCCGGCATATCGACGGTACGCATTTCTGTGCGCCGATCGGCCATCGCCAGGTGGCCGGTGATTACCACGAGTCCTGGCAGCCGCAAGCCATGTCGGCACTGGCACTGCAGCGTGCCGAAGCAATTGCTCGGCAGGTTACCGATGCACTGGGTGGGCGCGGCCTGTTTGGCGTAGAACTGTTCGTCAAGGGCGACCTGGTGTGGTTCAGCGAGGTTTCGCCGCGTCCGCACGATACGGGGCTGGTTACCCTGATCTCGCAGGATCTTTCCGAATTTGCCCTGCATGCGCGAGCGATTCTCGGCCTGCCGATTCCACACATTCGCTTGCTGGGACCCTCCGCTTCGGCGGTGATTCTGGTGCAGGGACAATCGCAGCAGGTCAGCTTCGGTAATCTGCGCGAAGCGCTGGCGGAGCCGGATACGGCATTGCGACTGTTCGGCAAGCCGGAGGTAGACGGTCAGCGGCGCATGGGCGTCAGCCTGGCGCGAGATGAATCCGTGGAGTTGGCGCGTGCCAAGGCCGGACGCGCGGCCCAAACGGTGCGGGTCGAGCTGTGAGCCTGGGGCTGGCGGCCTGGTGGCTGTGCAGCCTGCTATTGGCGCCGCTGTTGCTGCCGTTGGCCTGGTTGACCCGGCGCCGTGCCTTGCGTTTGCCGGTAGCCGGCGGTGAGCCGCAGGGCTTGGTCAGGGGGGATGGCGGCGAGCCTCTGCGTTTGCTGGTGCTCGGCGAGTCGCCGGTGGCCGGGGTGGGCGTTGCCCGGCACTCTGAAGCGCTGGCTGCGCAACTGGCCGCATGTCTCGCCCAGGGCTTGCGTCGCCCGGTGAGCTGGCAGGCGCTGGGCGAGAACGGTATCCGTGCCGAACAGGCCTGCCAGCGCCTGTTGCCCGGCATGCCGGCGCAGCCGGTGGATATCCTGTTGTTGGTATTTGGTGTCAACGACACCACCCACCCTGGTTCGGTCCGGCGTTGGCTGGCGGCCATGCGTCAGCTGGCTGAACAGGGCGAGCAGCAGGGCGCGCTGGTGGCGATCAGTGCAGTGCCGCCGTTGCAGCACTTCAGCGCTTTGCCCTGGTTGCTCAGGCAGTGGTTGGGCTGGCGTGGCTGGCTGCTGGATCGTGGGCTGCGTGGCCTGGCGCAGCGCCATGGCTGGCTGCATTGCGCGGTGGCGTTGGGCTTTTCCGCGGATTACCTGGCGCGTGATGGCTACCATCCCTCGGCCCTGGGTTATCGCCAGTGGGCCAGAGGGCTGGCGCCACTACTGATTGAGCGTCTGCGCTGATTGCTGGCTGGCGCGCCAGGCGCGTGCGCGGCTGACCCGATTGCCGGCAGCGTCGAGGATTTCCAGGCGATAGTCACCAATCTGCAGGCAGACACTGCTCTCCGGGATGCTTTCCAGGGCTTCGGTTATCAGCCCGTTGAGCGTCTTGGGGCCGTCGCAGGGCAGTTCCCAATCGAGTTGACGATTCAGTTCACGCAGGTTGGTACTGCCTTCGATGATATAGCTGCCGTCGGCCTGGGGATGGATTTCCTCGGGTTCGCCGGGGCTGGGCGGGCTGAGTTCGCCGACGATTTCCGCGAGGATGTCTTCCAGGGTGACTACGCCGGTGACATCGCCGTATTCATCGACGACGATGGCAATGCGCCGTTTGTGCTGTTTGAAGTTGAGCAGCTGAACCGACAGCGGAGTGCTTTCCGGGACGAAGTAGGGGGGGCGGCAGGCGGACAGCAGCGTGTCCTTGCTCAGCTGGTTATTGGTCAGCAGGCTGGCGACCTGGCGCATATGCACTACGCCTTCGATTTGATTGATGTCGCCGCGGTAGACCGGTAAGCGGGTATAGGGCGTGTTGCGCAGTTGTTCGCTGATATGTTCCAGGCTGTCATCCAGGTCGATGCCTTGCACCTCGTGGCGCGGCACCATGATGTCGTCGACGCGGATCATTTCCAGGTCGAGTACGCCCAGCAGCATGTTCTGCCGGCTGGGTGACAGGCTGCTGCCGGCCTCGCGGACCACGCTGCGCAACTCCTCGGTGGAGAGGTGTTCGCCGTGGCGCTGCGCCGGGTCGATACCCAGCAGGCGCAGCAGGACATTACTGATCGCGCTGGTCGTCCATACCACCGGATAAAGCAGGCGTTGCAGCATGAGCAGTACATGGCTGGCGGGGAAAGCCACTAGCTCTGGGCGCAGGGCGGCCAGGGTCTTCGGGGTGATCTCGCCGAAGATCAGTACCACCACGGTCAGGACTGCCGTGGCCACGGCAATCCCGGCCTCGCCCCAGATGTTCACGGCCAGCACCGTGGCGATCGATGCGGCGAGGATGTTGACGATGTTGTTGCCGACCAGGATGGTCCCCAGCAGGCGATCAGGGCGCTCCAGCAGGCGCGTGGCGCGTCGTGCTCCGCGGTGTCCCTGGCGATCGAGATGGCGCAGGCGATAGCGGTTGAGGCTGAGCATGCTGGTCTCGGAGCTGGAGAAAAACGCCGAGCAAATGATCAAAAAGACCAGCAGGCCAAACAGGTAGGTAGTGTGCATGTCGTCCACGCGTGGGAATCAGAGGTGAACGATGAATTCACGAACCAGCTTGCTGCCGAAGTAGGCCAGCATCAGCAGGCAGAAGCCGGCCAGGGTGCCGCGGATGGCTGTATGTCCGCGCCAGCCGAGCTGCCAGCGCCCCCACAGCAGGCCAGCGAAGACGATCCAGGCGAAGCCCGAGAGGAGTGTTTTGTGGGCCAGGTGCTGGGCCATCATGTTTTCCATGAACAACCAGCCTGAGAGCAGTGACAGGGTAAGCAGACCCCAGCCCGCCCAGAGGAAGCCAAACAGCAGGCTTTCCATGGTTTGCAGGGGAGGGAAGTTACGAATCAGTCCCGACGGGTGCTTGTTCTTCAGTTGGTGATCCTGCAGTTGCAGGAGCAGGGCCTGGAACATGGCGATGGTCAGCAGGCCGTAGGCGCAGATCGACAGGAGGATGTGCAGCATCACGCCAGGCTGGTGGGTCAGTGGGTTGCTGCTGCCGCTGGGTGCGAATTGCGCACCGAGTACGGTCAGGGCGCCCATCGGTAGCAGAGGAATCAGCAGGTTTTCCAGTGGCATCCTCAAGCTGGCCAGCAGGGTCAGCAGAATGACGGTGGCACTGACCAGGCTGCCGGCGTTGAAGAATTCCAGATGTAGCTGGCCATTGGGCAGCAGATGCTGCGACAGGCTGAGCATGTGGCTCAGCAGGCCGAGCAGGCCAAGGCCACAGAGCAGGCGCGTGTTGGGGCGCAGGCGGCGGCTGAGGTGGGATATCTGGTAGCCGGCGGCGCCGAGATACAGAACGGCGGCGATCAGGCTGGGTAGCAACGAGTGCATAAGTCCTTGTCTGGCGAGCTCAGAAGGCAGCCAGTTTGGCATATAACCGGGCAGCGGTGAAAGAGCACGGGCGGTGTTGGCTGCTGCTGCTCTTGGGTATACTTGCCGCCCTGCCGCAGTCCCGCGCAAAGGAATCTTCATGTTCGACAATCTCACAGATCGCCTTTCCCAGACGCTTCGCCATGTCACCGGCAAGGCCAAGCTCAGTGAAGACAATATCAAGGACACGCTGCGCGAAGTGCGCATGGCCCTGCTTGAGGCCGATGTGGCGCTGCCAGTGGTCAAGGACTTCGTGGCCAAGGTCAAGGAGCGTGCCGTCGGTAGCGAGGTGTCCAAAAGCCTGACGCCGGGCCAGGCCTTCGTGAAGATCGTCCAGGCCGAACTGGAAGCCATGATGGGCTCGGCCAATGAGGACCTGGCGCTGAATGCAGCGCCGCCGGCAGTGATTCTCATGGCGGGCCTGCAGGGTGCCGGCAAGACCACTACCGTGGGCAAGTTGGCGCGCTTCCTTAAAGAGCGTAAGAAAAAGTCGGTCATGGTGGTGTCGGCGGACGTCTATCGTCCGGCAGCTATCAAACAGCTGGAAACCCTGGCGGGCGAAGTAGGGGTCACCTTCTTTCCGTCGGATGTTTCGCAAAAGCCGGTGGCGATTGCCGAAGCAGCCATTCGTGAGGCCAAGCTCAAGTTCATCGATGTGGTGCTGGTGGATACGGCGGGTCGCCTGGCTATCGATAGCGAAATGATGGCCGAGATCCAGCAACTGCATGCGGCTATCCGGCCGGTGGAGACGCTGTTCGTGGTCGATGCCATGACCGGTCAGGATGCCGCCAATACTGCGCGGGCCTTCAATGAGGCGCTGCCGCTGACCGGTGTGGTGCTGACCAAGGTGGATGGTGATGCGCGTGGCGGTGCGGCGCTTTCGGTGCGGGCGATCACCGGTAAGCCGATCAAGTTTCTCGGCATGGGCGAGAAGAGCGAGGCGCTCGATCCCTTCCATCCGGATCGCGTGGCGTCGCGCATCCTGGGTATGGGTGACGTACTCAGCCTGATTGAACAGGCCGAACAGAACCTGGATCGCGAGAAAGCCGAGAAGCTCACCAAGAAGCTTAAAAAAGGTAAAGGCTTCGACCTTGAGGACTTCCGCGATCAGTTGCAGCAGATGAAGAACATGGGCGGCCTCGGTGGTCTGATGGACAAGCTGCCGTCGATTGGCGGGGTCAACCTGGGCAAGATCGAGGGTGCCCAGGGGGCTGCGGAGAAGCAGTTCAAACAGATGGAGGCGATCATCAACTCGATGACGCCCGCGGAGCGTCGTGATCCGGAAATCATCAGCGGCTCGCGCAAGCGGCGTATTGCCCTGGGTTCCGGCACCCAGGTACAGGACGTTGGGCGGCTGATCAAGCAGCACAAGCAGATGCAGAAAATGATGAAGAAATTCACTGCCAAGGGCGGCATGGCCAAGATGATGCGCGGTCTCGGCGGCATGATGCCGGGCGGCCTGCCGAAGCTTTGAGAGAGGCGCGTCAACGGCTTGCCGGCCTTGGCGCTTGCGGCTTGACGCTTTAGCTCTTAGAATACGCGGCCTTTCGGGCACTAGGGCCCGGTGTGGCATTTGGTTTTGCAAGCACCTACAGGAACGAAGTTCACATGGTAACTATTCGTCTCGCTCGCGGCGGCTCCAAGAAGCGCCCGTTCTACCACCTGACCGTGACCAACAGCCGCAATGCGCGCGACGGTCGTTTTGTTGAGCGCGTTGGCTTCTTCAACCCGGTTGCGACTGGCGCTGAAGTCAAGCTGTCGGTCAACCAGGAGCGCGTAAGCTACTGGCTGAGCCAGGGCGCGCAGCCGTCTGAGCGTGTTGCTCAGCTGCTGAAGGAAGCTGCCAAGGCTGCTGCCTGAGCACGCTTATGAATACTGTGCCGGCCCCGGCCGAAGACCTCATCGTCCTCGGCAAGATTGTTTCGGTGCATGGCATTCGCGGTGAGATAAAGGTGTATTCCTTTACCGATCCGCTGGACAACCTGCTCGACTATCGTTGCTGGATCCTGCAGCGTGACGGCGAGCGCAAAGAGGTTGAACTGGTCAGTGGTCGCCTGCAGGGCAAGGTCCTGGTGGCGAAGCTGCGTGGTCTGGATGATCGTGAGGTGGCGCGTACTTACGCCGGCTTCGAGATCTGTGTGCCGCGCGCCTTGTTGCCGTCGCTCGACGATGGTGAGTACTACTGGTACCAGTTGCAGGGTCTGCGGGTGATCAATCAGGACGGACATCTGTTCGGCCGGATCGACCATCTGCTGGAAACCGGCGCCAATGATGTACTGGTGGTCAAGCCCTGCCCGGGCAGTCTGGATGATCGCGAGCGCTTGCTGCCCTATACCGAGCAGTGTGTGCAGCGTATCGACTTGGCTAGCGGGGAGATGCAGGTCATCTGGGATGCGGAATTCTGACTTTGCCGGTGTCTCATGCAGGTTGAAGTCATCACGCTGTTTCCCGAGATGTTCGCGGCCATCAGCGAGTACGGCATTACCAGCCGTGCGGTCAGGCAGGGTTTGCTTCGGCTGAACTGCTGGAATCCGCGCAGCTACACCGAGGATCGCCACCACACGGTGGATGACCGGCCCTTTGGTGGTGGCCCCGGCATGGTGATGAAGATCGAGCCCCTCGAGCGCGCCCTGGCAGCGGCCAGGCAAGCGGCGGGATCGCAGGCCAGGGTTATCTACCTTTCGCCGCAGGGGCAGCCCTTGAAGCAGGCGGGGGTGCGGGCATTGGCGCAGAATCAGGCGCTGATCCTCATCGCAGGCCGCTATGAGGGGATCGACGAGCGTTTCATTGAAACCCATGTCGATGAGGAATGGTCGATTGGCGACTATGTGCTGTCCGGTGGTGAGCTGCCGGCCATGGTGCTGATCGATGCGGTAACGCGGTTGCTTCCCGGGGCCTTGGGCCACGCGGACTCCGCCGAGGAGGACTCGTTCAGCGATGGCCTGCTCGACTGCCCGCACTACACGCGACCGGAGGTGTATGCGGGAATACGTGTTCCACAGGTGCTGCTCAGCGGCAACCATGAACACATCCGGCGCTGGCGTTTGCAACAGGCCCTCGGGCGAACCTGGCAACGTCGTGCCGATCTTCTGGATTGCCGCTCGCTTTCTGGAGAAGAACAAGCGCTGCTGGCGGAATTCATCCGCCAGCAGGACGATAGATAACGTATCGATGGCAGGCCCCGATGGCCGGCCTTAGGAGCAGGAAATGACCAACAAGATCATTCAGCAACTCGAAGCTGAACAGATGAACAAAGAGATCCCGGCTTTCGCCCCCGGCGACACCGTGATCGTTCAGGTAAAAGTGAAGGAAGGCGACCGTCAGCGTCTGCAGGCCTATGAAGGTGTTGTGATCGGCAAGCGTAACCGCGGCCTGAACAGCGCGTTCACCGTGCGCAAGATCTCCAACGGCGTGGGCGTGGAGCGTACCTTCCAGACCTACTCGCCGCTGGTCGACAGCATCAGCGTCAAGCGTCGCGGTGACGTACGCAAGGCCAAGCTGTACTACCTCCGTGCGCTGTCCGGCAAGGCCGCGCGCATCAAGGAGAAGCTGGTTTAAGTACCCGCTTTGCTTGGCAAAAGGCAGCCCTCGGGCTGCCTTTTTGTTGTCCGTCATTTGGCGTAAACGCGGTGTTGCAGGTGCTGGTAGGCGCTCCGCGAGTAACGGCACAATGGTTTTTTGCAAGGTGGGAGTGGGCATGTCGAGCCGAGAAGCAGAAATCCAGCGTCGTATGGCGCTGTCGGAAAGCCGGGTGGTCAAGACGGTGTTTCCCTTTACCACCAATCATCACAACACCCTGTTCGGTGGTACGGCGCTGGCCTGGATGGATGAAGTGTCTTTCGTGACCGCCACGCGTTTCTGTCGCTTGCCGTTGGTTACCGTGTCTTCTGATCGCATCGACTTCAAATATCCGATTGCTGCCGGCTCGATCGTCGAGCTGATTGGCCGGGTGATCAAGGTGGGTAATACCAGCCTCAAGGTTGAGGTCGAGGTGTTCGTCGAGGAGATGTATGGGGCGGGCCGCGAGCGGGCGATCAGTGGTGTCTTCAGCTTCGTGGCCATTGGTGCCGATAACCGGCCGATTCCGGTGCTGGCGGATAACCTGGGCGAAGGCTGAGGCGATGACGGCGCTGTCCGACGACGAGCAGGAACTGCTGCGCGAGTTCATCGACAGCTTGTGGCTGGAACGTGGCTTGTCGCCGCACACGCGCAACGCCTACCTGACGGACTTGCGTGGCTTTGCGCTGTGGCTGGCCGGTCGCGGCAGCAGCCTGCGTCAGGCGGGTCGTGAGGCGATTCTTGATCACCTCGGTTGGCGTTTGCAGCAGGGCTATCAGGCACGATCGACGGCGCGCCTGCTGTCGGCGCTACGTACCTTTTATCGCTATCTGCTGCGTGAGCGGCTGATCGACGAGGATCCTACCCTGCAGGTGGAGTTGCCACAGCTGGGCAAGCCCTTGCCGAAGAGCCTTTCCGAAGCTGAGGTTGAGGCGTTGCTGGCGGCGCCGGACATTGCCGAGCCGCTGGGCTTGCGCGACCGTGCCATGCTCGAAGTGCTGTATGCCTGCGGTCTGCGAGTCAGCGAACTGGTGGCGCTGAGTCTGGAGCAGATCAACCTGCGCCAGGGCGTGCTGCGCGTCTTGGGCAAGGGCAGCAAGGAGCGCCTGGTGCCGTTGGGCGAGGAGGCGCTGATCTGGCTGCAGCGTTATCAGGCCGAGGCGCGGGGCCTGTTGCTGGCTGGGCGGCCGAGCAGCGTGCTGTTCCCCAGCCAGCGTGGCGAGCAGATGACCCGCCAGACCTTTTGGCACCGCATCAAGTTGCATGCACGCCATGCCGGTATTCTCAAGCCGTTGTCGCCGCATACCCTGCGTCATGCCTTTGCCACCCACCTGCTCAACCATGGTGCTGACCTGCGTGTGGTGCAGTTGTTGCTCGGGCATAGCGACCTGTCCACCACGCAGATCTATACCCATGTGGCCAAGGCCCGCCTGCAGGCGCTGCATGCCGCGCATCACCCGCGTGGTTGATTGCCATTTGCCGCGCCCGACAACGCGCCATGCCGCTTCTGTGATAGGCTTGCGCGACTTTGCATAGGAGTAATTCATGGCTGTTTTCCGTCGCCTGGCCACTGCTGCGCTGGGCCTTGCCATCGTCGCTGGCGTACATGCCGCCGATGCTCAACAGAACATCCGTCAGGCCCTGGGAAAACTGCAGTCTGACCTGGTGATCGAGCAGATCGAGCCCAGTCCGCTGGAAGGTCTGTATCAGGTGCAGCTCAAGGGCGGCCGGGTCCTGTATGCCAGTGCCGATGGGCGTTATCTGATGCAGGGCTACCTGTTCGAATTGCCGGAGCAGGGCAGCCCGCGCAACCTCACCGAACAGTTGGAAGCCCAGGGCATCGCCCGCGAAATCAATGGCCTGCCTGCGGCCGACATGGTTGTGTTCAAGGCGGTGGGCGAGCGCAAGACGCATATCACGGTGTTTACCGACACCGACTGTGGCTATTGCCAGAAGCTGCACAGCGAGGTGCCGGAGCTCAATCGTCGCGGCATCGAAGTGCGCTATCTGGCCTTCCCGCGCCAGGGGCCGGGTAGTCATGGCTACAACACGCTGGTCAATGTCTGGTGTGCCAAGAATCCACAAGAGGCCATGAACCAGGCCAAGGCGCGTCAGGAGATTCCTGCGGCCAGTTGTGCGCACCCGATCGACAAGCAGTTCCTGCTCGGCCAGAGCATTGGCGTCAACGGCACGCCAGCGATCGTCCTGGCCAACGGGCAGATGATTCCGGGTTACCAGCCGGCGCCGCAGTTGGCGAAACTGGCCTTGCAAGCCCGCTAAGCCGGGCTGCGGCCTTCGTTGACTAACGATCTGCCGCTTCGTAAGGTGCGGCTCTTTTCCTGCAGCCGAGGCTCGCCACGGCTGCTTTTGCAGTGATGATGGGGAGTTTCAGCGTGAAACCGGTGAAAGTAGGCATCTGTGGCTTGGGTACCGTCGGTGGCGGTACCTTCAATGTACTCAAACGTAATGCCGAGGAGATTGCCCGCCGTGCCGGGCGGGGCATTGTCGTTGCCCAGATTGCCGCGCGTGACACCAACCCGAAGTGCGATACCGGCGCTACACCCATCACCGCCGACGTCTTCGAACTGGTCAACAACCCGGAAATCGATATCGTCATCGAGCTGATCGGTGGCTACACCATTGCCAAGGAACTGGTGCTCAAGGCCATCGAGAATGGCAAGCACGTGGTGACCGCCAACAAGGCACTGATCGCCGTGCATGGCAACGAGATCTTTGCCAAGGCCCGCGAGAAGGGCGTCATCGTTGCTTTCGAAGCCGCTGTGGCGGGTGGTATCCCGGTGATCAAGGCGATCCGCGAGGGCTTGGCCGCCAACCGTATCAACTGGCTGGCCGGCATCATCAACGGCACCGGCAACTTCATCCTCACCGAGATGCGTGAGAAAGGCCGGGCCTTCGCTGATGTGCTGAAAGAAGCGCAGGCGCTGGGCTATGCGGAAGCCGATCCGACCTTTGACGTGGAGGGCATCGACGCCGCGCACAAGCTGACCATCCTGGCGTCCATTGCCTTTGGTATTCCGCTGCAGTTCGACAAGGCCTACACCGAGGGCATCACCCAGCTGACCAGTGCAGATGTCAACTACGCCGAAGCGCTGGGCTACCGCATCAAGCACCTGGGTGTGGCTCGCCGCACCGAAGCAGGCATCGAGCTGCGTGTGCACCCGACGCTGATCCCGGCCGACCGCCTGATCGCCAACGTCAACGGCGTGATGAATGCGGTGATGGTCAATGGCGATGCCGTCGGCAGCACCCTGTACTACGGCGCCGGCGCTGGCATGGAACCGACCGCTTCTGCCGTGGTGGCTGACGTGATCGACGTGGTCCGTGCGCTGACCACTGATCCGCAGAACCGCGTGCCGCACCTGGCCTTCCAGGCCGATCTGCTGTCCGATCACCCTATCCTGCCGATCGCCGAGTGCCAGAGCGCCTACTACCTGCGCATTCAGGTGCAGGACCGTCCGGGTGTGCTGGCCAAGGTGGCGACCATCCTCTCCGAGCGTGGCATCAACATCGAGTCGATCATGCAGAAGGAGGCCGAGGAGCAGGACGGTCTGGTGCCGCTGATCCTCCTTACCCACCGTGTGACCGAACAATCCATGAACGACGCGATCAACGCGCTGGAAGCCCTGGCCGACGTGTCCGGCCCGGTCATGCGCATCCGCGTCGAGCACCTGAATTAAGAAGGGCGAGCACCATGCGCTATATCAGTACCCGCGGCCAGGCACCGGCCCTGAACTTCGAAGATGTGCTGCTGGCTGGCCTGGCCAGCGACGGCGGCCTCTATGTGCCGGAAAACCTGCCGCGCTTTACGCAGGAGGAAATTGCTTCCTGGGCGGATTTGCCGTATCACGAGCTGGCCTTCCGGGTGATGCGCCCGTTCGTCGCCGGCTCCATCGCCGATGCCGATTTCAAGAAAATTCTTGAAGAGACTTACGGCGTGTTCGCCCACCAAGCGGTAGCGCCGCTGCGTCAGCTGGACAGCAACGAGTGGGTGCTCGAGCTGTTCCACGGCCCGACCCTGGCCTTCAAGGACTTCGCCCTGCAGCTGCTCGGCCGCCTGCTTGACCATGTGCTGGCCAAGCGCAACGAGCGCGTGGTGATCATGGGCGCCACCAGCGGCGACACCGGTTCGGCGGCCATCGAAGGCTGCAAGGCCTGCGAAAACGTCGACATCTTCATCATGCACCCGCACAACCGCGTGTCCGAGGTGCAGCGCCGGCAAATGACCACCATCCTGGGTGAGAACATCCACAACATCGCCATCGAAGGCAACTTCGACGACTGCCAGGAGATGGTCAAGTCCAGCTTCGCCGACCAGGGTTTCCTCAAGGGCACCCGTCTGGTTGCGGTCAACTCGATCAACTGGGCGCGGATCATGGCCCAGATCGTCTACTACTTCCACGCGGCCTTGCAGCTCGGTGGCCCGGCGCGCTCGGTGGCGTTCTCGGTGCCGACCGGCAACTTCGGCGATATCTTCGCCGGTTACCTGGCGCGCAACATGGGCCTGCCGATCAATCAGTTGATCGTGGCGACCAATCGCAACGACATCCTGCACCGCTTCATGAGTGGCAACCGCTACGACAAGGACACCCTGCACCCGACCCTGTCGCCGTCCATGGATATCATGGTCTCGTCGAACTTCGAGCGCTTGCTGTTCGACCTGCATGGCCGTAACGGCGCGGAAGTGGCTCGTCTGATGGATGGCTTCAAGGCTACCGGCCAGCTGGCCGTGGCTGACGAACGCTGGAGCGAGGCGCGCCGCCTGTTCGATTCGCTGGCGGTGGATGACGCGCAGACTTGCGCGACCATCGCCGAGGTCTATGCGCAGTGTGGCGAGATTCTCGACCCGCATACTGCGATCGGCGTGCGTGCCGCGCGTGAATGCCGGCGCAGCCTGAGCCTGCCGATGGTCACCTTGGGTACCGCGCATCCGGTCAAGTTCCCCGATGCGGTGGAGCAGGCGGGCATCAGCAAGCCGCTGGAGTTGCCGGCGCATCTGGCCGATCTGTTCCAGCGCGAGGAGCGTTGCACCGTGCTGGCCAATGACCTGGCCCAGGTGCAGCAGTTCGTCGCTGCCCATGGCAACCGCGGCAAGCCGCTCTGAGTCGCTTGTCGTGCTAGAAGACCGGCCCCTGGTGGGCCGGTTTTTTTTGCCTTTCAGGGCCTGCTGGCGGCCGTGAGCCGACGTCGGTAGGCGGCCGGGGTTTCTGCGCAGACGTGCTTGAACAGGCGGCTGAAACTGGCCCGGTCGGCATAGCCCACGGCACTGGCGATGTCCTCCAGGCGTGTGCCGGGGTGGCGCAGGGCTTGCTGGGCGGCCAGGATGCGCAGGCGTTGCAGGTAGGCCAGGGGTGTCAGTCCGGTGGCATGGCGGAAACGCCGCAGCAGGGTGCGTGGCGAGCAATGTAGGCGTGCCGCCATGTTCGCCAGATCAATGGGTTCGGCATAGCGTGGTTGCAGCCAGCGCAGCAGTTCCAGTAGTGCGGGATCATCCTGGCGCGGGCTGGGCAGCAGCGGTTGCAGGCGACTCTGGCTGCCGCGCTGGCGTTCGACGACCAGTGCGCCAGCCACCTGTTCGGCGAGCCATGGGCCGCCATGCAGCTCGACAAGGTGCAGGCAGAGATCGACGGCTGCCTGTGCGCCGGCGGAGCTGAAGCGTTGCCCGCTGGCACAGAACAGTTGCTGGCTGCGTAGCTGTACCTGCGGGTAGCGTTGGCGAAACTGACCGGCCAGTGCCCAGTGGGTGGTCGCCTGGCAGCCATCCAGCTGGCCGGCTTCGGCGAGCAGGAAGGCGCTGCTGCACAGGCTGGCCAGGCCCTGTTCGGTGGGGCGTCTGGCCAGCCAGTTGAGCAGTGTGCCGTTGGCTTGGCGAACGGTTGCCTGGTCGCTGCCGGTGGCCGGGAGCATCACCAGATGGGCTGTTTCGGCCACCTCGAGTCCTCCTTCGACATCCAGCAGGGCGTAAGCCAGGCGTACGGGCTGGCCGTCCTGGCTGAAGCGCTGCAGCTTGAAGAGCGGCTGCGCGCTGAGCTGGTTGGCCAGTTGGAAGCATTCATAAGCCTGCGCCAGGCTGGACAGCACAGTATGCGGGCAGACGTACAGGCAGACGGACAGCATGGAGGCTCCTCGATGACCTTGGCGATTATCATCATAAAGTTGTCATTATCGCCAATAGCCGTACACCTGAATGGCTGCGCATACTGTGCTCCTCTGTCGAGGAGATGACCTTCATGCACGCTGCTTCGCTCGCCGTTCTGCAACGTTTCTACCAGGCCCTGCAACGTGGGGATGGCGAGGCCATGGCGGCCTGCTATCACCCGCAGGCGCGCTTTCATGATCCGGCCTTCGCTACGCTGCAGGGTGCTGAGGTGGGCGATATGTGGCGCATGCTATGTGCGCGTGCGGAGGGCTTGCAGGTGACCTTCCAGGTGCGCGAGGCCACTGCGCAGCGTGCTCGGGTGGACTGGCAGGCGCGCTATCGATTCAGTCGCAGCGGACGTTGGGTGAGCAATCGGATTCGTGGCGAGTTCGTACTGCGCGATGGCTTGATTGTCGAGCACCGTGATCATTTCGCTGTTTGGCGCTGGGCGCGCCAGGCCCTGGGTGCGCCGGGCTGGTGGCTGGGCTGGACACCCTGGCTGCAGGGGCAGGTACGTCGCCAGGCGCGTGCGGGGCTGGCTGCCTGGCGTGCTAGCGCGGCGCCAGGCTAATACTCAGTTGGCGCTCTAGGCGGCTGAATTGATCGCTGCTGGCGTAATGGGCGTAGTCCAGGCGCTCTACCTGCAGCGCATGCTGTGGCATGGGCAGTGCGGCGAGGCGCTGGCGCAGGGTGGCGGCGGCGATGCGCTGGCGATACAGGCCCAGGGTGATGTGGGCGATGTACTCGGCCTGGCGGATTTCCCGGCTGCCGGCGGCGAGCGCCTGGCGCCAGTTGGCCAGGCGTTGTTGCGGGTCGTACACGGGAATGAAGGCGGCACTGGCAAAGCTGTCCGCTGCGCCCAGGGGTAGCACGCAGGCGCTGCCAGCGCGCGGGCGCAGGTGCTGCAACTGGCTGTCGAGCCGGGCCGGGGTGAAGTCGTCAGCGTAGCGCTGGTTGGCCTGCGGGAAGCCGCAGACGAACAGGGTCAGGTGCGGCTGGCGCGCGCCGGGTGGGTGCAGCAGATCGGCCAGCTGTTCCTGCAGCTGCTGGATATAGGCAAGCAGCGCGGGCTGCTGCACCTCGACCATCCACACCGCGTAGTGCGGGCGGCCGCGATGCCACCGCGGGTAGTCACGCAGCTCCGCCGGCAGCGTGTGCCGGGGAAACTGTGCGGCGTCGATCTGGCGCATCTGCTCAGATCGCGCCCTGTGCGCGCAGTGCGGCGATCTGCGCGGCATCGTAGCCGAGCTCGCCGAGCACCTGCTGGTTGTGTTCGCCGAGCGCCGGCCCGGTCCACGCTACGCTGCCGGGGGTCGCGCTGAGCTTGGGGACAATACCCGGCATGCGGAAGGGCTGGCCGTCCGGCAGGCGTGCGCTGAGGAACATCTCGCGGGCCAGGAACTGCGGGTCGTTGAACATGTCGGCGGCCGAATAGATGCGGCTGGCCGGCACCTCGGCGCGCAGCAGCACGGCCTCCACCTCGGCCAGCGGCAGGCTGGCGGCCCAGCGGTCGATCACCCCGTAGAGTTCGTCGCGGCGCGCATCGCGGCCAGCGTTATCGGCCAGGTCGGCGGCATCGGCCAGGTCGTCGCGGCCAATGGCGCGCATGAAGCGCTGGAAGATCGCATCACCGTTGGCGCCGATCTGGATGTGTTTGCCGTCGGCGCAGGTGTGGATGGACGACGGAGTGATGCCGGGCATGATGTTGCCGCTGCGCTCACGGATGAAGCCGAATACATCGAACTCCGGGACCATCGATTCCATCATGGCAAACACCGCTTCGTAGAGCGCCACGTCCACCACCTGGCCCAGGCCGCCATTTACTTCGCGCTGGCGCAGCGCCATCAGCGCGCCAATCACCCCCCACAGGGCGGCAATGGAGTCGCCGATGCTGATGCCGGTGCGTACCGGCGGGCGGTCGGCGAAGCCGGTGATGTAGCGCAGGCCGCCCATCGACTCGCCGACCGCGCCAAAGCCTGGCTGGTCCTTCATCGGCCCGCTCTGGCCGAAGCCGGACAGGCGCAGCATGACCAGTCGGGGGTTGAGTGCATGCAGCTCGTCCCAGCCGAGGCCGAGTTTCTCCAGCACGCCGGGGCGGAAGTTCTCGATCAGGATGTCTGCCCCGGCGAGTAGCTCCCTGAGTACCTGGCGGCCTGCCTCGTGCTTGAGGTTGAGGGTTATGCAGCGCTTGTTGCGCGCCTGTACCAGCCACCACAGCGAGGTGCCTTCATAGAGCTTGCGCCATTTGCGCAAAGGGTCGCCGCCTTCGGGTGATTCGACCTTGATGACCTCGGCGCCGAATTCGGCGCAGATCCGCGAGGCGAAGGGGCCGGCGATCAGGCTGCCGAGTTCGATGACCTTGAGGCCGGCGAGGGGCTTGTCGTGCTGCATGGCAAGGGTTCCGGGAGGCATGGATGGCGGCAAGCCTAAGCCATCGGGCTGGCGATGCGAAGTGCTGGCTGGGCTTTCTGCTTGCGACCTAGTTGGCGCTGGGGTGGGGTCTTCTGGGGTTTAATGGCCGCCCCAGATGGTTCTTCAGAAAAACTTACATGTGATGGATTGATTCATTACATGTAAGTGGTTAGGCTGCCGCCATGGAAAGCAAATCGTCAGCACATTATCAGCGTCTGTATCGCCAGCGCCTGCGTGAGCAGGGGCTGGTCAAGAAGGAAGTGTGGATACTGCCCGAGCACGCCCCGCAGTTGCTGGCGTTCGAGCGCAGGTTGCGCCAGCCTCGCGCGATGCTGGCTTCTATGGAAAAGGAGGAAGGTATGCAAAGACCCCAGGTATGGACTGCCCAGGCATTGCACGATGCATTACTGGCGGCGCCGCTGTTTGTCTCTGGCCAGGCAACGGTCGAGCTGATTCAGGGTGCGGATGCCAGTCTGCATCTGTGCATGCGCGAATACGGCGATCTGCCGCTGTTCGCCGCCGTGTATGGCGAGCAGATCATCGTCGAGGCGTTGCTCTGGCCGGCTGACGATGTGCGCGACCTGGTGGCCTTCAACGAGGAAGTGCTGCGCACCCACAAGCTCTTCCCGTTGTCGTCGATCGGCCTGGAGAAGCTGGCTGATGGGCGTGAGGGCTACACCATGTTCGGCGCGTTGAGCGCTTCCTCGGGGCTGGCCGATATCCTCCTGGAGATCGAGCTGCTGGCCGACAACGTGATCAAAGCCACCGAAGCCTACGAAGGCTTCCTCAAGGCCTGAGCCTGTAAGGAGAGATGCGATGAACGTCTGGAGCAAACTGCTGACGGCGCTGCGTGGTGGTGCCAACGAAATGGGTGAGGCGGTGGTGGATAGCCAGGCCTTGCGAATCCTCGATCAGGAAATCCGTGATGCCGACCTGGAGCTGCGCCGTTCACGTGAAGCGCTGGCCGAGATCATGGCCAAGCAGAAGCTGGCGGCTGAGCGGGTGGCCAAGGTAGCGGCGCAGGTGGCCGAGTACGAAAGCTATGCGCTGAAGGCACTGCAGGCCGGTAACCAGTCGCTGGCTCACGAAGTGGCAGAGAAGATTGCCCAGCTGGAGAGCGAGCAGGCGGCCGAGCAGGAGCACAACCAGGCCTATGCGGCGAGTGTCGAGCAACTGCGCCGTGCGGTCGGCCAGGCCGAGGCAAACATCAAGCGCCTCAAGCAGCAGGTGGACATGGTCAAGGCGACCGAAAGCGTGCAGAAGGCCCAGTTGGCGGTGGCCCAGCGCTATGGTGGTTCGCAGGCCAAGCTGCACACGGCGGTAGAGTCGCTGGAGCGAATCAAACAGCAGCAGGCCGAGCGGGCGGCGCGCATGCAGGCCGCCGATGAGCTGGCCGCTGGCAGTGCCCCGGACGACAGCCTGCAGGCCAAGCTGCGTGAAGCCGGGATTCTCGCCGAGTCGAGCAGTGCCGAGGCCGTTCTGGCGCGCCTCAAGGGACGCCAGGGCGACTGAGTTCACGCGTTAGTTGCCGGCGGGCTGCCTGGCCCGCCGTTGCCGTCAGGGAAGGGGAGAGTCATGGACGTTTTTGTGCAGACCGCACTGTCGTTTCCAACGGTGCTGTTCAGCTTTCTGCTGTGTCTGGCCATGCTCTATTGGTGTGTGGCCGCGCTGGGCATTCTGGAAGTCGATCTGCTGGATATCGAGGCGGATTCCGCACTGGACTCCGTGCAGCCGGAAGGGCTGGCCGGGCTGTTGCTGCGCCTCGGGCTGAATGGCGTACCGGTGACCCTGGTGCTCAGTCTGCTGTTCTTCTTCGCCTGGTTGGCGAGCTATTTCGTCGAACTGTTGCTGCTCAGCCATCTGCCGCTGGGCGTGCTGCGCTATCCGTTGGGCTTGCTGGTGGCGCTGGCTGCCCTGGCCCTGGCGGTGCCGCCCAGTGCGCTGCTGTGTCGCCCGCTACGTCCGCTGTTCCTCAAGCTGCAAGCCACCACCAGTAAATCGGTGCTGGGGCAAATCGCCGTAGTGCGTAGCGGGCGAGTCACTCTGCAGCATGGTGAGGCCGTGCTGGAAGATGGTGGCGCCGGCCTGATCCTGCGAGTGCGGGCTGACGAAGCGCGCGGCTTCAAACGGGGCGACCGTGTGGTGTTGCTGGAGTATCTGGAGGGCGAGCACGCCTACCGGGTCATTACCGAGGACGAGTTCCAGGGACGCTGAGCCCTGACTCACGCATAGTGTCAAAGGAGATTGATTGTAATGAGCTATGAGCTGCTGATGCCCTTCCTGACTGGAGTGGGGCTGTTCTTCCTGCTGATCTTCGGCTTCTTCGTGTTGTTCAAGGCCTTCTATATCAAGGTTCCGCAGGGCACGGCGCTGATCGTCAACGACATGTCTGCCACGCCCAAGGTGCACTTCACCGGTGCGCTGGTCTATCCGGTGATCTATCTCAAGGAGTTCATGAAGATCTCCCTGATTACCCTGGAAGTCGACCGCCGCGGCAAGGACGGGCTGATTTGCCGCGACAACCTGCGTGCCGATATCACCGTGGCGTTCTACCTGCGGGTCAACGAGACCCAGGAAGACGTGCTCAAGGTGGCCAAGGCGATTGGTGTGGATCGCGCTTCCGACCGGGCAGCGGTCAATGAGCTGTTCAATGCCAAGTTCTCCGAGGCACTGAAAACCGTCGGCAAGCAATTCGACTTTGTGCAGCTGTTCGAAGAGCGGCAGAGCTTCCGCGATCGTATCGTCGAGGTGATCGGCAACGACCTCAACGGCTATGTGCTGGAAGACGTGGCCATCGACTACCTGGAACAGACGCCGAAGATGTCGCTGGACCCGACCAACATCCTCGATGCCGAAGGTATCCGCAAGATCACCCAGCTGACTGCCGCGCAGAACGTCATCACCAACGAGCTGGAGCGCAACGAAGAGCTGGCGATCAAAAAGAAAAACGTCGAGACCCGCGAGGCGACCCTGGCCCTGGAACGCCAGCAGGCCGATGCCGAGGCGCGGCAGAAGCGTGAGATCGAAACCATCCGTGCCCGCGAGGAAGCGGAAACCCTGAAAGTGCGCGAGGAAGAGCGCCTGAAGGCGGAACAGGCACGCATCCAGACTCAGCAGGAGCTGGATATCCGCGCCGAGAACCATCAGCGCGAGGTGGAAGTGGCCCAGCAGAACCGCCAGCGCGCCGTGGTCATCGAGGTGGAGAAGGTGACGCGTGCCAAGGACCTGGAAATCGTCGCCCGCGAGCGCGAGGTCGAACTGCAGCGCATCGAAAAGGAAAAGGCTCTGGAAGAAGAGCGCAAGAACATTGCCGCAGTGGTTCGCGAGCGGGTGGCGGTAGAGAAGACCGTGGCCCAGGAAGAGGAACGCATCAAGGAGGTGCGCGAAGTCTCCGAGGCGGAGCGCCTCAAGCAGGTAACCGTGCTGCAGGCCCAGGCCGAAGCCGAGCAGGAGCTGGTGCGCCAGGTCAAGCAGGCCGAAGCCGACGAAACCCGTTCCAAGCACAAGGCCGTGGAAATCAACAACCTGGCCCAGGCCGAGCTGGAAGCCGCGGCCAAGCAGGCTGAGGCCAAGAAACGCCTGGCCGAAGGTATCGAGGCCGAGCGTGCCGCGCCGGGCCTGGCCGATGCGCGGGTGTTGGAAGTCACCGCCGCGGCGCGCGAGAAGGAAGGCCTGGCCGAAGCGCGCGTCAAGGCCGAGCAAATGATTGCCGAGGCCAAGGGTGAGCAGGAGAAGGGCCTGGCCGAAGCGCGTGTCCTGGAAGCCCAGGCGGCTGCCAAGGAAAAGGATGGCCTGGCCGAAGCCAAGGTGCTGGAAGAGAAACTCGGCGCCCAGGCGCGGGGCGAGCAGCAGCTGGGCACCGCCAAGGCCCAGGCGACCAAGGATCTGGGTACGGCCGAGGCGGATATCCTCCTGCAGCGCCTGAATGCCGAGGCCGAGGGCCTGGGCAAGAAGTTCGGTGCCCTGGATGCGCTCAGCGACAGCGCCCGTCAGCACGAGGAGTTCCGCATGCAGCTGGAGAAGAACTTCGAGGAGGCCATGGCCGCGATTGCCGCCAACAAGGACATTGCCAAGGACCAGGCCGAGGTGCTGGCCACCGCGCTGGCCAAGGCGAAGATCGAGATCGTTGGTGGCGAGGGCGACTTCTTCAACTCTTTCGCCAAGTCGTTGTCGGTAGGCAAGGCCATCGAAGGCGTGGTTGGCAAGAGCCCGGTCGTCCAGGACGTGCTGGCCCGCCTGCTGGCCGGCAAGGCGCCCAGCAGCGCGGTGCTTGCCGAGCGCCCGCTCGACGGCGCAGCCCCGGCCGCCGGGGCCTGACCTGCTCGGGCGGGCCGTGCGGCCCGTCCGGCCACTCTTTCCAGTTCCCGCCCGGAGGGGCGGGGGCCTGACGCCGCAGATTCAGGATGACCAGTATGTCGGACGCTCAAGCACCGCAAACCCAGGACCTAGTGGACAAGGCGGTCGCCGCCGGTGGCGCCTACGAGGTGTTGCACAAGCGCCTGCACGAGCAGGGCCAGCGTCTGCAGCAGATCAGCGAGCAGCTCAACCAACAGCGCCTGGAGACGTTCGGCAGCAGCCAGATGGCGGTCAGCGCACGGCTGCGGATCCGTACCGAAAACAACTGCATTGCCCGTGACATCGTGCAGGTCGGCGATTGCCTGCTGTTCGGCTACAACGTGTTCCTCGGCCTGAAGAAGGAAACCCGTGTCGAGGATGTGTTCTCCCTGTATCGCCTGGTCGAGCAGGAGGAAGGCTACGAGGCCGAAGCCGTGCCGCTGGCGGGCAGCTTCCTGGCTCACGCCAGCTTCGTTGCCGACTTCAACGAGCTGTACAGCTACTACAAGAACACCCGCCTGCTGCAGTTGGTGGTGCGTGACGGCAAGCTGCTGGCGAGCTTCCAGATCGGCGAGCGGGTCAGTGATCTGCGCGTGTTCCGCTGGTCGATCTCGGTCGACGGGCAGGACATCCGCTACATCGACAATCGTGGCGAGCGTGACATCGCCTTGCCCGCCCCCTTTGACTTCGAGTGGCAGAAGTGCACGCGCGACAGCGTGGTCAACGGCCGTCACCCGCATCTGAATATCCTCGATACCCTGTTTGTCGAAACCATCGGCGGTGACCTGACCGTCAAGATCGAGAACAACACCAATGACGGCTTGGGCATCTACCGCGAGCCGGTACAGGACAAGACCCAGTCGCTGGATGATGCGCAGGTCGAATATGCCCGCGTGGGCGGGCTGATCCTCCTGAAGATCCTCCCGTACCGCGAAGAGCACTGGCGCTATCTGGTGTTCAACAGCCTGAACGGCACGGTCGAGCGTATCGACGCCATCGGCCTGGCCTGCGTCCAGCTGCCGGAAGACCACGGCATCATCTTCCCCGGTGGCTATTACCTGCAGAGTGGCGAGCACAAGACCTTCGAGCAGTCGATGGCCGGCATGCGCTTCAAACGCGCGGTACGCTCGCCCAATGGCGAGGATGTGCTGTACATCTTCTATCACCCGGAGGAAGGCCGGGCGGTCTTGCTCTGCTACAACCTGATCACCCGCCAGTTGCAGAACCCGCTGTTCGGCCACGGCTATGCGCGCCTGGAGGATGGCCGCATGGTGATCTTCGCTGCGGAAAACGAGCCGACGCGTATCCATCCCATGCAGGTCTGGCAAACGCCGTTCTGTACCGCCGAATATGCCGCGCGCCAGCCAGCGCGCAGCGGCCTGCTGGGCAAGATCGGCAACGCCGAACTGGTGCGCGGCATCTCCGACCTCTACGCGCTGAGCCGCGAGATCGATAGTCCGACGGTTTCCCTGCAGCGCTACGCGGCGCTCTGCCAGCAGACCCGCCGCTTGTTCGATGCCTATCACTGGCTGAGCCATGCACAACTGACCGGGCTGGCGCCCCTGTTGCGCGAGATCACCGCCACCGCCGAACTGGTGCTCGACGAGTATGAGAAGGTCGAGAGCATCCGCCAGCAATCGGCCAAGGCCATGCAGGACGCCGAGAGCCGCCACAAGGCCCTGCTCGATAGCCTGCTGCCGGACAGCTGGGAGCAGGCGCAGAGCTTTGTCGACGCGCTCAATGGCATCACCACCCAGCGCGGTCTGCTCCTGACCATCCGCGAGTACCGCTACATCGACCTGGCACGCCTCGACGTGATGGAGGCCGAGTTGCTCGCCGCCCAGGAGCGGGTATCGGCGGCCACCGCGACCTTCCTCGCCGGCGATGCCGCCCTGCAGCCGTTTGTCAGCCGCCTGCATAGCCTTGACGAGCAGGCGCAGAAGGCCGCCAGCGTGGTGCAGTTGGCCGAGCCGCTGGCGGCCCTGCAGACCATGGCCGCCGACCTGGACATGCTGTCCGCGCTGATGGCCTCGCTGAAGATCGACGACGCTACCCAGCGTACACGCATCGTCGAATCCATCTCCGAGATCTATGCCCGCCTCAACCAGGCCAGGGCACGCGCCGAACAGCGGCGCAAGGGGTTGGGCTCGGCGGAGAGCGTGGCGCAGTTCGGTGCGCAGTTCAAACTGTTCAGCCAGGGCATCACCAATGCCTTGGGGCAGGCGCAGGACCCGGAGCGTTGCGACGAGCAGCTGGCCCGTCTGCTGGTGCAGCTGGAGGAGCTGGAGAGCCAGTTCGGTGACCAGGAACAGTTCCTTGGCGACATCCTGGCCAAGCGCGAGGAGCTGCTGGAAACCTTCGAGGCGCACAAGCAGGCGTTGCTTGATGAGCGCCAGCGCAAGGCGCAAGGCGTACTGGAGGCGGCCCGGCGTATCCTCGACAGCCTGGCCCGGCGTACCGCGCGCTTCACCCGGGCCGAGGAACTCAACGCCTTCTTCGCCGCCGACCCGCTGATTCTCAAGCTGCGCGAGATGACCGAACGCCTGCGCGCGTTGCAGGACAGCGTCAAGGCCGACGACATCGAGGCGCGCCTCAAGGGGGCCCGCGACCAGGCGGTACGCGCGCTGCGCGACAAGAGCGAGCTGTTCGAAGAGGGTGGCAACGTCATCAAGCTCGGTCCGCGCCACCGCTTCAGCGTCAACAGCCAGGAACTCGACCTGACCCTGCTGCCGCGTGGTGAGCAGTTGTACCTGCACCTGACCGGTACCGACTTCCTCGAACCGCTGGCCAATGCCGAGCTGGAGGCGCTCAAGCCGTTCTGGCAGGTGGCGCTGGAGTCGGAGTCGGCACAGCTGTACCGCGGCGAATACCTGGCCGGCGAGGTGCTGGCCGCCGCCGATGAGGGGCGCGAGGGCCTCGACCTGGAGCGCCTGAAGTCCCTGCTGGCGCAGCCGGACGAGTTGGCCCGGTTGGTCCGTGACTTTGCTGCGCCGCGCTACAAGGAAGGTTACGAGAAGGGCATCCACGATCACGATGCCGCTGCCATCCTCATCCAGCTGCTGCCGTTGCGCGACAGCGCCGGTCTGCTGCGCTATGGCGCCACGGCGCGCGCCCTGGCCTGCCTGTTGTGGGCCGTGCAGCGCGATAATCCGGCGCTGGCGCAGTGGCCGGAGCGGGCGCGTAGCGGCCGGCACATGCAGCAGTTGTTCGGTCACCGCGAGGCTCTGCAACAGTTGCAGGAGGAAATTGCCCAGGCCTTGCGCGCCTTCCTTGCCGAGCAGCCTGTGGGTCTGGATGTGGCGCTGGTGGGCGAGGCGGCCGAGTACCTGGTGCAGGTGCTGGCCGCCGAGCGCGCCGAGTTTGTTTTCAGCAAGTACGCCCGGCAGTTGTTGGATGGACTCAGGCTGCGTCTGCAGGCGGCGCGGCTGTGGGATGACTACCAGCAGGCCCTGGCTCACCTCGACGGTCGACCGGCGGCGCAGTGGGCGCTGCTCGACAACTGGTTGCGCGGCCTCTGCGCCCAGGACGAGTTTGCCGCGCTGAGCGGTTATGTCGCCGAGGCCGTGGCACTGTCGCTGCTAGGTGAGGCGTTGCCGGGACGTGTCAGCGAAGTTGATTTGCGCTTTAGCGTCGCCCCGCTGATGGGTGAGCACCCGCGCATTGTCGAACGTCAGCTGGTGTTGGCGGTCGATGACCTGTTTGCCCGCCTGCGCCAGCACCGTACGCAGTTCCTCCCGGGGCTGCAGCGTTACCAGGCGCTACGCCAGGCGGTGATCGCCGAGCAGCGCACGGCGCTGCGCCTCAGCGAGTTCAAGCCGCGACCGCTGTCGTCCTTTGTGCGCAACAAGCTGATCAATGATGTGTACCTGGGCTTTATCGGTGACAACCTGGCCAAGCAGATGGGCACGGTGGGCGAGGGCAAACGTTCCGACCTGATGGGCCTGCTGATGCTCATTTCGCCGCCCGGCTACGGCAAGACCACGCTGATGGAGTACGTGGCGCACCGCCTGGGACTGATCTTCATGAAGATCAACGGTCCGGCGCTGGGCCACGAGGTGCGCTCGGTAGACCCGGCGCAGGCACCGGATGCCACCTCGCGCCAGGAACTGGAGAAGCTCAACCTGGCGCTGGAAATGGGCAACAACGTGATGCTGTATGTCGATGACATCCAGCACACCCACCCTGAGTTTCTGCAGAAGTTCATCTCGCTGTGCGACGGCACGCGGCGCATCGAGGGCGTGTGGAAGGGCCAGACCAAGACCTATGACATGCGCGGCAAGAAGTTCTGCGTGATCATGTCCGGCAATCCCTACACCGAGTCCGGCGAGCTGTTCAAAATCCCCGACATGCTCGCCAACCGCGCTGACATCTACAACCTGGGCGACACCCTGGGCGGCATGCAGGAGGCCTTCGCGCTGTCGTATATCGAGAACAGCCTGACCTCCAACCCGGTGCTGGCGCCGCTGGCCACCCGCGACATGGCCGACCTCTACCGCTTCGTCGCCAAGGCCGAGGGCAAGCCGTTTTCCAGCAACGAGCTGTCGCACAGCTACAGCGGGGCGGAAATCAACGAGATCGTCAGTACCCTGCAGCGTCTGATGCAGGTGCGTGACGTGGTTGGCCGGGTCAATCAGCAGTACATCGTCAGCGCCGCGCAGGCCGACCAGTACCGTAGCGAACCACCGTTCAAGCTGCAGGGCAGTTACCGCAACATGAACAAGATGGCCGAGAAGGTCAGCGCGGTGATGAACGATGCCGAGCTGCTGCAACTGATCGCCGATCACTACCAGGGCGAGGCACAGTTGCTGACCAGTGGCGCCGAGGAAAACCTGCTCAAGCTGGCCGAGCTGCGTGGCAACATGACGGCCGAGCAGGCCGAGCGCTGGACACAGATCAAGCGTGACTTCCTGCGCAACAAGGCGATGGGGGGCAGCGACAGCGATGTCGGCGCGCGGCTGGTGGCGCAGCTCAATGATCTGGTCGAGAGCGTGCGCGGGCTTGGCCGGCCGGGCGGCCGCGAGGAGGCATTGCCGGCACTGCTGCAGGCCGTCGAGCAATGGCAGCAGACCCCGCCGCAACTGGCCGTGCATGTACAGGTGCCGCCCCAGCAGGGCGTGCAGGCCGTTCTGGAAAGCCTCGCCGACAGCCTGCAGAACAGCCTGTTGCCACTGGTGCGGGCCATGGACAAGAAAATCGATATCGACCTGGGGACGCACAACCGCATGCAGCAGATTTCCGGCCAGTTGCGTGAACTGGCCGAGCAGCTTGGTGCGGGGCAGGGCAGTGCGGGCTGATGAGGAATATCGGCAGCGAGTTGCGTGTGCTGTTGGCGCTGACCGCCAGCCTGCTGCTGGTACAACTGCTCAACAGCCTGACGGGGGATGCCCTGCATGGCCTGGGGCTGGTGCCGCGTCAGCTGGCTGCGCTGCCCGGCATCCTGTTTGCTCCCTGGCTGCACGGCGGCTGGCTGCATCTGCTGAGCAACCTGAGCGGTTTGCTGGTGCTGGGTGGTCTGCTGATTCTGCGTTCGCGTCGCGATTTCCTCCGCGCCAGTGCGTTCATCGTCCTTGGCAGCGGACTGCTGGTCTGGCTATTTGCCCGGCATGGCCTGCATATCGGCGCCAGCGGCTGGCTGTTCGGCTTGTGGGGCCTGCTGCTGGCCCGCGCCTGGTTCCAGCGCAGCCTGATCGATCTGCTGTTCGCCGCCCTGGTGCTGTTTCTCTACGGTGGCTGGCTGTTTGGCCTGGTGCCGCAGCCCGGCGTGTCTTTCGAATACCACCTGGCGGGGGCCTTGTGCGGGGTGTGCTATGCCGCGCTGAGCCGTCGCCGCCAGCCATGAACAGAGGGAACCTGCATGGATTTCAATCAGCTTGACCAGCAGTTGCGTGACAGCCTGAATGACCTGCGCCTGAGCAACCAGGAGCGTGACGAGTTGCGCCAGCTGGGTAGCAACCTGAGCACCGAGCAGGTGCGCTACCTGCGTAACCGGGCCTTCGCCCTGGTGCGCGAACTGATCGCTGAGCCGGGCAATGCCGAGCCGGCACTCAAGTGGCTGGAACAGGTGGTCAAAACCCTGGATAGCGCGGCTGCTCCCCGCCAGCTCGAGGTGGGCAGCGCGCACTTCAGCCCGGGGGAAAGCTGCCGGCGGAAGATCCGCGAGCTGTGCCGGCAGGCGCGGCGCAGCGTGGATATCTGTGTCTACACCATTTCCGACGACCAGCTCAGCGAGGAAATCGTCGCCTGCCATCGTCGCGGCATCGTGGTCAGGGTGATCAGCGATAACGACAAACAGTTCGACGAGGGCAGCGATATCCAGTGGTTGCAACGCCAGGGCGTGCCACTGCGTATTGATGACAGCCCCTACCACATGCACCACAAGTTCGCGCTGTTCGATGGCCGCCTGTTGCTCAATGGCAGCTTCAACTGGACACGCAGCGCCACCACCAGCAACGAGGAAAATCTTCTGGTGATCGATCACCCCGCGCTGCTGGCAGCCTATGCCGCGGAGTTCGAGGCGCTGTGGGCGCGTTTTGCCTGACAATCCCAGGTGAGCTTTTTCGGGCAATCGGCTAACGTATCGGCACTTTGCCGGCACGGACGTGCCGGGCCTGCCTGAAGTCCCGCGAGCTGCAAGCATGTCATCACTGCATATCCCTTCCCTGTTGCTGGCCAATGGCAGCGTAGTCACCCTGTGCGGCCTGCTCATGCTGTTCAGTTGGTGGCGAGGACGCACCCAGCCGGCCTTGCTGTGGAATGGTTGCATGCTCTTGCTGGCGGCCATCGGCCTGGTGTGCAACGCGCTGCGTGGTTTGGGTTTCGACTGGTTGCCGATCATCGTTGGCAATATGCTGCTGCTGTTCTGTGCCGGTATGAACTGGACCGTCATGCGCGTGCTTTGCGGTCGTGCGCCGCGCTGGCCGTGGCTGTTTTCCGGGGCGCTGGTCTGGTGGCTGCTGTGCCAGTGGCCGGCTTTTTACCAGAACCTCAGCTGGCGCATCCTGGCGCATACCTTGCTGATGTCCTGCTTCATGCTGTTGGCCATGCGCGAGTTGTGGCGGGCGCGTCGGAAACTGCAGGTGTCCGTGCTGCCGGCGCTGTTGCTGATCGGCTTACATACCTTGTTCTACGTGATGCGCATGCTGATCAGTGTGCAGCACACGGATCGTCCCTTGCAGGAAAATCCGCTGTTCCCGGTGCTGCTGGTGGAAAGCATGTTGTATGCGGTGGGCATCGCCTTCGTGGTGCTGGCCATGGTCAAGGAACAGATCGAGCAGCGCTATCGCCTGGCAGCCTACTCCGACCCGCTGACCGGCATCGGCAATCGCCGCGCCTTTCTCGACAGTGGCGAGCGGCTGCTGGGACTGTGCCAGCGTCAGCAGCAGCCGGTTGCCTTGCTACTGTTCGATCTGGATCACTTCAAGGCGGTCAATGACCGTTTCGGCCATTCCTCGGGCGACAAGGTGCTGCAGGCGTTCAGCCAGGGCGCGCAGTTGCAGTTGCGGCGCGGTGATGTATTCGGGCGCATTGGTGGTGAGGAGTTTGCCTGTCTGATTCATGGCCGCCTGGAAGACGCCTTGCAACTCGCCGAGCGTATGCGCCAGGGATTTGCCGAGCATTGTGTGGAGCAGCACCGGCATACCGTGAGCGTGGGGGTGGCAGCCAGTGACCAGGCGGGCTACGACCTGGAGCGCCTGTTGGCGCTGGCCGACGCGGCGCTGTACCGTGCCAAGCATGCCGGGCGCAACCGGGTCATGGCGCATGGCGCCGACATGCCCCCGCAGGGCGTGCCGTCCTGTTAGACTGCGCGCCCTCGATCAGTCTTCGGATATCACCGCGCATGGCCCTGCAAGCGACGCCCTACAAAGTCGACCTGAACCTCACCGACATGGACCGTGGCGTCTACGAAAGCCTGCGTTTCACCGTGGCGCGTCACCCTTCGGAAACCGAGGAGCGCCTGGCCGTGCGGCTGATCGCCTATGCGTTGTTCTACCACGAGCAGCTGGCCTTTGGTCGGGGCCTGTCGGATGTCGACGAGCCGGCACTCTGGGAAAAGAGCCTGGATGGCCGCGTGCTGCACTGGATCGAAGTCGGTCAGCCGGATGCCGAACGCATCACCTGGTGCTCGCGCCGCGCCGAGCGCTTCACCCTGCTGGCCTATGGCAACCTGCGTGTCTGGCAGGGGCGGGTGCTCGAGCCGCTGCGCACCCTGAAGAATATCCATGTGCTGGCTGTGGATCAGGAGGCGCTGGCCAACCTGGCGCAGGACCTGCCGCGCGCCTTGAGCTGGAGCGTGATGATCAGCGATGGCGAGCTGTTCGTTACCGATGAGCGCGGCCAGCATGAAATTCCCCTGCAATGGCTGGTTGGCCAGCGTTGAGCAGGCCTGTCTGCCTGCCGCGCCAGCGCCCGAGAAACGGTTCGTAGCATGCGTATCGAAGTTCGTCCGTTACCTGAGCAGATGCCCGACCTGGGCGAGTTGCCCGCGCTGTTGGCGCGTCTGTATGCCGCGCGAGGCGTGCGCAGTGCCGAGGAGCTGGACAAGGCCTTGGGGCGCTTGCTGCCTTATCAGCAGCTCAAGGGCATCGAGGGCGCCGTGGACTTGCTGGTGCAGGCTTTGCAGCAGCGCCAGCGCATTCTCATCGTTGGCGACTTCGATGCCGACGGCGCCACGGCCAGTTCGGTGGGCGTGCTGGGCTTGCGTCAGCTGGGAGCCGCGCAGGTCGACTACCTAGTGCCCAACCGCTTCGAGTATGGCTACGGACTGACGCCGGAAATCGTCGCAGTGGCTTTGCAGCGCCAGCCCGATCTGCTGGTGACCGTGGATAACGGCATTTCCAGTGTGGAGGGGGTGGCTGCCGCCAAGGCCGCCGGGCTCAGGGTGCTGGTCACCGATCACCACTTGCCGGGACCGCAGTTACCGGCGGCCGATGCCATCGTCAACCCTAACCAGCCGGGCTGTAGTTTTCCCAGCAAGTCTCTGGCCGGCGTCGGGGTGATGTTCTATGTGCTGCTGGCGCTGCGTGCGCGGCTGCGTGAGATGAGCTGGTTTGTCGGGCGCGCCGAGCCGAATCTGGCCGAGCTGCTTGATCTGGTGGCGCTGGGTAGCGTGGCCGATGTGGTGCCGCTGGATGCCAACAACCGCATCCTGGTGCATCAGGGGCTGGCACGTATCCGCGCCGGACGTGCGCGACCGGGCCTGCGGGCGATTCTCGAGGTTGCCGGGCGCGATCACCGGCGCATCAGCTCCACCGACCTGGGGTTCATCCTCGGCCCGCGCTTGAATGCGGCGGGACGCCTGGACGACATGAGCCTGGGCATCGAATGCCTGCTGTGCGAGGACGAAGCGCTGGCCCGTGATATGGCCGTGCAGCTCGACCAGCTCAATCAGGACCGCAAGGCCATCGAGCAGGGCATGCAGCGCGAGGCGCTGGCCCAGCTCAAGGATTTGCCGCTGGATGATCTGCCCTATGGGCTGTGCCTGTTCGAGCCGGACTGGCACCAGGGGGTGATCGGCATTCTTGCTTCACGCCTCAAGGAGCGTTACCACCGTCCGGCCATCGCCTTTGCCGATGCCGGGGATGGGCTGCTCAAGGGCTCGGCGCGTTCGGTGCCGGGGCTGCATATCCGTGACGCCCTGGATGCCGTGGCGGCGCGTCATCCCGGACTGATCAGCAAGTTTGGCGGGCACGCCATGGCCGCCGGACTGTCACTGCCGCAGGAGCATTTCGGCGCCTTTGCCGTGGCCTTTGACGCCGAGGTGCGTCGCCAGTTGAGTGCCGATGACCTGGCCGGCCGGCTGTTGTCCGATGGTCAGCTGCAGGTGGGTGAATTCAACCTTGAGCTGGCGCGTGCCTTGCGGCATGCCGGCCCCTGGGGGCAGCATTTCCCCGAGCCGCTGTTCCATGGGCGTTTTCAACTGGTGCAGCAGCGTCTGGTCGGTGAGCGCCATCTCAAGCTGCAGCTGAAAACCGAATGTGGCAGCCAGGCTCTGGACGGTATCGCCTTCAATATCGACCGTGAGCAATGGCCGAATGCCAACGTGCGTTGGGTGGAGCTGGCCTACAAGCTGGATCTCAACGAGTACCGGGGTAATGAATCGGTACAATTGCTGGTCAATTATCTGGCCCCCTGTTAGCTGTCTGGCGGGTTTTAGTGCGCTACGTTTAGCCTTTGTCCTTCAGGAGCTGCATATCCATGAATACCCGCGGTTTGCTCGATCAACTGCTCAAGTCCGGCCAGCAATTGCTGCAACAAAATGGCCTGGGCAATAACCAACCGGCCGGCGGAGCCGGGCAGGGCGCCTCGCCGCTGGGCAGCCTGCTGGGTGGTGCGGCCGGTGGTGCGCTGGCCGCCGGTGCGCTGGGCCTGCTGCTGGGCAACAAGAAGGCCCGTAAGTTCGGTGGCAAGGCGCTGACCTACGGGGGCCTGGCGGCGCTCGGCGTGATGGCCTACAAGGCCTATGGCAACTGGCAGGCGCAGCAGGCCGGCAGTGCGCCGGCGCGCGAGCCGCAGACCGTCGATCGTCTGCCGGCACCGCAGGCCGAGCTGCACAGCCAGGCGATTCTCAAGGCGCTGGTGGCGGCGGCCAAGGCCGATGGGCATGTCGATGCCCGCGAGCGTGCGTTGATCGAGGAAGAAATGGCCAAGCTCAGTGGTAACGACCTGCAATTGCAGCGCTGGCTGGAGCAGGAACTCAACCGCCCGCTGGATCCGGCCGCAGTAGCTGCCGCCGCGACGACGCCGGAAATGGCTGCCGAGGTCTACCTGGCCAGCGTGCTGATGGTTGATGAGGAGCATTTCATGGAGCGTGCCTATCTGGATGAACTGGCTCGCCAGCTGCAACTGGCTCCGGAACTGAAGAGCGCCCTGGAGGCCCAGGTTCAGCAGCTCGGACAGGCCTGAAAGCCTACCTGTACGTCGCCGCCCGGCGACGTACAGGACTGCCCGGGCGCGGCGCGCTCGGGTATACTCGCCGGCTTTTGCAATAGCGTGCAGCGAGTATCCCGCCATGGAAATCAATCCGATCCTCAACAGCATCAAGGACCTCACCGAACGCACCCAGTCCATTCGGGGGTATCTTTGACTACGATCAGAAGCATGATCGCCTGATCGAAGTAAACCGCGAGCTGGAAGACGCCGGCGTCTGGAACAAGCCCGAGTACGCCCAGGCCCTGGGTCGTGAGCGCGCCATGCTGGCGCAGATCGTCGACACCATCGATGACCTTACCGGCAGTCTGGCCGATTCCAGGGATCTGCTGGAAATGGCTGCCGAAGAGAACGATGAAGGCGCGGTGAACGATATCGTCGCCGAAGTGGAACGTCTGCGCGAAATCCTCGAAAAGCTGGAATTCCGCCGCATGTTCAGCCACGAGATGGACCCCAACAACTGCTACCTGGATATCCAGGCCGGTTCCGGCGGTACCGAGGCCCAGGACTGGGCCAACATCCTGCTGCGCATGTACCTGCGCTGGGCCGACAAGCGCGGCTTCGATGCCACCATCATCGAACTGTCCGAAGGCGAAGTCGCTGGCATCAAGGGCGCCACCGTGCACATCAAGGGCGAGTATGCCTTTGGCTGGCTGCGCACCGAGATCGGCGTGCACCGCCTGGTGCGCAAGAGCCCGTTCGACTCCGGTGCGCGTCGCCACACCTCGTTCTCGGCGGTGTTCGTCTCGCCCGAGATCGACGACAAGGTGGAAATCGAGATCAACCCGGCCGACCTGCGCATCGACACCTACCGCTCCTCCGGCGCCGGTGGTCAGCACGTCAACACCACCGACTCGGCGGTGCGTATCACCCACGTGCCGACCAACACCGTGGTGGCCTGCCAGAACGAACGTTCCCAGCACGCCAACAAGGACACCGCCATGAAGATGCTGCGGGCCAAGTTGTACGAGCTGGAAATGATGAAGCGCAACGCCGCCTCGCAGGCCCTGGAAGACAGCAAGTCGGACATCGGCTGGGGGCACCAGATCCGTTCCTATGTGCTCGATGACTCGCGCATCAAGGATCTGCGTACCGGCGTCGAGCGCAGTGACTGCCAGAAAGTGCTCGATGGCGACCTCGATGGCTACCTCGAGGCCAGTCTGAAACAGGGCCTCTAAAGCAGGCGCATGCTTCAAGCGATAAGCTGCACGCTGCAGCGGGTGAGCCTCCCGGTGGAGGCCCCCGCTTGAACTGTGCAGTGACCTTTCAAGAACGATGATTTGACCGGGACGACCCGCAATGAGCGACCAACACCTCGACCAGTCCAGCCTTTCCCACGAAGAGCGGCAGCACGAAGAAAACAAGCTGGTTGCCCAGCGCAAGGAAAAGCTGGCCGCCGTGCGTGAGCAGGGCAATGCCTTTCCCAACGATTTCCGCCGCGACAGCCTGTGTGCCGACCTGCAGAAACAGTATGCGGAGAAGAGCAAGGAAGAGCTGGAGGCGGCCGCCATTCCGGTCAAGGTTGCCGGGCGCATCATGCTTAACCGTGGCGCCTTCATGGTGATCCAGGACACCTCGGGTCGCCTGCAGGTGTATGTCGACCGCAAGACCCTGCCGGCCGAGCAGCTGGAGGCGGTCAAGCATTTCGACCTCGGCGACATCATTGCCGCCGAAGGCACCCTGGCGCGTTCCGGTAAGGGTGACCTGTACGTCTACATGCACAGCGTGCGCCTGCTGACCAAGTCGCTGCGTCCGCTGCCGGACAAGTTCCACGGCCTGACCGACACCGAGCAACGCTACCGCCAGCGTTATGTCGACCTGATCATGAACGAAGACGTGCGCCAGACCTTCCGCGTACGCTCCCAGGTAATTGCACACATCCGCCGCTTCCTCAATGAGCGGGGCTTCCTCGAAGTGGAAACGCCGATGTTGCAGACCATTCCCGGCGGTGCCGCGGCCAAGCCGTTCGAAACTCACCACAATGCCCTGGACATGCAGATGTTCCTGCGCATCGCCCCGGAGCTGTACCTCAAGCGCCTGGTGGTCGGTGGCTTCGAGAAGGTCTTCGAGATCAACCGCAACTTCCGCAACGAGGGCGTGTCGACCCGGCACAATCCCGAGTTCACCATGCTCGAGTTCTACCAGGCTTATGCCGACTACCGCGATAACATGGACCTCACCGAGGAGCTGTTCCGCGAGCTGGCCCTGGCGGTGCTGGGCAGCACCGACGTGCCGTACGGCGACAAGGTGTTCCACTTCGGTGAGCCGTTTGCGCGCCTGTCGGTGTTCGACTCGATCCTCAAGTACAACCCGGACATCACCGCGGAAGACCTCAACGATGTCGAGAAGGCCCGTGCCATCGCCAAGCAGGCCGGTGCCAAGCTGCTCGGCCACGAAGGACTGGGCAAGCTGCAGGTGATGATTTTCGAGGAGCTGGTCGAGCACAAGCTGGAGCAGCCACACTTCATCACCGAGTACCCCTTCGAGGTCTCGCCGCTGGCCCGGCGCAACGACCAGAACCCCAACGTCACCGACCGCTTCGAACTGTTCATTGGCGGCCGCGAGATCGCCAATGCCTACTCCGAGCTGAATGATGCCGAAGACCAGGCCGAGCGTTTCCACGCGCAGGTAGCCGAGAAGGACGCCGGTGATGACGAGGCCATGCATTACGACGCCGACTTCGTGCGTGCCCTGGAATACGGCATGCCGCCGACGGCCGGTGAAGGCATCGGCATCGATCGCCTGGTGATGCTGCTGACCAACTCGCCGTCGATCCGTGACGTCATCCTGTTCCCGCACATGCGTCCGGAACACTGAGTCGCCTGCAGTCTCACAACAGCCCGCCTTCTTGGCGGGCTGTTGCGTTTTAGGCAGCAGTACACGCCCCGGACAAACGCTTGCGGCTGATGGTTGACGGCGGCCGGGGGCGCCCGCCAAGATCATCGCCAGGCGCCTGGTGGTGGGCGCATGAGCTTCCGGCCTGGTCTTTCCAAGGAGCGTGCCATGCACGTATGGCGTGTGTTGTGTCTGTGTTGCCTGGCACTGCTGGGCGGTTGCCTGGTGTCGTTCGAGCAGGGTATTCCGCCCGAGGAGGCCGCGCCCATGCCTTTGCTGGGTGACTGGCAGCGACAGAACGAGTGGGGCGAAAGCCAGTACCTGTCCATCAGCCATGCGGGTGCACAACGCTATCGCGCACGCCTGGCCGATGATGACGACAAGTTCGAGGAGTATCCCTTTACCGTGCGCCACCATGGCCGTCGCTGGTACCTCAGCGCCGAATTGCCCGAACGCCTGGGCGGACGGCATGCCTGGCTGGGGTTCGAACTGACGCGGGGCAATGAGCTGGTGCTGTTCAGCCTGGATATCGAACGCGTCATGCGCGATGTCGAAGAGGGACGCCTGGCCGGTTCGCCCTTCGACACCGAGGAAGGCGAGGGACTGGCCATTGCCAGTCCGCTGCATGAGGTGCTGGGCTATCTGGACGATCCGGCCAATGCCGGGTTGTTCGTCGAAGTGGCGCGTTTCCAGCGTCGCGCGGACTGAACAGGCAGGGTAGGCGCATGGCGGCGACGAGCGGACTGGATGATTATCAGCTGAGCATTCGCCGGCTTTCCGAGCGTATCGTCGCCGCGCAGGTGCCGATTCGCATACTGGATGCGGTGAAGTGGGACGATGGCGTGCGTGAGGGCTTCTTTGCCCAGGGGGCGCAGGCGCTGCCGGCGGTGGATCGAGACTACTACCTGGCTCGCCCGCTGGGTTTCGACCCGACGGCGAAGAAGCAGGAGTTGCAGGCCATCGAGCGGGATATCACCAGCCAGCTCGGCCAGTTCAGCCCGGTGGGGCAGATCATGCGACGCATGTGCAAGGAATACCGCATGGTCATTCGCATGCTCGAAGGCCGGGGTACGGCGGATTTCGGCCTGATCTCCCAGGAGTTGTATGGCGCTGCAACCGATGCCTTCCATGCCGGCGACCCGACCCTGGCGGACCTGGGGCTGATGCTCAGCGATTACCTGAACGCCATCGCCGCACGCGGCGACCTGGTCGATGAAGCGAAGACCCTCGACGCCAGTCAGGCGGTCAACCTGCTGCAGCAGCGGCTGTCGGCGTTGTTCGGTGACGATACGGTGCGTGTCATGGTGTCCGACGGCATTCTCGCCGATGCCGCGGCCGGTGCCGACTACATCAAGCTGCGTAGCGATGCGCGCTTCAATGAGCGCGATGTGCGGGCTCTTGAGGTACATGAGGGCATGGTGCATGTGGGAACCACGCTGAATGGCCTCAACCAGCCGATTTGTACCTTCCTCGCCAAAGGACCGCCCTCGTCGACGGTGACCCAGGAAGGCCTGGCGATTCTCATGGAGGTGATTACCTTTGCCTCCTATCCGTCGCGCCTGCGCAAGCTGACCAACCGTACCCGGGCCATCCACATGGCCGAGGAGGGCGCGGATTTCCTGGAAATCTACCGCTTCTTCCTAGAGCAGGGTTTCTCCGCCGAAGACAGCTACGCCAACAGCAGCCGGGTGTTTCGCGGCTCGTTGCCCGACGGTTTGCCCTTCACCAAGGATTTGTCCTATCTGAAGGGCTTCATCCTGATTTACAACTACATCCAGCTGGCGGTGCGCAAGGGCAAGCTGGAGCAGATTCCCCTGCTGTTCTGTGGCAAAACCACCCTGGAGGACATGCGTGCTCTGCGCCAGCTGGTCGATGAGGGCATCGTGGTGCCGCCCCTGTACCTGCCGCCACAGTTTCGTGATCTCAATGCGCTATCGGCCTGGATGTGCTTTTCCAACTTTCTCAACCACCTGAGCCTGGAACGCATCGAGGCGGACTACGCGAACATCCTTTAGCAGCTGCAAGCGTTTAACTCCCTGCACGCTTGTGGCTTGCCGCTAACTCAAGGTTACTTCCATGCCCAGCCATCAACTCGACTATGAAATTCTCGGCTCCTCGGCGCAGACCGTGGAGATCATTCTCGACCCCGGCGAGACGGTGATCGCCGAGGCCGGGGCGATGAACTACATGACCGAGGGCATCCGTTTCGAAACGCGCATGGGCGATGGTTCGGCCAATGGTGTGCTGGGCAAGTTATGGGGCGCCGGTAAGCGTCTGCTGACCGGTGAGTCGCTGTTCATGACGCATTTCAGCAACCACGGCCAGGGCCGGCAACGGGTGGGCTTCGCTGCGCCTTACCCGGGCAGCGTGGTGCCCATCGAGCTTGGCCAGGTCGGCGGCAAACTGATCTGCCAGAAGGATGCCTTTCTCTGCGCGGCTTACGGTACGCAGATCGGCATCAGCTTCAGCAAGCGCCTGGGTGCCGGTTTTTTCGGCGGTGAGGGGTTTATCCTGCAAAAGCTCGAAGGTGACGGCCTGGCTTTCGTGCATGCCGGCGGTACGGTGATTCGCAAGGAGTTACGCAACGAGACGCTGCGTCTGGATACCGGCTGCCTGGTGGCCTTCAGTGCCGGCATCGACTACGACATCGCCCTGGCCGGCGGTCTCAAGAGCATGCTGTTCGGTGGCGAGGGTATTCTCCTGACCACTTTGCGCGGCACCGGCACGGTGTGGATCCAGAGCCTGCCGTTCTCGCGCCTGGCCGAGCGTATCTACGAAGCGACCTACAAGGCGCGCGAGGAAGTGCGCGCCGGCGGCAAGTGATGCGCAGCCTGCTGCTGGGGCTGTGCCTGTTGCTGGGTGGCTGCAGCCAGTGGCTGTTCTACCCGCAGGCGGGGCTGCCGGTGACCCCGGCAGTACTGCAGCTGGACTATCGCGATGTGTATTTGCAGGCGGCCGATGGCACGCGCCTGCATGGCTGGTGGCTGCCCGCGGCGCCGGGGGTGGCGCCGCGTGGCACGGTGCTGCACCTGCATGGCAATGCTGGCAACCTGGCCTGGCACCTGCAGGGGGTGGCCTGGTTGCCAGCCCAGGGTTATCAGGTGCTGATGCTCGATTACCGGGGCTATGGCCTGTCCGCCGGGCAGCCGAGTCTGCCGGCGGTGTACCAGGATATCGACGGCGCCTTTGCCTGGCTGGCGCAGGCGCCGGACGTGCAGGGCAAGCCGCTGGTCGTGCTCGGCCAGAGCCTGGGTGGCGCGCTGGCAGTACGTTACCTGGCCGAGCATGCCGAACAGCGCCAGCGTCTGCAGGCCTTGCTGCTGGATGGCGTGCCGGCCAGCTATCGCGGCGTGGCCCGGCATGCGCTGGGCAGTCACTGGCTGACCTGGGCCTTGCAGTACCCGTTGTCCTGGCTTTTGCCCGAGCAGGAAAGCGCCGCTTATGCCATCGAACACCTGCAGGGCTTGCCCATTCTCATCTACCACAGCCTGGATGATGCGGTGGTGCCGCTTGCCAACGGCGTGCAGCTGTATCAGGCTGCGCAGCCGCCGCGGGTCTTCCAGCCTACCCGCGGTGAGCATGTGCAGACGTTCGCCGAGCCCGTGTGGCGCGAGGTGATGCTGCGTTACCTGGAGGATCCGCAGGGCTATCGTGGCCTGCGGCGCCTGGGTGAAATAGCCAATCCCGACCATCCGCATTAAGTGATCCGACGATGACCGAAGAGCGTAACCTGATCCCTTGCATCCTGACCGCCGTGGCGACAGTCGCGGCCACCGTGGCCGCTTTGTGGTACTACGGCTACCTGCATATCGCCAAGGAAGAAGATGCCCTGCTGCTGGCCGATTACACCTTCCTCAAAACCATTCCCGGCCAGGACTACAAGGTGTCCCATGAGCCTGCCCAGCAGGTTGCCCAGTGCATCGACGGTGTGCTGGTTCTGTTCGATACCAAGCAGAAGGGGCTTTCCGGCGTGCTGGTCGACAAGCGCAAGCGTGCCGTGCGTTGTCACGCTGATACGCCGGCGGCACTGTAAGGCCTGTGCGCCCTCCGAGGCGCGGGCCTGCTACCTGACAGGGATGTTCACATGACGCTATGTAACCATTGCGCCAGCCGGCAAATGCCGGCAGCGCGTTTTTGCTCGTCCTGCGGTCAGCCGCTGGACAGTCAGCCTGTATCGCCCGCGGCAGAGCGGGAGGAGTGGTATCGCGCGGTGATCGGGCCGCGTCATAGCGCCTATTACCTGCGCCAGTTCCAGCGTTTTGATGCCGCCGGCAAGGCAGGTATCAGCTGGCACTGGCCGGCCTTCTTTATCTCCTTCTACTGGCTGCTGTATCGCAAGCTGTGGCTGCACGGGCTGGCCTATTTCAGCCTGCCCTACGTGCTGATGTTGCTGCTGGGGCTGCTGGGTGTCGCGGCGGGTGAAGCCGCCGGCAGCGTGATCGGACTGGGGTACCTGCTTTACCTGTTAGCCATCCTGCTGCTGCCGCCCTTGTATGCCAATGCCTGGTACTACCGTGCCTGTCAGCGCAAGATTGCCGAAGCCAGAGCCAGCAGCACCGATCCCCAGCGCCAGTTCGCCTTGCTGGCGGCCAATGGTGGTACCAGTCATGCGGCGCTGTTCCTGATCCTGGCGGTGTTCTGCGTAGCCGTCGTCGGTATTCTGGCGGCGATCGCCATTCCGGCGTATCACGACTACAGTCAGCGTGCCCGGGTCGCCCAGGCCGAAGTGCTGGGGCGCTCCGCCAGTGTGGTGGTGAGCAGCTACTACTACCGACAGCAGCAACTACCGTCCAGCCTGGCCGAAGCGGGCTTTGCCACGCCCTTGCCGGACAGCGTGCAGCGTATCGAGCTGGACGCGGAGAGTGGCACGCTGCATATCACCCTGGCCGGCACGACGCTGGCCGGCCAGCAACTGCTACTGGTGGCCCAGCCCCAGGCCGATGGTCGTCTGGAGTGGCAGTGCCGTAGCGAGCAGATCAGTGACAAATACCTGCCTGGGCGCTGCCGTGAGCAGCCCTGAGCAGCTATAACTGCAGGCACAGCCTTGTGCCTAACGGGGGAACGGCCATGTCGAAGATTGATCCGCGTCTGCGTGAAGACGTGCACCTGCTCGGCGAGTTGCTGGGGCAGACCATTCGTGATGATCGCGGTGAGGATTTCCTGGCCTGTATCGAGCGCATTCGCCAGGCGGCCAAGGCTTCCCGCCAGCTCGATGGCCAGGCTGCGTTGCAGGCGGAACTGGCCCGCCTGGATGATTCGCAGTTGTTGCCAGTGGTGCGCGCCTTCAGCCAGTTTCTCAACCTGGCCAATATTGCCGAACAGTACCAGCAGTTGCGTCGCGAACCGCCCAGCCAGGCCGCCCAGTTGGCCGAACAAGCCTTGCCGCAGTTGCTTCGCCAGTTGCGCGAGCAGGGCCACGCGGCGGATGCCTTGGCCCAGCGTCTGGGCAGTCTGGACATCGATCTGGTCCTGACTGCTCACCCCACCGAAGTGGCCCGCCGTACGCTGATCCAGAAATACGATGCGATCGCCGCACAACTGGCCGCGCTGGATCATGCCGATCTGTTAACGGTTGAGCGACAGCGTATTCATCAGCGCTTGCAGCAACTGGTGGCCGAGGCCTGGCATACCGACGAGATCCGCCATGCGCGGCCGACTCCGGTGGACGAGGCCAAATGGGGCTTTGCGGTGATCGAGCATTCGTTATGGCAGGCTGTGCCGGAGTTTCTTCGTCAGGTCGAGCAGGCCGTCCAGCAAACGTGTGGCCAGGGCTTGCCTCTGGGAGCCGCGCCGCTGCGTTTTTCCTCGTGGATGGGCGGCGACCGCGATGGCAACCCCAATGTCACCGCGCGGGTGACCCGCGAAGTGCTGCTGCTGGCACGCTGGATGGCGGCGGACCTTTTTCTGCGTGATGTCGAGCAACTGATTACCGAACTATCCATGCACCAGGCCAGCGCCGAACTGCTGGCCCAGGCTGGCACGCGCACAGAGCCCTATCGTGAGGTACTGCGCCAGTTGCGTGAGCGTTTGCGGGCTACGCGTGCCTGGGCGCATGCGGCATTGCATGAAGAGCTGCCCCCCGGCCCGCTGGTTCTGCAGGATAACCAGCAACTCTGGGAGCCCCTGGCGCTCTGCTATGCCTCGTTGCAGGCCTGTGGCCTGTCGGTGATTGCCGCCGGCTCGCTGCGCGATTGCCTGCACCGGGTGGCTACCTTCGGCCTGTTTCTGGTGCGTCTGGATATTCGCCAGGACTCCAGCCGACACGCCGCGGCGCTCAGCGAGATCACCAACTACCTGGGGCTGGGCTGCTACCAGGACTGGTCGGAAGCACAGCGCCTGGCTTTTCTGCAGACCGAATTGGACAACCCACGGCCCTTGTTGCCGGCGCATTACCAGGCCAGCGAGGACACTGCCGAAGTACTTGCCACTTGCCGGGTGGTGGCGCAGGCCCCGGCGGCCTCGCTGGGTTCCTACGTGATCTCCATGGCCGGAGCGGCCTCCGACGTGCTGGCCGTGCAGCTGCTGCTCAAAGAGGCCGGGCTGCAGCGCAGCATGCGCGTGGTGCCGCTGTTCGAAACCCTGGCGGATCTGGATAACGCCGCGCCGGTGGTCAGTCAGTTACTGAGCCTGGCCAGTTACCGGGCGCGCCTGAGTGGTCCGCAGGAGGTGATGATCGGCTACTCCGACTCGGCCAAGGACGCCGGCACTACAGCGGCGGCCTGGGCACAGTACCGTGCGCAGGAAGCACTGGTGGCGGTTTGCCAGGCGCAGGACGTGGAACTACTGCTGTTCCATGGCCGTGGCGGTACGGTCGGGCGGGGTGGTGCACCGGCCCATGCGGCGATTCTTTCACAGCCGCCGGGTTCGGTGGCAGGGCGCTTCCGGACTACCGAGCAGGGCGAAATGATCCGCTTCAAGTTCGGTTTGCCGGGCATTGCCGTGCATAACCTCAGCCTCTACACCGCTGCGGTGTTGCAGGCCACCCTGTCGCCGCCACCGCAGGCCAAGCCGGCCTGGCGTCAGCTCATGGATCAGCTGGCGGCAGACGGCGTGCAAGCCTATCGCCAGGTGGTGCGCGAGGAGCCCAGCTTCGTCGAGTATTTCCGCCAGGCAACCCCAGAACAGGAACTGGGGCGTCTGCCGTTGGGGAGCCGGCCGGCCAAGCGTCGCGAAGGTGGGGTAGAAAGCCTGCGGGCCATTCCGTGGATCTTTGCCTGGACACAGACGCGTCTCATGCTGCCAGCCTGGCTGGGCTGGGAGAGCGCGTTGGGTAACGCGTTGGCGGGCGGGCAGCTGTCGGTGTTGCGTGAGATGCGCAGGGACTGGCCATTTTTCGGTACGCGCATCGACATGCTGGAAATGGTGCTGGCCAAGACCGATGCAGATCTGGCTCGCCTGTATGACGAACGCCTGGTGGCAGCACCGCTGCGGCCGCTGGGTGAGCGCTTGCGCCAGTTACTGGCTGATGCGCAGGCGCGTGTGCTGGAAATTACCGGCGCCGACTGCCTGCTTGCCGGCAGCCCGGAAACCCGTGCGGTGCTGGCGGTACGCAACACCTATCTGGACCCGCTGCATGTGCTGCAGGCTGAGCTATTGGCCCGCTCGCGCCTGCCTGAGGGTGCGCAGCAGGCTGCCGTGCAACAGGCGCTGCTGGTCAGTGTGGCGGGGATCGCGGCAGGCCTGCGCAATACCGGTTGAGCAATGGGTCACACTATGACCTTGCCGTCACGCTTGTGAATGCGACCTATGGCTGCTTGTAAGGTGTTGATACGCTGTGTATCTTGACAACCCTTTCGCCCGTCGAGGCCGCATTATCACTGCGCCCGGCAGGCCGGAACATGACTCCGGGCGTGTCGACGAGAGCCGTATGGCAGGTCGGCACGGTCATCGACAGGCGTGTGCCAGGCGACACCAGGCCGACAGCGTCACCCCAGTCCCAGCGACCTGTATGCCAGGCGCGAAACGATTACCTGCGATGGGCCCGAGCGGCCTGTCCGAGCCTTTTGAAACTGTCTTAGGAGCACAACGATGCGCGTGATTCTGTTGGGGGCGCCCGGTGCCGGTAAAGGTACCCAGGCTCGCTTCATCACCGAGAAGTTCGCAATCCCGCAAATCTCCACGGGTGACATGCTGCGCGCCGCCGTCAAGGCGGGCTCCCCGCTGGGCCTGCAGGTCAAGGACATCATGGCCAGCGGTGGCCTGGTCTCCGACGAGATCATCATTGCCCTGATCAAGGAGCGCCTGACCCAGGATGACTGTGCCAATGGCTTCCTGTTTGATGGCTTCCCGCGCACCATTCCTCAGGCAGAGGCTTTGCAGCAGGCCGGCGTGAAGCTTGATCACGTGCTGGAAATCGCTGTGGACGATGAAGAAATCGTCAAGCGCATTTCCGGTCGCCGGGTGCATGAAGCGTCTGGCCGCGTTTATCACGTCGAGCACAATCCGCCCAAGGTGGCCGGTGTTGATGACGAGACAGGCGATGCGCTGATTCAGCGTGCTGATGACAGCGAGGAAACCGTACGCAAGCGTCTGGCGCTGTATCACGAGCAGACCAAGCCGCTGGTGGATTTCTACTCGCGCCTGGCCGCCGTCGAGCAAACGCCCAAGTGCTCCAAGGTAGAGGGTGTGGGTTCGGTGGAAGAGATCACTGCGAAGGTTCTGGCTGCGCTCAGTTAAGCCGTTCGGTATGTCATGCAACGGCCCGCTTGCGGGCCGTTGTCGTTTATCATCTTCGCCCTTGTTGACCGGAGTTGCCCATGACCACTCTGCTGGCCCTGGATACCGCCACTGAAGCCTGCTCTGTTGCCGTGCTGCACGATGGGCGCTGCCTGAGCGACTATCAGGTGATTCCCCGTTTGCATGCCCAGCGCCTGCTGCCGATGATCCAGCACCTGTTGAGCGAGGCTGGGCTGAGCCTGAGCCAGCTGGATGGGATTGCCTTCGGTCGTGGCCCCGGCGCCTTTACAGGGGTGCGTATTGCCATTGGCGTGGTGCAGGGATTGGCGTTTGCCTTGCAGCGTCCGGTGCTGCCGGTGTCCAACCTGGCTGCTCTGGCACAGCGTGCCTGGCGCGAGCAAGGGGCGACGCAGGTGGCCAGTGCCATCGATGCCCGGATGGATGAAGTCTACTGGGGTTGCTATCGCCTTGAGCAGGGCGAGATGCGTGCCTGCCAAGAGGAAGCGGTGCTGCCGCCGGAGGCCGTTCGTCTGCCGATGGGCGAGGCCAGCGAATGGTTCGCCGCGGGGACGGGCTGGGGCAGCCATGCGGCACGGCTTCCCCAGGTGCCCAGGCAGCAGGCCGACTTGTTGCCGCATGCCCTGGATATCCTGCAGTTGGCACGCTTTGCCTGGCAACGTGGTGAGGCACTGCCGGCCGAGCAGGCTCAGCCGGTCTATCTGCGTGACAATGTCGCCACGCCCAAGCAGGCCAGTGCCGGCTGACCACTGGCAGATTGCCAAGCTGCACGGCGAAGGCTAGATTTTCCTCAGATTCTCCCGGGTAGTGTTGCGTACGATGCGTATCGATTCCTTCAATGCAGGCTACAACCCCGAGCGCAGTGGCCGTACCGGCAATGCGCTGACGCCGTATCCCGAGGTGCAGCGTCAGGTTGAGCAGCAGCGTCAGCAGCCGGTCAGTCCTGCCCTGACCCAGGGGTTGGATAATCTCGCGCGTACCCGGCGTGCCGAGGCGGGTACGGCGTCTGGCGAGATATTGCCGGCGCGCACGCAGAACTATGGCGAGTTCTCCGAATTGCGCCCGCAGGTCAGCTCACGTGCCGCCCAGGCATTGGCCAGCTATGCCAGCACCTCGGCGATGGTGGTGCAGAGTGATGCCCAAGAGGTTCTGGGGCTTGATCTGTACGCCTGATGTTGCCGTACTTCCTGGGTTGCCCGGCCTGGAGCGAGCCGGCCTGGCGCGCGCACCTCTATAGTCAATCCGGGGCTGGCCACGCCCTGCAACGCTATGCCAGGGTGTTCAATACGGTCGAAGGCAATACCACCTTCTATGCCGTGCCGAGTGTCGAGACGGTGCGGCGCTGGGCGCAGTACATGCCGGCGCACTTTCGTTTCACGGCCAAGTTGCCGCGCAGCCTCAGCCATGCACCCAGTTTGTATGGGCAGCAGGCGCTGCTGGAGCGTTTCCTTGAGTTGCTGGCGCCGCTGGGTGGTCGTGTGCATCCGTTGTGGTTGCAGTTACCTGCCAGCTTCGCCCCGGCACGTCTGGGTGAGCTGGTTGCCTTGCTCGATGCCCTGCAGGGGCGAGCCGTGGCGGTGGAAGTACGTCATCCGCTGTTCTTTGCCCGCGGTGAAGAGGAGCGGGCGCTCAACCGCCTGTTGCGTGATCGTCAGGTCGAGCGTATCTGCCTGGATGCGCGGGCCTTGTTCAGCTGCACCCTGCAAAGCCCGGCGGTACGCCATGCCCAGGCCAAGAAACCACGGCTGCCGGTGCGTCCGACGGCGTTCAGCGACAGTCCGCAGCTACGTTTCATCGGTCATCCACAGTTACCTGCCAACGATGACTTCCTGCAGCCCTGGCTGGACAAGGTGGCCGACTGGATTAGTGCCGGGCTGACCCCGCATGTCTACCTGCATACCCCGGACAACCAGCTGGCACCACTGCTCGCCTGGCGTTTTCACCGCCAGTTGCAAGCACGCCTGCCAGGGCTGAGCGATCTGCCATGGCCTGCCGCCAGCGAGCAGTACGCGCTGCTCTGAGCCTTGTTAGCGCTGGGCGAGCAGCAGATCGGCGGCCTGGCCGCTGCGCCCGTCAGCAAACTCGAAGCTGCCCAGCTGGGCGATGCGGTCGTAGGCGCCGAGGGCAATGTCCACGTCCCGGACACGCAGGTTAATGGCGCTGACGCCGGCCTGCTCCAGGCTTTGCAGTTGCTGGCGACCCTGGCTATCGAAACGCAGCAGGCGTAACTGCTGGAAGGCCGCATCCTGGGCATCCAGGCGTCCGTCACGGTTGTCATCCAGACGGGCCAGTTCGGCAAAGCCGTTGGCCGCACCACGCTGGTCACCAAACAATTCGCGGCCGTCGTCAATGCGTCCGTTGCCATTGCGATCCATGGCCAGCAACGCGTCATCGCCGCTGGGCATGCTGGTCAGGGTTTGCCGGCCGTCGCCATTCAGGTCGAAGCGAACGCCACGCTCCAGGCCTGTGGTACTGAAACCATTGCCGGCCAGATCAAGCACCAACGGATCACTGACCTGCGGGGTGGCGGGCTGGCCGATCTCTACCTGCAGTTCACGCTGGCTGAGTACCTGCTCGAAGCGTGCCACGTCGCGGGCGGCGGTTTCCAGGAGTTGCTCGGGATCGGCAGCTGTTTCGGGCTGCTTTTCCACGGGGGCTTTAGGGGGCGCCGCCTCGCTGGCAATGCCCAGGGTTCGGCGGAGGATCTGGTAGTCGAGCGAGGCTTCGATGTCGCTCTGCAAACGCTGCTCAAGGTTGTCGCTGCGTGGCGTGGGCGCGCTGGCTTGGCGCGCGCTGATGACCTCGAACATGCTGCACCTCGCTGCGACGTGGTGGCCGGGCTCTGGCAAAATGTCGCTTTGCCGAGTTATCGGCGCAGGTGGGCAATCATTGAGCGAGACGATGGCGAGAAACGACGAATGGCAGGCCGTGCGTCTGAGTGTGCAAGCCCTGCAAGCCGAATATGCGCTTCCGGCTCAGGCATTGGCGGCACAACTCGGCCTGGCGTATCAGGCGACGGTGGCGGATTTTGCCCTGCAACTGGGTGAACAGGGTTTGCAGTTGGTCGAGTTGGGGCCGCAGGCACCGGGGCCGGTGCGCGTCGATTTTGTTGAAGGTGCGCTGGCGCACCGTCGCCAGTTCGGTGGTGGCGCCGGGCAGATGATTGCCAAGGCGGTGGGCCTGGCTCCGGGGATTCGTCCCCATGTGCTGGAGGCTACGGCGGGATTGGGGCGTGATGCGTTTGTGCTGGCCAGTCTGGGGTGCCGGGTGCAGATGTGCGAACGGCAGGCGGTGATCGCGGCACTGCTGGCCGATGGCCTGCGGCGTGCCGCGACGGATGATCAGGTGGCGGCCATCGTGGCGCGCATGCAGCTGCTGGAGGGCGACGCCATTGCCCTGATGCGTGACTGGCAGGGTGACGTGCCGCAGGTCATCCACCTCGATCCGATGTTTCCGCACCGCGACAAGAGTGCTCTGGTGAAGAAGGAAATGCGCCTGTTTCGCCCGCTGGTGGGTGATGATGAGGATGCGTCCAGCCTGCTGGAGGCAGCACTGGCACTGGCTTCCCATCGCGTAGTGGTCAAGCGCCCGCGCAAGGCGCCGGTGATTAGCGGCCCTGCACCCAGTTACAGCCTGGAGGGTAAATCCAGCCGCTATGACATTTATGCCAAGAAAAAACTTTCATGAATTCGCGCGGTAGGCGCGCAGGAACAAACCGACCACGTCACTGACGTACTCTTCTGCGGCACTCCCGCTGAGCGGCTCGCACAGGCCGATCAACAGGCGGAAATTGCATCCGCCGCGAATCAGGCAGAAGAAGTGTTCGGCGGCGCGTGCCGGGTTGTCGATCTGCAGTTGGCCACGCTGGCAGGCCTGCTCGAGCAACTTGTGCATGGCGTCGAGCATGCGCTGCGGGCCGGCATTGAAGAACAACTGGGCCAGTTGCAGATTCTGTCCGCCCTGCGCAGTCATCAGTCGCTGTAGGGCCAGTGACTCGTCGCTGTTGACCAGCGTATTGAAGCCCCGCCCGATCGCCAGCAGGCTGGCCTCGATCGGCACATCTGCTGCCAGCTCAAAATAGGTGGCTGGCAACTGTTCCTCGCATTTGGCGGCCACGGCGCAGGCAAACAGGGTTTCTTTGTCGGTGAAGTGACTATACACGGTGAGCTTGGAAACGCCCGCGGCGCTGGCAATGGCATCCATGCTGGTGCCTTCGTAGCCCTGCTGGAGGAACAGCTGCTTGGCGGCGTCGAGGATTGCCTGACGTTTGAGCTGATCCTTGGGGCGGCCGGGGCCGTTGCTGGGCGTGGACAGGCTGGTGGAAAGAGTGTCTGACATCGTCGTTTAAATACTGGACTGGCGGGTTTGCTATTTTTACTATACTCGCCGGTATAAATATTCCAATAACCCTATTTGTGCAAAGGTTGCTCCCATGTTTCGTCATGTCTTGCCGCTTGCCATACCCGCTGTACTGGGCCTGCTGCTCACTGCCTGTGGCAGCGAGGAACCTACTGCCAGCGTGGCGCGTCCGGTGCTGGTGGTGCAGCCGGTACCTGCCGGTGCGCTGGTGGATACCTTTCCTGGCGAAGTGCGGGCCCGCTTCGAGCCGGAACTGGGCTTTCGCATCGGCGGCAAGATGAGTAAACGCCTGGTCGAAGTCGGCGAGCGGGTCCGCAAGGATCAGCCGCTGGCTGAACTGGACCCGCAGGATGTGCGCCTGCAACTGGAAGCCATGCGCGCCCAGGTGACGGCTGCCGAAGCCAATCTCAAGCTGGTACGCGCCGAGCGTGATCGCTACAAGACCCTGCTGGCTCGTCAGTTGGTCAGCCAGTCGCAGTACGACAACGCGGAAAATCTCTACCGTGCCGGTGAGGCGCGGCTCAAACAGGTGCGTGCCGAGTACAACGTAGCCAGCAACCAGGCTGGTTATGCCGTGTTGCGCGCACCGCAGAACGGGGTGATTGCCAGTCGGCGCGGCGAGGTAGGCCAGGTGCTGGCGGCCGGGCAGACGGTATTCGTGCTGGCGGCGGATGGCGAGCGCGAGGTGCTGATCAGCCTGCCCGAGCAGAGCTACGAGCGTTATCGCATTGGCCAGCAGGTCGAGGTTGAGCTGTGGTCGCAGCCCGGTCGTCGCTACCCGGGGGTGATTCGCGAGATGGCGCCCTCGGCAGACTCGCAGTCGCGCACCTTTGCTGCGCGGGTTTCGTTTGTCGACACCAAGGTTCCCGCTGAGCCGGGGCAGAGTGCCCGGGTGCATGTCCAGCATGATGGCGAAGTCCCCTTGTCGGTGCCGCTGTCGGCGCTCAGCGCCGATAACGACCAGCCCTATGTGTGGGTAGTGCGCGGCAGCGAAAGCCGTCTGCAGCGCGTGTCGGTGGTGATTGGTCCCTACCATGAGGAACGTGCTGCCATTCTCAACGGCCTGCATGGCGACGATTGGGTGGTGGTGGGCGGCGTTCATCTGCTCCGTGAAGGGCTGCGGGTACGACCGGTTGATCGCGATAACCGTCCGGTTGATCTGGCGGGCAAGGAGTAATCGCGGATGAACTTCAACCTTTCCGAATGGGCACTGAAGAACCGTCAGATCGTCCTTTATCTAATGGTTCTGCTGGCGGTGGTCGGGGCGATTTCCTACAGCAAGCTGGGCCAGAGCGAAGATCCCCCCTTTACCTTCAAGGCCATGGTGGTGCGCACCTTGTGGCCGGGGGCGACTGCTGAGGAAGTGTCGCGGCAGGTGACCGAGCGCATCGAGAAGAAGCTCATGGAAACCGGCGAGTACGACAAAATCGTGTCCTTTTCTCGCCCCGGCGAGTCGCAGGTCACCTTCATCGCCCGTGACTCTCTGCGCTCCAAGGATATTCCCGAGCTGTGGTACCAGATTCGCAAAAAGGTCTCGGACATTCGTCACAGCCTGCCGCCAGGTGTCCAGGGACCGTTCTTCAATGACGAGTTCGGCACCACCTTCGGCAACATCTATGCCTTGACCGGCGAAGGCTTCGACTATGCGGTGCTCAAGGACTATGCCGACCGTGTGCAGTTGCAACTGCAGCGGGTCAAGGATGTCGGCAAGGTCGAGTTGATCGGTTTGCAGGATGAGAAGATCTGGATCGAGCTGTCCAATACCAAGGCGGCAACCCTGGGCCTGCCGTTGCCTCTGGTGCAGCAGGCCTTGCAACAGCAGAACGCCGTGACTTCGGCAGGCTTCATCGAGACGCCGACTGATCGGGTGCAACTGCGCGTGAGCGGCAGTTTTCGCAGCGTCGAGGAGATTCGCAACTTCCCCATTCGCGTCGGCGACCGCACCTTGCGGATTGGCGATGTGGCGGAGGTGCAGCGTGGCTTCAATGATCCGCCTGCGCCACGTATGCGTTTCATGGGCGAGGATGCCATTGGCCTGGCGGTATCGATGAAGCCGGGTGGTGACATCCTGGTGCTCGGCAAGGCTCTGTCTGCGGAATTTGCGCGTATCCAGGAAACACTGCCGCTGGGCATGCAGTTACGCCAGGTGGCCGATCAACCGGCTGCGGTGCGTGCGGGTGTTGGCGAGTTTGTGCGGGTGCTGGCTGAGGCGGTGGCTATTGTCCTGCTGGTGAGTTTCTTCTCGCTGGGTATGCGCACCGGCCTGGTGGTGGCCTTGTCGATTCCGCTGGTGCTGGCGATGACATTTGCCGTCATGCATTACCTGGGTATCGGTCTGCACAAGATTTCCCTGGGTGCGCTGGTGGTGGCGCTGGGGCTGTTGGTAGACGATGCGATCATCGCCGTGGAGATGATGTCGATCAAAATGGAGCAGGGCTTTTCGCGGATCAAGGCAGCCAGCTATGCCTGGACCAGTACGGCCTTTCCCATGCTCACCGGCACGCTGATCACTGCCGCCGGCTTCCTGCCGATTGCCACGGCGCAATCGGGAACGGGCGAGTACACCCGGTCGATTTTCGAGGTGGTCGCCATTGCCTTGTTGGTTTCGTGGATCGCCGCCGTGGTTTTCGTGCCTTACCTGGGCGAGCGCCTGCTGCCTGATCTGGCCAAGCTGCATGCAGCCAAGCACGGCGGTAGCGGTGCAGGGCATGACCCTTATGCCACGCCGTTCTATCAGCGGGTGCGTTATGTGGTGGGGTGGTGTGTCGAAAACCGTGGGCGGGTGTTGCTGTTGACCCTGGGACTGTTTGCCCTGTCCATCGTGCTGTTCCGCTTCGTGCCTCAGCAGTTCTTCCCGGCCTCCGGGCGTCCCGAGCTGATGGTCGACCTGAAACTGGGCGAGGGCGCTTCGTTGCGCGCTACCGAAGAACAGGTGGCACGTCTGGAGGTACGGCTGCGCGAGCACGCGGAGATCGAGAACTACGTGGCCTATGTAGGAACGGGCTCGCCTCGCTTTTATCTGCCCCTGGATCAGCAGTTGCCCGCGACCAGCTTTGCCCAGTTCGTGGTGTTGGCCAAGGATGTCGAGGCGCGCGAGCGGGTACGCAGTTGGCTGATTGAGCTACTCAACAACGATTTCAGTCAGCTGCGCTCGCGGGTTTCGCGTCTGGAAAATGGTCCGCCGGTAGGTTACCCGTTGCAGTTCCGGGTGTCTGGTGAACACATCGATACGGTGCGCGAGCTGGCCCATCAGGTCGAAGAGAAGGTGCGCGAAAACCCCCATGTGGTCAATGTGCACCTGGACTGGCAGGAGCCGAGCAAGGTGGTGCGTCTGGATATCGATCAGGATCGTGCCCGTGCCTTGGGGGTCAGCACCGCGGACTTGTCTGCCTTCCTGCAGGGCGCGCTGTCCGGAACGCTGGTTAGCCAGTACCGCGAAGGCAACGAGCTGATCGAGATCCAGCTGCGCGGCACGCCCGATGAGCGCTTTGGCCTGGGCCAGCTCGGCAGCCTGGCGGTGCCGACGGACAAGGGGCGCAGTGTGGCGTTGTCGCAGGTGGCCACCCTGACCTATGGTTTCGAGGAAGGCGTGATTTGGCATCGCAATCGCCTGCCCACGGTCACGGTGCGCGCCGACATCTATGGCGACGAGTTGCCGGCTTCGCTAACCCGGCAGATTCTGCCGACCCTGGAGCCGATTCGCCGTCAGCTACCGGATGGCTACCTGCTGGACGTGGGGGGCACGGTTGAGGACTCGGCGCGTGGCCAGGCGTCGGTCAATGCCGGGCTGCCGCTGTTCGTAGTGGTGGTGCTGAGCTTGCTGATGCTGCAGCTGAAGAGCTTCTCGCGCTCGGTGATGGTTTTCCTGACCGCACCGCTCGGACTGATTGGCGTGACGCTGTTTCTGTTGTTGTTCCAGCAGCCTTTCGGCTTTGTCGCCATGCTCGGCACCATTGCCCTGTCCGGGATGATCATGCGCAACTCGGTGATTCTGGTTGATCAGATCGAGCAGGATATCGCCGCAGGCTTGAGTCGCTGGAATGCCATCATCGAAGCGACCGTGCGGCGTTTCCGGCCCATTGTGCTGACCGCGCTGGCCGCGGTACTGGCGATGATTCCGTTGTCGCGCAGCGTATTCTTCGGGCCGATGGCGGTGGCCATCATGGGCGGTTTGATCGTTGCCACGGCACTCACCTTGCTGTTCCTGCCGGCGCTCTATGCTGCCTGGTTCAGGGTGCGCGCCGATGAACCGACGCGCCCCAGGGCAGACCACTGAATGGGCTGGCGCCCCTTGCCGACTGGGTGAGGGGCGTCGTGCGGGTCAGTCGGCCAGCAGGCGCAGTGACAGGTCGACGGCCTTGATGTCCTTGGTCAGCGTGCCAAGCGATATGTAGTCGACGCCGGTTTCCGCCACGCTACGCAGGTTTCCGCCATGGATGCCGCCGGAAGCCTCCAGCTTGGCGCGCCCACCGCACAGTCGTACGGCTTCGCGCATATCGGCATCGCTCAGTTCGTCGAGCATAATGATGTCGGCGCCGGCGGCGAGTGCCTGCTGTAGTTCCTGCAGATCCTCGACTTCGACTTCCACCGGCTTGCCGGGGGCGATGTGGCGTGCCTGCGCGACAGCCTGGGCGATACCGCCGCAGGCGGCAATATGGTTTTCCTTGATCAGGAACGCGTCATACAGGCCAATGCGGTGATTGTCACAGCCACCGCAGGTGACCGCGTATTTCTGCGCCAGGCGCAGGCCGGGCAGGGTCTTGCGGGTATCGAGCAGGCGCACACCGGTGCCGCTGACCAGATCGGCATATTGACGGCAACGGGTCGCTACGGCCGATAGGGTCTGCAGGAAATTCAGTGCCGCACGCTCGCCGCTGAGAATGGCCCGTGCCGGGCCGCTCAGGCGCAGGAGTAGCTGGTTGGCGAGTACCTGCTGGCCGTCCTCGACCAGCCACTCCAGACTGACTGTCGGATCAATCTGACGGAATACCTCATCGACCCAGGCGCAGCCACTGATCACGGCGGCCTCGCGAGTGATCAGCTGGGCGCGAGCCTGGCGCTCGGCAGGAATCAGCTGGGCGGTGATGTCTCCGCTGCCAATATCTTCCCGTAGGGCGATGCGTACGTTGGCCTGGATTTCATCGGTCAGCTGGGCAAGGGTCAGGTTGGGCATGATCGGCTCTCTGGGGTGAGTTGGCGATTATACGGTGCTGTCTTGCGCTCGTCAGGTTGCGCCGTTGGTCACGTACCTTGACCGTTTGTAGGTTGATTTGCCCTGGGTGTGATCTGAGTCATGTCTAGGGCAAAACAGCCCTTGGTAGAAAGGCGTCACTCTTCAATAATGCAAACGACCAATCAGATTTTGACGCCATATCTATGGCGCGGCTGGTAAAAGATCGATTCCAGTTGTTCGCACAGCAGACCCGTCTACCCTTTGCGGTAAGGTCGGCAGGAGAGCGCAATGCAGACCGAGGCTAATGTGGTACACCTCAAGCGTGTAGTTGCAGAGCAGACTAATCCCTCGCCGGTAGGAAGGTTGCCCGTGGCGTTGACCCAGGTGCGTGACAAGGCTGCTTTGCAGCTCAAACAAGCCCTGCAGGCATTGTTCGACAATGCCGACGACTCGCTGTTCGAAATGGCCGATCGGGCCACCAGCAACGCTGAGCAGAATGCCTATTTCGAGGCCATGCGTGACTTGCGCCTGAAGCGCAAGGTGATTGAGCGGGCTTTCCTGCAAAAGGTTTTCGAGTCGTTCTCGTTGCTCAACCAGTACGAGATTGGCAAGCCGGCGCCGCAGCTGGATGTGCTGGACAGTTCTGCGCTCAGCCTGGTGCAAGAGGAAGAGCTGGAAGAGTCGGTTGCCATCGATACCATGGTTGCCAAGGTGCTCAATCGTGATGGTCAGGCGCTTGGCCATGTCACGCAGCGTATCAACACACTGGTTAGTAAAGCGGTCGATGACAAGAGCAATCCGCTGGGTCCGCGTTTTCTCTGCGAAGCATTTGCCGAGGCTACGCGTTCGCTGGAGGTGGAGATACGCGTCAAGCTGATTGTCTTCAAGTTGTTCGAGCGCTTTGTGTTGAGCAGCTTGGGAGAAGTCTACGCGCACGCCAATGAGCAACTGATCAACGCCGGTGTACTCCCCAACCTGCAGTCCCAGCGTCCGGCGCGCCCCTTGCCGGCGGCTGGTCAGGCCGCTGGCAGAGCGCCGGGGGTGAGTCTGCCCGTCGACGATGCCGGTATGCAGGAGGCTTTCAGCGTATTCCAGGAGCTGCTGGCTCAGGTGCGTGATGTGGCGTTGCCGCAGCGTCAGCGTCCCGCCGATGCCTTGCCGATCAGCAGCAACGACTTGTTGCGTCTGCTCTCGCATATGCAGCAGCAACTCCCGGTGTCAGCCCAGGCGGATATCGATCTGCGTGACCAGGTGGATTCGCTGCTGACGCGTGCCAGTGCCCGCAGTGGCAAGGCGCGCATGGTCGGTCAGGTTGATGATGATGTGATCAATCTGGTCTCGATGCTCTTCGAGTTCATTCTCGATGATCGCAACCTGCCGGACTCGCTCAAGGCGCTGATTGGCCGCCTGCAGATCCCGATGCTCAAGGTGGCGGTGATCGACAAGAGTTTTTTTGCCCGTGGCAGCCATCCTGCACGACGCTTGCTCAATGAAATTGCCGCCGCCGCGATGGGCTGGGCTGATCAGGATGATGTCCAGCGTGATGGGCTTTACCAGAAGATCGACCAGATAGTGCAACGTCTACTCAAGGACTTTGTCGATGACCCGGCGATCTTTGCCGAGTTGCTGGCGGATTTTCTGGCCTTTACCGGCGATGAGCGTCGGCGTAGCGAATTGCTGGAGCAACGTACGCGTGATGCCGAAGAAGGGCGGGCGCGTGCTGAACTGGCGCGCCTACAGGTCGAGCAGGCGCTCAATGAGCGCTTGCTTGGGCGCACCCTCCCGGAGGTTGTGGTACGTCTGCTCCAGGAAGCCTGGAGCAAGGTGCTGCAGTTGACCTGCCTGAAGCACGGCAGTGAGTCGCCTGAGTGGCAGGCCATGCTGACCACCATGGATGACTTGATCTGGAGCGTAGAGCCCCATGATGAGCCCGAGGCGCGTCTGCAGTTGTTGCAGTTGGTGCCCAATCTACTCAAGGCGCTGCGCGACGGCTTGAATGGCGCAGGGTTCGACCCCTTCGCTGCGGGTGATTATTTCACCCAGTTGGAAGCACTGCATGTTCAGGCTTTCCAGCGCTTCAAGAAAAGCATGGCCGAGGCACCGGAAACCATCCCTGACGAGGCGTCGCATGAGCTTGGACACGGGTTGGCCGAGCTTGATCTGCCGGTTGTCCTTGCTGTTCCGGAAGAGCCGCCAGCGATGGTCGAGGTGGTTGAGGAAATTGTCTTGCTGGCACCTGGCGAAGCGCGTCCTGCTGGTGAGGAATGCCAGTTGCCCGACGATGATGAGGCATTGCTCAAGGTTGATCAGTTGGGGGTTGGCAGCTGGGTCGAGATTCAGGAGGACGAAGAGCACAAGCTGCGCTGCAAGCTCGCGGCGATCATCAAGCCAACCGGCAAGTATGTTTTCGTCAACCGTACCGGCATGAAAGTGCTGGAAAAGACCCGTATGGGGCTGGCTGTCGAGTTTCGTCGCAATGCGGTGCGCCTGCTGGATGACGCCTTGTTGTTCGATCGTGCCCTGGAGTCGGTGATCGGTAACTTGCGGCGTCTCAAGGGCGCCTGATCCATCAGGGCTCTGCTAGAGTGACGGCTACAAGGAGCCGTCATGCAATTCGATCCGCAAAGCGGCTGGTGTACGGGCATCAGCCATTGTCCTTCGGACAACTTCAACGAACGACCCGATGGGGAGATTTCCCTGTTGGTGATTCATAACATCAGCCTGCCGCCCGGTCAGTTTTCTACCGGGCAGGTTCAGGCACTTTTTCAGAATCGCCTCGATCCGCAGGCCCATCCCTATTTTGCCGGGATCGCCGGGTTGCGTGTCTCTGCACATTTTCTCATCGAACGAGACGGTCGGCTGTGGCAGTTTGTTTCCTGCCTGCAGCGTGCCTGGCACGCAGGCGTTTCCTGCTTTGCCGGGCGTGAGGGGTGCAACGACTTCTCGTTGGGTATTGAGCTGGAGGGTACTGATGATCTGCCTTTCAGCGAGGCGCAATACAATCAGCTAACGAGCCTGACTCGTCTGCTTCGCCAGCACTACCCGGCGATTAGTCTGGAGCGTATCGTCGGCCATAGTGACATTGCGCCGGGACGCAAGACAGATCCCGGCCCATACTTTGACTGGCAGCGCTATCGCGCCAGCCTGGTCTGACAGGGAGAGCGTATATGAGTTTTCTGGTGTTGCTGCTGCTGGTCTGGATCGAGAAGTTTTCTGCCTGGCGCTTGCGCCTGCAGCAGGATGGCTGGTGGCAAGCCTGGTTGCAGCGTGTAGAAGGTGAAGAGCCTGCGGCCAATCATACGGGTTGGCAATTGTTGTGCTTGATTTTGTTGCCACTCTTCCTGCTGGGGCTGTTGCTCTGGGGGCTGGAGTCGGTCGCTTATGGCTGGCTGGCTTTCCCGGTGCATCTGCTGGTGATGCTCTACAGTCTCGGGCGTGGTGATCTACTGGCGCAGCAGGGGCCATTTCGTGATGCCTGGCGCCGCGGCGACCAGCAGGGTGCACTGCATGCCGCAGAGCGTGACATGGGCGTGACTGCCGAGCAGGGTGATGAGTTGCTGGCCCGCGTGCAGGGGCATCTGTTGTGGCAGTCTTGCCAGGGCTTCTTCGTGGTGATTTTCTGGTATGCGCTGTTGGGACCGCTGGTTGCCCTGGCCTATCGCTTGCTGGCGCTGACGGAGCAGCAGGCAGCTAGCCCGGTGTTGCGCGAGCGGGCTGGGCAATGGCGGCACGCTCTGGACTGGTTGCCGGTACGCTTGCTGATCAGCAGCTTTGCCCTGGTAGGCAACTTCGTTGCCGTGAGTCGCGGTTACCTGGCCGAGCTGCTCAATTGGGATATCGAGGGGCAGCGCTTGGTCGCCGAAGCCGGACGAACCGCGGCGGAAGTGCCTGCACAGGCTTCTGGTGAGGCCGGATTGCGCACGCTGGATGCCTTGTGGCATCTGCTGTTGCGTACCGCTGTGGTTTGGTATGCCGCACTGGCCCTGTGGATTCTGTTGATCTGAGCGAGTGACCTGTTGGGCTGAGGCCGCCCGCCAATCTCCTCGCCAGGCTTGTGTTTCGGCTTGTCACGGCGCTGGCCTGGCGGTCGGTGTGAGTCACGCGGCAAACTAGACGTCAGTTTGTGCTCCCAGCCAGGCGGCACCGCGTACGCCGCTGGAATCGCCATGCCGGGCGCGTACCAGGCGCGTGTTGACGCGGTCGGAAAATACGTGCTTCTGCCAGTGCCGTACGACGCCTGGGTAGAGTTCGTCGATATTTGACAGGCCGCCACCCAGTACGATCACGTGCGGGTCGAGCAGATTAATCACGCTGGCCAGGCTACGGGCCAATTGTTCGATATAGCGCTGCAAGGCTGCCTGTGCCTTGGGTTGCCCGTTGCGGGCGGCGATAACCAACTGCTCGGCATCCAGTTGCAGCTGGCTACGTGCGGCCCAGCCAGGACCGCTGAGAAAGGTCTCGATGCAGTCCTGGCGGCCACAGTAGCACGCCATGCTTGGGCCATCCTCAGTCCCGCGGGCCGGCAGGGGATTGTGTCCCCACTCGCCGGCAATGCCATTGGGACCGGCAAGCAGCTGTCCGTTGATGACGATACCACCACCCACACCGGTGCCGAGAATAGCCCCGAAGACCGAAGGGGCGCCGCCAGCAGCGCCATCAGTGGCTTCGGACAAGGCAAAGCAGTCGGCATCATTAGCCAGTCGTACCGGGCGTTGCAGGCGTCTCTGCAGGTCACCTTGCAAGTCTTGACCGATCAGCCAGGTGGAGTTGGCGTTCTTGATCAGGCCGTGATCGGGAGAACGCGTGCCGGGTATGCCGACGCCCAGGCTGCTGCACGGGCCAAGCTGTCTTTCGGCAGCCTCAATCATACCGGCTATAGTATCCAGTGTGGCTGGGTAGTCGCCGCGCGGTGTGGCTTGCCGGCGGCGTAGCAGCTCCTGTGATCCATGCAGGGCGATGATTTCGGTCTTGCTGCCCCCCAGGTCGATGCCCAGGCGTATCGGTTCGTGCATGATTTACCTTAAGTTACAGAAAGATAGGCCGATATCAGGTACACAGGTGCTGTCACCGTGTGGCGTCAGGGTGCCATCATTGCCCTGCATGTCTTGCTATCGCGTTGGTTGATCCGCCGAGCTGCCCTGTGCGGCGGCCTGGGGGCGTGAGATGCTTGGTCTGCTACAAAGCCCATGCCGCATAAAATAAAAAAACGACGGGAGAAGTCCAGTGAAGACCGTGTTGTATCCGGCCATCGCGTTGATGAATCGCCTGAGCTTCGGCATGAAGTTCAGCCTGATCAGTGTGCTCTTCTTTCTGCCCATGCTGATCACCAACTATTACCTGGTTAGCGATTCCTACCGCCAGGTAGTGGCGACCGAGACCGAGCTGCAGAGTCTGGACCTGCTCGGTAGCAGTCTGAAGCTGCGGCGTGACGTCGAGGCCCTCAATGACTTTACGCTGATCAACATGATGATTGGCCAGTCGGGCAATGCCGGCGATCTGGACTCGCGTATCCAGGCCATGGAGAAACAGCTGCAGGCTGATCTACAGGCCATGAGCCCAAAAACGCGCGATGCAGCGGTGCTGGAAGAGTTCAATAGCAAGCGCGACGAACTGTTGGCTGCCTTGCGTGCGCTGAGTGAGCAGTCGTCACTGCAAAGCAAAGTACAAATGGCTGAGCAGTTGGTCGGTAGCACGCAGATCTTTGCGCGCTTCATCGCCGCTCTGGGAGGGCTTAGTCAGGACGCCGAGCGTGATGTGCGGCAGTTGGCTGAGCTGATTACCGGCGGTACGCCGCAAGTGACCGCGGCACTGGGTGTGGGGCGCGCCACGGGCGCTTATTCGATTGGCCAGGGTTTCCTCAACTCGGCGGCCAGTACCCGGCTGGACGACCTGTTGCTGACTTTGGAACGCCTGCATGGTGACTACGGCACGCGCATCAGTGAGGCGTTGGCGAGTCCGGCTGTACGCAGTGAGCTGGGGGGGCAGGCGGAAGCCAGTCAGGCTTCGCTCAAGGAAGCCATGCTGCTACTGGAAGACCAGGTCATCATGGCCGAGGAGATGAATACCCCCTGGCTGGATTTCTACCAGCAAATGGGCTCGCTGATGGAGAAAACCTATCAGCTGGATGATGCCGCCCTGGCTGTGATCGAGCGCGATCTGCAACAGCGTCTGGGCGAGAAACGTGGCCAGATGATCTTGCTGGTGATTGCCCTGGTTTTGGTCTTCCTGGCCATTGTCTACCTGTATGGCGGCTTCTATGTGTCGACACGCAGTTCGCTGAAAGCGCTTGGCCAGGTCATGGGGCGCATGGCCGATGGTGATATGACGGTCACGTTCCGTGTGCAGAGCCAGGACGAGCTGGGCGAGCTGGGACAGGCGGTCAATGATGCAGTAGGCAAGATCCACCAGTTGATCCGTGAAGTAGGCGATACCGTATCCAAGGTTGAGCACCAGGCTGTGCAGGTCGAGCAGGTTTCCGACCAGAGCAACCAGGCGGTGGCCGGGCAGCGTGGGCAGATCGAGCAGGTGGCCACGGCCATGAACGAAATGTCTGCTACTGCCCAGGAAGTAGCCCGCAGCGCGGCGGCGGCGGTGGGCAGTGCGCAGAGCGTCAATGAGGAAACGGTGAGTGGCCGTGCGCTGGTCGAAGCGCAGGTTGGCAGCATTGAGCGCCTGGCCGCGGAGATTGACCAGTCGGTGACCGTGATCGACCAACTGGCCAGTGACAGCGCCTCGATCAGTCGGGTGCTTGAGGTTATCAAGGGGATTGCCGAGCAAACCAACCTGCTGGCTCTCAACGCGGCTATTGAAGCTGCGCGTGCCGGCGAGCAGGGACGAGGGTTTGCCGTGGTGGCTGATGAGGTGCGCACCCTGGCCAAGCGTACTCAGCAATCGACCGAGGAAATCGAGCAGATGATCGCGCGTCTGCAGCAAGGGGTGGCCGCAGCCGTGAAGGCCATGAACAGCAGTCACCAGAAAGCCGATGGCACGGTCAGTGAGTCGTCCAAGGTTCAGTTGGCGCTGGAGAACATTTTGGCGGCAGTCGGCATGATCGTCGACCAGAACCAGCAGATCGCTGCGGCGGCCGAGCAGCAGACAGCTGTGGCCCATGATATCGACCAGAACATTGTCGAAATCAACCAAGCGGGAGAACGCACGGCCGAAGGTGCCAGCCAGACCGCGCGTGCCAGCCGCGAGCTGAGTAGCCTGGTAGGCCAGCTCAAGCAGCTGATTGCCACATTCAAGGTCTGAGAGCAGGACCATGGTTCGACGAGGCGGCCTGCGGGCCGCTTCGTGCGTTAAGGGGCGAGTGCCAGGTCTGGCCAGGCAAAAAGCTCGGCGCAGTTGCGGCTGCTGTGCCAGGCCAGTTGCGCCGGGCTGCAGTGCAGGTGTGTTGCCAGTGCCGTGCAGATGGCTGGCAGGTGCGTAGGGCTGTTGCGTTGCCCGGCGAACATGGCTGGCGCCATATCCGGTGCGTCGGTTTCCAGTACCACGCCGTGCAACGGCAGGCGTCCCAACACCCGCTGCAGGCGGCTTGCTGCCGACCAGGTAGCGGCGCCGCCAAGGCCCAGTTTAAAGCCCATGCGCAGGTATTCGCGGGCTTCTTCGTAGCTGCCGGAAAAGGCATGCACTATGCCTGCGCGTGGCAGGCGTAGCTGTTTGAGCAGGGCGATACAGTCGGCATGAGCGCGTCGTACATGTAGCAGTACCGGCAGGTTGAAGGCTTTGGCCAGCTGCAACTGGGCCAGCAGCAAGGCTTGTTGGGCATCGCGTGGGCTGTCTGCCTGCGCATAGTCGAGGCCGATTTCGCCGAGCGCACATAGGCGCGGGTGTCCCCGCAGGCGCTCCAGCCACTGCTGCAGCTCGCCAAGATGCCGGGCATCATGCTCGGCAAGAAAGCACGGATGCAGCCCCAGGCTGCCGTAAAGCATGCTGTGCTGCTCGACCAGCTCCCAGAGGCGCGGCCAGCCTGCCGCTTTCACGGCGGCCACAACCACGCGGGTCACGCCCTGTTGGCGGGCTTGCTCGAGCAGCGTCTGGCGATCCGCATCGAAGACGGGGAAGTCCAGATGACAGTGGCTGTCGACCAGCAGCATCGGCTTATTGCAGACCAAAGACCTTGCGGGCCAGGCTGCCGGCTGCCTGGGCTGGATTGCGGCGAATGCCGGCTTCCTGCTCGGCAATGATCTTGAACAGGCCGTTGAGTGCCTGCTCGGTCACGTAGTTCTCGATCTGCGCACTTTGTGCATCGATGACCCCAAAGCTGGCGGCCTGCCCGGCAAAGGCATTGTACTGCTGGGCCAGACCAACTTGCTGGGTAGCCTGGCGCACGATAGGCAGAAAGCGGCTGCGCAGTTGTTCGCGGCTGCTTTTATCCAGGTAACGGGTGGCTGAGTCTTGCGGGCCGGCAAGAATGGCCTTGGCATCTTGCAGGGTCATGTTTTGCACGGCTTGCAGGAGCAGTGCCTGGGCTTGGGGAACGGCTGCTTCAGCGGCCTGGTTCATGCTGGCTTCCAGTTGTTCGACCTGGGCGCCCATCCCCATCAGCTTCATGGTACGTGCCGCCTTGCCCAGCTTGCCGGGCAGGCCGATACGTACCTGCGGGTCGCTGCTGAAGCCACCGGGGCGTCCCAGTTGGGCGACTGCGGCTTTGGCGCCTTGGTTGAGGGCCTGTTTCAGCCCGCTGGCGGCGTCTCCCTGGGACAGCTCGGCCAGCGACAGGGCAAAGCTCGGGCTGCTTAGCAGCAGGCACAACAACAGACTGATCAGGCGTGGCATGGCGCTTCTCCACAAGGGTAGGGGGAGCAGGTGTATGCCTGCTCCGCTGAGTCAAGCAGGTGTTTCGTCGCTTTGCTCGTCATGACTATGCTGGGCAACCTGGCGAATCGACAGACGGATTTCCGCAGGCAACACGCGCTTGGCGGCGCCCTCCACCAGTTCGCCCAGTTGTGGATGGTAACTGAGGGTGCCTTCCGCACTCTGGCGCAATACCCGGTGGTCGAGCAGGCTCTGGATAAAGTGGCGGAACAGGCTCTTGTCGAAGAACTCGGGGGCATTCAGTCCGTGGAGAATCGACAGGCGCTGGGCCATCACCGTACACAGCTGTTCCAGGCGTTCGGCGCTCAAGCTGTTCTGTCCGTTGTTGAGCAGCAGGGCAATGGCCATGTAGAAGCGTTGCAGGGTCTGCACGATGGCGCGTGCCAGCAAGGTCAGCAGGACGAACTCACGGGAGCTGGGTGCTGGCCGGCTATACATCTCGCCATCGACCTTGAGCAGGCCCTGATCGACCAGTGCAGTCAGCCACTGATCAATGACTTCGTCCAGTTCCTCCAGTTCCCAGCGGATGAACAGCTCGGCCTGCAGGTAGGGGTAAAGGGCCCGGGTGAAGCGCAGGATCTGCTCGCGGCTCATGCGGGCGCTGCTCTGGAAGAAGCTGGCAAGCAGCGCGGGCAGGGCAAACACATGCAGCACATTGTTGCGGTAATAGGTCATCAGCACCGCATTCTGCTCATCCAGATAAAGAATGCGGCCAAGCGCATCGCGCTGTTCGGCGAGCAGTTCCATGCTTTGTACGTATTCGATCAGGGCCAGGCCATCGCCTTCCGGGAGGGTGGCATAGGGCGAATAGGGCGCCTGGCGCAGCAGGTTGAGATAGAGATCCAGGGTGCGTGCCAGGGCTTTTTCGTCCAACGCCAGCTTGCTGGTAGAAAGCAGGGCCAGGGCGACCAGGTTGACCGGATTGACGGCCGTCGCATCGTTCAGATGCCGTGCAATGCGTTGGCCCAGTCGGTGCGTGGTGTCGTTGAGCCAGGCCGGGCGGAATTGCGCGCCATGGTCGGCGCTGCGCCAGCCAGGCTGCTGCTGGTCGAGGAAGGCGGCCAGATGGATGGGCTCGCCGAAGTTGACGGCGACCGAACCAAAACGCTGTTTACGGATGGCGTTGAGCACGCGAATGATGTCAAACACCGATTCCTTCTTCTTGCTCGCGCCACGCAGTTCGCCCAGGTAGGTACGGCCTTCCAGCACCCGCTCATAGCCGATGTAGACCGGTACGAATACCACCGGCAGGCGCGACGAACGCAGGAAGCTGCGCAGGGTGATGGCCAGCATGCCCGTCTTGGGCTGCAGCATGCGCCCGGTACGCGAGCGTCCGCCTTCGACGAAATACTCCACCGGGAAACCCTTGCAGAACAGGGTGTGCAGGTACTCGTTGAACACCGCGGTGTACAGCGGGTTGCCCTTGAAGGTGCGACGCATGAAGAAGGCCCCGCCACGGCGCAGCAGGCCGCCGACCACAGGCATGTTGAGGTTGATGCCGGCGGCGATGTGGGGAGGTGTCAGGCCGTTGGTGAACAACAGGTAGGACAGCAGCAGGTAATCGATGTGACTGCGGTGGCAGGGCACATAGATGATCTCGTTGCCATGGGCGATTTCCTGCACCTGTTGCAGGTGGTTGACCTTGATCCCTTCGTACAGCTTGTTCCAGAACCACGACAGCACCAGCTCCAGAAAGCGGATGGCCGTATAGGCGTAGTCCGAGGCGATCTCGTTACCGTATTTGAGGGCCTGTGCTTCGGCTTTTTCCACGCTGATGCCTTCGCTGGCCACCTGTGCCTCGATGGCCTGGCGTACCAGCGGACCGTGAATCAGCCCCTTGACCAGGTTGCGGCGGTGCGAAAGGTCCGGGCCGATCACCGCCGCTTTCTGCTGGCGGAAGTGCACGCGTAGCAGGCGATAGACCATGCGCGGGGTGCGCTCCGGGCCTTTGCCTTCGTCGATGATCTGCCGCAGCTTGAGCGGTGCGGAGAACTGCACACGGGTCTTGCGACCTAGAATGAGAATAGTGAACAGCCGCCGCAGGCGTCCGGTAACTGCCCAGCTGTCGGCAAACAGGAGTTTCCAGGGGCTGGTTTCACTGTCCGGAGACTGTCCCCAGAACACGCTGACCGGGACGATCTGCACGTCGTCTACCTGTTGCTGGTTAACCGCATTCAATGCGCGTACCAGCGTCGGTGCTACACCGGGCTTGCTGCTGCCGCCAAACCAGCCCGGTTCGGGGGTCAGGTAGAAGAAACCCTTGCTCTCCTGATGGTTGCCCAGCTGTACCGGCAGCACCGGGCGTGGCAGGCCGGCCTTGCGGCACTCGCTATCGACCACCGAGAGGTCGCTGGCCGAAGGCTGTTGCAGGACATAGAACACCGGCTTACTGCAGTCGAGTTTGAGCGTAAAGGCTGATTGATTGATGGTTTCCGAGCGTACCCACAGGTACAGCAGGCGGTGCAGGGCGCCAAAGGCCAGACGACGGAAGGGTGAGCGGGTCATAAGCAATTCGGTCGGACAGGCGAGCCGGGGCTCGGGGATGGCTAGTGTGCCGTATTGGCTGACGCCTCGCAAAAGGCAGGCGTGCTGGGTAAGTGATCTTTTGTCCGCATAACTGCCTGATTTTGCGTCGCCTTTTGCAACTTTTTAGCCTGTGCGATGGTCTTGCATTGCCGGTTCAGCGACCCCTATAGTCGCGCAGCGTTGCAAAGGAAGCCCTGCAGCAGCCAGTGTCTGGCACTGCGGCACAGGTTTGGGTGTTCATCGACCCGATCCATGCCGGTAGTCGCTGCCGTGATGGTCGCTGCCGGGTTCTGATCCCAATGGTGAGAGGCCATGATCGAGATAACTAATCTAAGCAAGCGTTTTGCCCAGCAGCTGGCAGTGGACAACCTGTCGTTCAGCGTGGCTCCCGGAGAGGTACTGGGCTTCCTGGGCCCCAACGGGGCCGGCAAATCGACCACCATGAAGATGCTCAGTGGTTTTCTGGCGCCCACCTCGGGCACGGCCCGCATTCATGGATTCGATATCCAGAAACAACGGCTCAAGGCCCAGCAACTGATTGGCTACCTGCCCGAAGGTGCGCCCTGCTATGGCGACATGCGTGTGCAGGGCTTTCTTGAATTTATTGCCGAGATACGTGGCTTCCGTGGTGCGGAGAAGCGCAGCCGCGTGGCCAAGGCCAGCGCCCAGCTGGAACTGGACAAGGTGCTCGGGCAGTCCATCGAGACCCTGTCCAAGGGCTTCAAACGGCGTGTCGGGCTGGCCCAGGCCATCCTCCACGACCCGCGGGTGCTGATTCTCGATGAGCCCACCGACGGTCTGGACCCCAACCAGAAACACCAGGTGCGGCAACTGATCCAGGGCCTGGCCAAGGACAAGATCGTCATCATCTCCACGCATATCCTCGAAGAGGTGTCGGCCCTGTGCACCCGTGCGGTGATCATCGCTGGCGGGCGGCTGCTCGCCGACGGTACGCCGCTGGAACTGGAGAGCCGTTCGCGCTACCACCAGGCCGTGACCCTGCTGGCTGATGCGGCCGTGGACAGCAGCGCACTGGCCGCGTTGCCCGGAGTGGCTGGTGTAGAGCGCAACGAGCGTGACGGCAGCCTGACCGTGCTGGCCAGCGCCGGGCAGGTGATCTTTCCCCAGGTCAACCAGCTCATTCACCAGCGTGGCTGGGCGGTGCGCGAAATTGAAGTGGAGCGGGGCCGACTGGATGAAGTGTTCCGTAGCCTGACCCGTGGAGAAGCCGCATGAAGCAGTTACCGGTAATCTTCAAACGCGAACTGGCCAGCTACTTCAGCACGCCGCTGGCCTACGTGTTCATCCTGATTTTTCTCGTATTGTCCGGGGTGTTCACCTTCTACCTGGGCGGCTTTTTCGAGAGCAACCAGGCCAGCCTGGCGCCGTTCTTCAATTTTCATCCCTGGCTCTACCTGTTTCTGGTGCCGGCGATTGCCATGCGCCTGTGGGCCGAGGAACGCAAGTCGGGTTCCATCGAACTCTTGATGACCCTGCCGGTGACACGTTTCGAGGCGGTTGCCGGTAAGTTCCTCGCCGCCTGGAGCTTTGCTGGCCTGGCGCTGCTGCTGACCTTCCCGATGATCATTACCGTCAACTACCTGGGCGAGCCGGACAATGGCGCGATCATCACCGGTTACCTGGGCAGCTGGTTGCTGGCCGGGGCCTACCTGGCGGTGGGTTCGTGCATGTCGGCGTTGGCCAAGAACCAGGTAATCGCCTTCATCCTTGCGGTCGCTGCCTGTTTCCTGTTCATCGTCAGTGGCTTCCCCATGCTGCTGGATGCCTTCAGTGGCTGGGCGCCGCAATGGCTGATCGACGCGGTGGCTTCGCTGTCCTTCCTGATTCGCTTCGAGGCGATCAGCAAGGGTGTCATCGACCTGCGTGATCTCCTGTATTTCCTCAGCTTCATCGTCGCCTGGCTGGCTGCCACGGCGCTGGTGGTTGACCTGAAGAAGGCTGACTGACATGAAGAAACTGATGTATTCCAGTGCCGGCTTGCTGGTCATTGCCCTGGCTTTCCTGGGCTTCAACATGCTCTCCGGGCTGACCTTGCAGAATGCCCGGCTGGACCTGACCGAGCAGAAGCTCTACACCATCTCCAGCGGTACCCAGCGCATCCTGGAGAGCCTTGATGAGCCGGTCACCCTGCATTTCTTCTACTCCGACAGCGCCGCCAAGGACCTTACCGCACTGCGCAATTACGCACGTCGCGTGGAGGAGATGCTGATGGCCTACCAGCGTGCCAGTAACGGCAAGCTGCGTGTGGAATTGATCGATCCGCAACCCTTCTCCGAGGACGAGGACCGCGCGGCGAGCTTTGGCCTGCAGGCGGTGCCGCTGGATCAGAGTGGCGGGCAGCTGTATTTCGGTCTGGCCGGCACCCGTGGGCAGGCAGATAACGCACAGCAGGTCATCCCGTTCTTCCCGCTGGACCAGGAAGAGTTCCTCGAGTACGAGATCAGTCGTTTGGTGCAGGGGCTGGCCAAGCCGCAGCGTCCGGTGATCGGCGTGCTGTCCGCCCTGCAGTTGCACGGTGGCTTCGACATGATGGCCCGCCAGCCGACCCCGCCGTGGATGGTCATGGAGGAAGTTCGCCAGCTGTTCGAGATCGAAAGCCTGAAGGCTGGCATCGATCAGATCCCCGAACAGGTGTCGGTGCTCTGGCTGGTGCATCCCAAGGATCTGCCCGAGCAAACGCTGTATGCCATCGATCAGTTCGTGCTACGTGGTGGCAAACTGCTGGTCTTCGTCGATCCGTACAGCGAGGCCGATACCGGCCTGGGCATGCCCGGCGAGATGCCCGAGGACAAGGCTTCCAACCTGGAGCCGCTGTTCAAGGCCTGGGGGCTGCGCCTGCGTGACCAGGAAGTGGTCGGCGACGGTGCCTATGCCATGTCGGTCAGCATGGGCCAGCAGGCGGTGCGGCATGCCGGTTGGCTGAGCCTGCCGAGTCGTGCGCTGGACCAGGAGGATGTGGTCACCAATGGCCTGGAGCGCATCAACCTGGCGACCGCCGGTATCCTCGAGCCACTGGAGGATGCCAAGACGCAATTCCAGCCGCTGCTGCGCAGTTCCGAGTACGCCATGCCCTATGCGGCACAGCGTTTCGCCATGCTCAACAACCCCGAGGAGCTGATTCGCGAACTCAAACCCACGGGGGAACGCTACACCCTGGCGGCCCGCATCAGCGGTCCGGCGCAGACCGCCTATCCGCAGGGTATCGAGGGGCGCGAGCCAGGCGTGCAGTCGGCTGACAACATCAACGTCATTGTGGTGGCCGACACCGACCTGCTCACCGACCGTCTCTGGGTGCAGGTGCAGGACTTCTTTGGCCAGCGCATTCCGCAACCCTGGGCCGACAATGCCGGGCTGGCGATCAATGCACTGGATAACCTGGCCGGCAGTGACGCGCTGATCAGCGTGCGTTCCCGTGGTCGCTTCAGCCGTCCCTTTGAGGTCGTCGAGAACCTGCAGCGCGAAGCCGAGGCCCGTTTCCGCGAGAAGGAAGAAGTGTTGCAGAAGCGCCTGGCGGAAACCGAGCAGCAACTGGCCGCCCTGCAGCAGCAAGACGATCCGGCCAAGGCACTGGAGATGACCCCGGAGCAGCAAGCCGCGGTGCAGCAGTTCCTCGCCGAGAAACTGCGTATTCGCAAGGAGCTGCGTGAGGTGCGTTACCAGCTCAATGCAGATATCGAGGCCTTGGGCCGTACGCTCAAGCTGCTGAACATCCTGCTGGTGCCGGTGTTGATCACCCTGTTGGCACTGGCTGTCTGGTGGTGGCGCCGCCGCCGTCGCTGAGGGCGACTGTCACAGGCCGCCATGGCGGCCTGTGACAGGCATAAAAAAACCGGCTTTTGGCCGGTTTTTTTGCATCTGGAGCGGGTGATGGGAATCGAACCCACGGCTCTAGCTTGGGAAGCTAGGGTATTACCATTATACGACACCCGCTTGGGGCAGCCTTTTTACCAGAACAACCTGGCAAAATGAAGGCTTGTCTGCATTTTAATACGTCTCGGCGCCTGCTTCGCGGCTCAGGCGCTGTACTTCCTCGCTGCTCAACTCACGCCAGCTGGCGTAGGGCAGGTCGCCCAGCTGCAGGCTGCCGATGGCTTCGCGATGCAGGTCGCGCACCGGGTTGTGGTAACAGGCGAACATGCGTTTGATCTGATGATGGCGGCCTTCGTGCAACGTCAGGCGTGCACTATGGCTGTCCAGCAGGTGCAGGGTGGCCGGTAGCGTGGGCCGTGGATCACCCTCCAGGAGCAAGCCGCGGGCAAAGTCGCTGACGCAGGCGGGATCGATGGGCTGTTCGGTACGCAGCCAATAGTGCTTGGCCAGGCGGCTGCGCGGCAGGGTCAGGCGGCGCGTCCACAGCCCGTCGTTGCTGATCAGCAGCAGGCCGCTGGTATTCAGGTCCAGGCGTCCGGCGAGGTGCAGTTCCTCAGCCTGAGGAACCTGCAGCAGGTCGATGACCGTTTTGTGCTGGCTATGCCGGGTAGCGCTGACGACTCCGCGTGGCTTGTGCAGCAGGTAGTAGCGGGCCGTCTGTGCGGCCTGCAGGGGCTGTTGGTCGAGGTCGATTTGCTGGAAGCGTCCGACTTCGTGCAGGCCATCACGACAGACCTGGCCGTCCACGGTGATGCGCCCTTGCGCAAGCAGTTGCTGGGCCTTGGCGCGATTAAAACAGGGCTGATTGGCCAGCCAGCGATCCAGACGCATCAGTCGGCCTGGTTCAAGGCTTGCGCGCAGGCAGGGCAGAGGCAACTGCGTGCCTGGCTATCGAACTGGCGCAGGCGCTGCAGCGCCTGCTCGCTCAGCCGTTGGTGGAAACACCAGCAATCCGTCACTGGCTGACTTTTGCCGGCCTGTGCGCACTGGTTGGCTTTGCCGCAGGCCGGGCAGCGCTGTTCAGCCTGTGACATGGCTGGCCTCGCAGACACGGTTGCGCCCGGATTGCTTGGCGCGATACAGCGCGCGATCGGCCCGGTTGAGCAGTTGCTCGATATTTTCCTGATCCTCGCGCTGGCTCAGGCCGATACTCACGGTCATTTGCAACTGCTGGCCATTGATCGGCAGGCGCAGTGCCTCGATCGAGACGCGCAGGCGCTCGGCCAGCTGGCGAGCGGCCTCTTGTGAGCTGTCCTTGAGCAGGATGGCGAACTCTTCACCTCCCCAGCGGCAGACAATGTCGGATTGCCGCGGCAGATTGCGCAGGTGTGCGGCAAAGGCCCGCAAAGCCTGATCGCCGGCGAGATGGCCATGCTGGTCGTTGAGTTGCTTGAAGTTATCAATGTCCAGCATCAGGGCGCAGAGCGGCTGGCGCTGGCGGCGGGCATCCTGCAGGGCTTGTCCGGCGAGCAATTCGAAACCGCGTCGGTTGGGCAGGCCGGTCAACTGGTCGGTGTTGGCCAGCGCGGCAATCCGCCGCTGGTAGCGGCGTACGACCAGCGCGACCAGGGTCAGGCTGAGCAGGGTGGCCAGCACGCTGATGGCCAGGTTCCACAGCAGCGAGCGGCGAATTTCCGCCATGGCTCCCCCGTCATGCTTGTCGACGAACAGGTACCAGTCCAGCTCAGGGATATAGCGCACGTTGAGAAAGTGTCCGCGATCGGCTTCGCGGTACTGGTAATTACCGCTTTGCGGTCTGGGCAGCCTGTCCTGCAGCGCTTCAAGGCCTTCGATGCTGCTCAGCAGTTGTCCGGTCTTGACCTTGAGCGGCCCGGCTTGCGAGCCGGTCAGGGTTACCCGGCCCTGGGTATCGACAAAGAAGATGCTGCGTTCGTAGCGGGCCTGGTAGGTATCGATCAGCTTGACCACCGAGTCCACGGCCAGGCCGACGCCGGCGGCACCAATGAACTGTTGCTGATAGTCATAGACCTGGTAGTTGATAAAGAACGTCAGGTGGTCCTGATTGGCCAGGTCGACATCGACATTGATTTCGTAGGGTTCGCGCATGGCGCGGACACGGTAGTACCAGGTATCGCGTGGTTCGGCCTCGTTAACCTGCTTGAGTATGCCCTTGGCCTGGTAATAGGTCGCGCTGCGTTCGGAAACCAGGAAGCTGGTGAAGGTGCCATAGTGCTCCTGTACCTCACGCAGGTAGCGGGTCATCTGCTGCGGGTCCTGCTCGCCAGCCAGTATCCAGTCACGGACAAAGGTATCGCGCGCCATCATCGAAGCAATCAGCACCGGGCGCACCAGGTCTTTCTGGATTTCCGAGTAGATATTGTCGGAGGTGAGTGGCAGTTCGGTATTGACGATGGCGTCGCGCAGCGAGCGAATGGCACTTTGGTAGCTGACCATGCTGGTGGCGAAGAAGGCGCTGCCAAGCATCAGCAGCAGAAGCAGGATCAGCGGCAACTGGCTGCTGGAACGCGGTAAACGAGGCATTGCGGGCTCTGCTCGGCGGGTCAGTGTGCGCATGCTAGCCTTTAGCCTGCATTCCGTCACGGGGCGTGGCCTGTGGCGATTGTTTTTTTCGTGCCTGCCGCGCACCATGCTCGGCCTATTGTCAGGAGTCTCTGCCCAGCCATGCCGCCTGCCCGGTTTTTCCGCATGCCGCACCGGCACAGGTGGTTCGCCTGTCTGCTGGTCGTGCTGCTGGCCGTGGCCGGTAGCCTGCAGGCGGGTTGGGATTTTGCCCGGATCATGGCGCGCGCCGAACAGCTCTATGGCCACTCGCCCGCAGGGCAGCAGCGCCTGCAGGACTGGCAGCGCCTGTTGCAAAGTCAGGTTGATCAGGCTGAGCGACAGCAGCTGGAAGCAGTCAATCGCTTTTTCAATCAACGCCTGCGCTTTGCCGATGATCGACAAATCTGGGCGGCGACAGACTACTGGGCTACGCCTGTGCAAGCGCTGCAACGCGGCGCGGCAGACTGCGAAGACTATGCCATCGCCAAGTACTTCAGCCTGCGTCAGCTCGGTGTCCCCAGCCACAAGCTGCGCATTACCTATGTCAAGGCGTTGCGTCTGAATCAGGCACATATGGTGCTGACCTATTACCCCAGCCCCGGTGCTGAACCGCTGGTGCTGGACAACCTGATCGATGCCATCCGCCCGGCCGGGCAACGCAACGACCTCAAGCCGGTATACGCCTTCAATGCCGAAGGTCTGTGGGTGCCCGGGCCGCAGGGTGGCAAGCAGGTGGGCGACAGCAAGCGCCTGTCGCGCTGGCAAGATCTATTGAAGAAGATGCAGGCCGAAGGGTTTCCCTGAGTACGGCCGAAGGAGTAGGCAATGTCATTGTTCAAGCAGCTGTTCGTCGCGATCTGCCTGCTGTTGCTGGTCAACTTTACCGGCAGTTTCCTGCTGGGGGTTGAAGGCTCCCGCGAACAGCAGGTCAACCAGCTGCGTGCACATGCGCAGGATGCAGCGACTGCGCTGGGCCTGTCGCTCAGTGCGCATGTCGACGATCCGGCGATGATGGAACTGATGGTCAGTTCGATCTTCGACAGTGGCTATTTCGAGCGCATCCGTGTGTATGCCGGCGACGGCGAGCAGGTTCTGGTCGAGCGCACGGGTATGCCGGTGGTTTCCGAGGTGCCGGCCTGGTTTGTCAGGCTGATAGCTCTGGAGCCGGCGCAGGGCGATGCCATTGTCAGTGATGGCTGGCGCCAGGCGGCGCGTGTCGAGGTGATCAGCCACCCGCTGTTTGCCATCGGCAAGCTCTGGCAGGCGGCACTGGGCAACCTGCTGTGGTTGGCGCTGAGTGGCGCACTGTGCCTGGCACTCGGTGTGCTGCTGCTCAAGCGGCAACTGCGCCCGCTGGACTATATGGTCGAGCAATCCAATGCAATTGCCCGGCGCGAGTTTCTCAGCGTGGCCGAATTGCCGCGCACGCCTGAGTTTGCCCGGGTGGTCAGGGCCATGAATCAGATGGTGGAAAAGCTCAAGGCACTGTTTGCCGAAGAGGCGGCACGCACCGAGAAGCTGCGTGCCGAAGCCTATCAGGACAACCTGACCGGCCTGGCCAATCGGCGCTATTTCGATATGCAGTTGCAGGCGCGTCTTGGCCAGGACGAACAGGCCGGGCAGGGCTATCTGCTACTGATACAGCTGGCTGACCTGGCCGGACTCAACCTGCGTTTGGGCGGCGAGCGTGTCGATCAATTGCTTAAAGCCGTTGCGGGGCAGCTACAACAGGTTTGTCAGGAGCGTTTCCTGCTGGCGCGCAACCGCGGGGGAGAGTTCATCGTGCTGGGCAGCGGCCTGGATCGGCAGGATGCCGAAGAGCTGGCGCAGAGCCTGGCTCAGGCTTTCGAGCAGCTGCGCCTGACCGCAGCCAGTGATTGTCAGCCATTGGCGCATATCGGCATGACCGCGTTTAGCGCCGACGCCCAGCCTGCGGCGCTCTACCAGGCGCTGGATCAGGCCGTCTCACAGGCGTTGACGCAAAGTGATTGCTGCTGGGCATGCGCCGAACAGGGCGCTCAGCCCCCGGTGGATGAGCGGCAACGCTGGCACCAGTTGCTCGACCAGGCGCTGCAACAGGGGCGCCTGCAGCTCTACGTGCAGGCGGTATACCGCACCCAGCCCAGTGGCCAGGTATTGCATCATAAGGTGCTTGCCCGACTGCTGGATGAGCAGGGACAGGCCATTGCTGCCGGGCAGTTCCTGCCCTGGCTGGAGCGTTTTGGCTGGGCCAGCCGGTTGGACATGGCCATGTTGGAGCAATTGCTGCCGCGCCTGGCGGAGCAGGCAGAACCGGTGGCACTGAGCTTGTCAGGCAGCACTTTGCGCGACGCTCAGGCCTTGCAGGCGCTCTACCAGCGTTTGCAGGCATATACCGCGCAGGCGCACTTGTTGACCCTGGAACTGGATGAGGACCAATTGCCGGATGCTGCCACCCTGGAGGCGCTGACCCAACGCTTACGTAGCCTCGGCTATGGCTTGGGCTTGCAGCATTTTGGCGGGCGCTTCAGCATGATCGGCAACCTGGCGCGCCTTGGCTTGGTGTATCTCAAGGTGGATGGCAGCTATATCCGGCAGATCGATCAGGAAGGCGACAAACGGCTGTTTATCGAGGCCTTGCAGCGTGCCGCCAACAGCATTGACCTGCCTTTGCTGGCCGAGCGGGTAGAGAGTGCCGGGGAATGGGCCGTGTTGCAGGAGATGGGCTTTGCCGGAGGCCAAGGGCGCTACCTGGGTGAGCCTCACGCTTGGTAAAGGGCGGCGGCGTAGCCTGGCAGGCTATGCAAAGTAGGCAACGCCGGGGTTGGGCAGATTGCCGCCTGCGTCGCAGTGACGCTACAACACAGCGGCTGCTGATTAGATCAGGCCGCCCTCGTCTTCGTTGATCAAACGATGTAGACCGCCGAGCGAGTCACGCGCCTTGCTACGGCCGACCAGCTTGGCCTGTGCTGCCTCCGGTAGGTCGGTAATGCGCAAAACGCCCTTGCTGATCAGTACATTGATCAGGTCATCAAGTACCCGGATCATGTCCAGGTCGCTCTGTTGCAGTTGTTGCAGGCTGCTTTCCAGCTGGCGGTTGGCAAACCAGTCCTGTGCCTCCTGACTGTCTGCGGCCATTTCACCGCTCATGCCGTCGAACGCCTGGGTCTCTACCCGCAGTAGCAAACCCTGCGCATCACGTTGCACATAGAACATCCCTGAACTCCTCGTCAGTCCAACGTCCCCCGGCGCATGCGCTGGGGGACGTGATGGGCCTTAGCTATGATCAATCTTGATCAGCGGGTCGGCACCGGCAATCAGCGAGTTGATGATCTCGCTCGGCGAATTACCGTATTGCGACAGATTAAGCGGCGCACCGCCATTTTCCAGACGGATACTGACATCGGCATTGCTGCCGGTAGCATTCAGCACACCGCTGGTACTGATCAGCAAGGTCGAGGTGCTGGTGTTCACCGTCAGGTAGTTGAGGATATTGCCATCGTTTTCACCCTGCAGCAGATCACGCAGGTCGATGCGGTCACCCTCGGCGGCGTTGAAGTCGCGGATGATGTCACTGCCCAGGTCGCCACGCTGCCAGAGGAACAGATCAGCACCTGTCCCGCCAGTCAGTTGGTCATTACCCAAGCCGCCACGCAGGATGTCGTCGCCTTCCCCGCCATTGAGGATGTCGTTGCCTGCGCCACCGTCTAGGAAGTCGTTACCTGCATCACCACGCAGGGTATCGGCACCCACACCACCAAACAGCTGATCATTGCCTGCGCCACCGTTGAGCGTATCGTCGCCGGCACCTCCGTAAATCAGGTCATGGCCATCGCCGCCGTTGATTGTGTCGTTGCCGGCATAGCCGCGAATCAGATCGTTGCCTGTTGTGCCGCTGAGGGTTTCTGCCGCTGCGCTTGCCGTGGTAACGGTATTGGTAGTGGCGGCGATGGTTACCGAGAAAGTATCCGCAACACTGGCCGAACTGCCGTTGGCTTCGCTGCTGGTCGCAGTGATCGTAAGATTCAGCGTGCCGGTGAAACCGCTGGGCGTAAACAGGTACAGGTTATTCAGGTCAGCGCTGGACAGTGTCCAGCTACCATCACCATTGTTGCTACCTGCGCTCAGCGTGGCCCCGCTGGGAATGCCGGAAAGCCGCAGTGTCATGCTTTCCGAGCCGTCGTTATCCGCCAGTCTGGCGCTGATTGGCAGCTTGACCATGGCGCCGTAGCTGGTGCTGTCACCGGCACGGGTGAAGCTGGCGGTAGAGAGGCTCAGCGAAGAGTCTTTGCGGTCATCACCACCATTGAGTACCAGCCAGCTGAAACTGTAGTTACCGCTCTCTGTGGCGTTGTAAGAGAAGCTGCCGTTACTGGTAAAGGCCGGGAGCTTGCTTTCCGAGGAGTCGACCAGGAAGGTTTCACGGACGCCCGAAGGTCGGGTCACCACCAGTACCACCAGATCATTGAAGCCACCACTGACTTCGTTGGATAAGTTCTCGCCATTGGAGAAGGCATAGTTCCAGGTGATGCGTGAGCCGGCGCTCATCAGCTGTTCGCTGTGGGTGACCTTGCCGTCGACTACATTGACGTTGCCGTTATGCGTGACTGCGGTTCCTGTAGGGTTGAAACGGTTGTCCAGGAAACCCGCGTCAAGGCCCACTTCAGCTTCCAGGTTGGCCTGGCTGACGCCGCTGCCGACGTTGGCAGCGGCACTGGTCACGGGCGTATCAGTATTGCCTGTCGAAATAACCGTGCTACCGGCGCCCAGGTAGAAAATATCGGCCACTGGCGATAGCAATGGCGCATCAGCCACAGGTGTGACAGTGACGATGGCTTGTGCGCTGCTGCTGCCACCCTTGCCATCGCTGATGCTGTAGTTGATTTGCGCCGTACCGCTGAAGTTGGTTGCCGGAGTAAATGTCAGGGTGTTGTCGGCATTGATGATCACGCTGCCGTTACTGGCCGTGGCCGAGGTAATCGTCAACAGGTCGCCATCGACATCGCTGTCATTGCCCAGCACGTTGAGAATGAGCGGCGTGTCTTCCGGTGTGCTGGCCAGATCGTTGTTGGCAACGGGCGCATCGTTGATGGGCTTAATATTGAGCGTCACCGTTGCAGTAGCAAAACCGCCGAGACCATCGCTAACGGTATAGGTAAAGGTTGCCACGCCGTTGTAGTTGGCCTCAGGGACGAACACGGCGTTACCGTCAACCAATGTGACAGTGCCATGGGTCGCATCTTGCACACTGACAATACTGATCGGGTTGCCATCGGGATCACTGTCATTGCCTAGCAGAACTGCAGGGCTGATTGTTAGCGATTGATCTTCGTTGGTTACCAGCGCTGGGTTCTCATGCTGTAACGAGCTGCCACCCACGACGCTGTAGCTACCGCCTTGGGGGCGCAGTTCAACGGTCAGCTGAGCATTGCCATCCTGATCCCAATAGACAATTTCGAACTGCTGAGCGCCGCCTTCTGGCACCGTGAATACCACGGATTCACGTGCTGTTGGCCCCTGGTTACCGTTGTACTCTGCAACTGTTTGGCCATTGATGCGGATACTGAAGCCGTCATCCGCTGTTACGCGGAATTGGTAGTTACCAGCGGCCAGATTAATCAACCCGCTAAGCTTGAGAATGGCATCAGAGGTATTTGCTGGGTCGCTCGAAAGGCTTGAGGCATCACCACCCAGGAAGGTCTGTAGGTTCGTGCCATTGCCCAAACCGCCATTACCAATAGGGCCATAGTTCAAGCTTGTGGCGGTGAAGGTTGCCGTGGGATCCCGGCCATTGATAAAGGTTTCTACCTGATTGAGGTTGGTCAGATTGGCACCGTTAACCCCTTCGCTATAGCCAAAGTACTGGCCAACCAGCCCGGAAACCAGGTAGCTGTCATTGGTAGCGATTGGATCGCTGTTGAGGCTCAAACTACCCGCGCTGCCTGCGTTGCCAGCCAGATCGGTATAGCTACCTGCAGGTAGGCTGACGTTCGGTGAGCCACCACCCGTTGAAGTGAAGGTAGCTGTCCAGACCGCTGGGTTACTTGCCGATTGCACCAGATTGCTGATCGTACCGCCCGTTGAAACGATGTCGCTTGCGGTAAAGCCACTGACCGACTCGCTGAATGTAAAGGTCAGCGTTGTGGCTTCCCCGATTGACAGGTTGCTGTCTGTGGTGCTGATGACAACGGTTGGACCGGTGGTGTCGACGGTGGCGTTGTCGCTGCCCGGGGCCGAGACGTTGCCGGCCTGGTCAGTGACGGTGGCGGTGACGGTGAGGGTGGCGCCCTCGGCCGGACGGGCCACGCTGGTGTCCACGCTACCGGCGCTGATGTGCGCGTCGGTGAGCACGATGTCCTGGCTGGTGGTGCCGTCGCTGACGGTCAGGGTGTCGCCGGCGAGCGCGCCGGCCGGCAGGCCGATGGTCACAGCCACGGTGGTGGCGGCGCCCAGTTCAGTGCTGCTGAGCAGCTGATCGTTGTTGGCATCGGCCGTGATGGTCACAGTCGGGGCCGCGGTGGCGGTGGTGTCGACGGTGGCGTTATCGCTGCCCGGTGCCGAGACGTTGCCGGCTTGGTCAGTGACGGTGGCGGTGACGGTGAGGGCCGCGCCCTCAGCCGGACGGGCCACGGTGACGGCCA
>NZ_PIYS01000014.1:0-175297 GCF_002835605.1 Pseudomonas fluvialis | reverse complement strand
CCTGGCATCGGATTTTTTATGTCTCTGCAACAGCAACTGCTCGACTTAGGTGAACTGTTCAACTTCTCGGATCTGAGCACCTTCACCCAAAACATCCCGATCGAGTGGGTGGCATCCGCTCTGGACTTGTCCGCCCAGGCCACCATAAGGCGGCGGCGTCTGCCCAGCGATCAGGTGCTCTGGCTGGTGCTTGGCATGGCCTTGTTCCGTGACGAGCCGGTGCATGAGGTCGCACGACGCCTGAATATCTGTGCCCAGGGGCTGGCCTCTCACGACCTGCTGGCCCGAAGCGGTGTCACCGAGGCGCGTAAACGATTGGGTGCCGATCCGGTTGAGTGGCTGTTTCGTCAGACGGGTAACCAGTGGGGTTGCGAGCGCTATGAGGGCGATACCTGGCAGGGCCTGCAAGTATTGGCCGTGGATGGCGCACTCCTGCGCACCCCAGACACGCCTGAACTCCGAGAGCATTTCGGCTCCGGCAATACCTCCACCGAGCGCCAGACGCCGTTTCCCATGCTGCGACTGGTAGCCCTGATGAACGTGCGCTCGCACCTGATTCTGGATGCGCAGGTGAGTCCCTACCGGCGCAGTGAGATGCGCTTGGCCGATGAGTTTATGCAGCAGATTCCCAATCAGTCGGTGACGCTGTTCGATAAGGGCTTCTGGAGTGCCGACTTGCTGTTGCGCCTGGGCGCCGCAGGGGAAAGCCGGCACTGGCTGATTCCGGCCCGCCAAGGGCTGGTTGGCGAGGAAGTCGCTCGTTACGGCAAGGGCGATCGTTTGCTGCGCATGAAGGTGTCGGCACAGGCACGAAAGCGCAACCCCGACCTGCCGACGCACTGGGAGGTACGTGAAGTCAGCTACGCCGTGAAGGACAAGATCAAGACAGTGCTCACCTCGCTGCCTGCGGATACTTACAGCGCCAAGACCATCGCCAAGCTGTATCAGGAGCGCTGGGAGATCGAGCTGGGCTTCCGGGATATCAAAAGCTCTCTGCAGCAGAATGCGATGACCCTGCGCAGCAAGGTAACGGAGCTGGTCTACCAGGAGGTCTGGGGCTTGTTGTTGGCCTACAACATCATCCGCCGCGAAGCCGGTCAGGCAGCCGTCGCCTTCGGCCGCTCTCCGGGCGACATCCGCTTCAAACCAGTAGCTCAATACATCGCCGTGCAATTGATCGTGATGGCGGCGGCCAACCCGATTTCAGCAACAGGAACACGATTGTCGGAGCTGAGAGCAGGAATCGGTGGGCTGTTTCTGGATCACCGTCCAAGGCCATCAAGACCAAGGACGGTGAAGATCTCAAAGACCCGTTATCCAGTGGATCGAAAGGCTGCTCCGCTTAAGTGAACAGCATTACTGCACGTGCAGGGCTTTTTTGTAAATGGCGGAAGCGTAGAGATTCGAACTCTAGGACAGTTGCCCGTCGGCGGTTTTCAAGACCGCTGCCTTAAACCACTCGGCCACGCTTCCAATAGGTAGGTCGTTGCGACGCTGTCGCGAACTGGGCGCAATCCTACCGCAAACTTGTGGCGCGGCAAAGGCTTGACTGAGCGCGATATGCAACACATCGACAAACACTCGGCATTGGCCTGTCAGCAGGCTTTGCTATGATCGCTGCAACCCTTGCCGCCGGCCCCTGCCCGGCCGCCAGGCCTGAGCACTGACAAGGAGATGCCCACCATGCAAGAACGCGAATTTACTCTCGACCAGGCACTGGTCGAACAACAGGATGTCAGCCGTGTGCTGCGCAATACCTATGCCCTGCTGGCCATGACCCTGGCGTTCAGCGGCCTGGTGGCCTTCATCGCCCAGCAAATGCAGGTCGCCTATCCGAGCATCTTCGTGGTGCTGATCGGCTTCTACGGCCTGTTCTTCCTCACCGTCAAGCTGCGTGACTCGGCCTGGGGCCTGCTGTCCACCTTCGCCCTGACCGGCTTCATGGGCTACACCCTCGGCCCGATCCTCAACCGCTACCTGGGCATGGCCAACGGCGGCGAAGTGATCAGCGCGGCATTTGCCATGACTGCCCTGGTGTTCTGCGGTCTGTCGGCCTACGTACTGACCACCCGCAAGGACATGAGCTTCCTCTCCGGTTTCATCACCGCGGGCTTCTTTGTCCTGCTCGGTGCCGTGGTGGCCAGCTTCTTCTTCCAGATCAGCGGTCTGCAACTGGCCATCAGCGCCGGCTTCGTGCTGTTTTCCTCGGTGTGCATCCTCTACCAGACCAGCGCGATCATCCACGGCGGCGAGCGCAACTACATCATGGCCACCATCAGCCTGTATGTATCGATCTACAACCTGTTCGTCAGCCTGCTGCAACTGGTCGGCCTGGCCGGTGGCGACGACTGATCAGCCCACCGCTGGCAAAGCCCGCCCTGCCCTGCAGCGCGGGCTTTTTCATGCCTGTCTGGGTATGATTGCCAGCTGATTTCGCGGGAGCCACCATGCAGTTCGTGATAGCCCTTTTTGCTGCCAGCCACCAGCCCAGTGCCCGGCGTGCCCTGCGCTTTGCCGAGGCGGTTCTGGCCGGCGGCCACCAGATCAACCGGCTGTTTTTCTATCAGGATGCCGTGAGCATCGCCAGCAACAGCCAGGTGCAGGCCCAGGACGAATTTGACCTGCCGGCCGCCTGGCGCGAGTTCATCGAACGCCACCAGCTGGATGCCGTGGTGTGCATTGCCGCCGCGCTGCGCCGCGGTTTGCTGGACAGCCAGGAAGCCCAGCGCTATGGGCGCCCGGCCGCCACACTGGCATCCGGCTATAGCCTGTCCGGTTTGGGCCAGCTACACGAAGCGGCGCAGCAGGCCGACCGCCTGGTCTGTTTTGGAGGCGACTGATGGCCCGTTCCATGCTACTGATCAGCCGCCAGGCGCCCTGGGCTGGCCCCGCCGCACGCGAGGCGCTCGACCTGGCTCTGGCTGGCGGAGCGTTCGACCTGCCGCTGAGCCTGCTGTTTCTCGATGACGGCGTGCTGCAACTGACCAGCGGCCAACAGCCGCAGCAGCTTCAGCAAAAAGACCTTGGCGCCAACCTGCAGGCCTTGCCGCTGTTCGGCATCGAGCAGTTGTATGCCAGCCAGCGCAGCCTCACCGAACGCGGTCTACAACACGCTGAACTCGGCCTGCCGGTACAGCGACTGGATGATGAAGAGGTACGCCAGCTACTGGCGTACCATGACCTGCTGGTGACCCTGTGACGACCTTGCATATCCTCAGTACTTCGCCGTTTGCCGACCAGCGCCTGGCCAGTTGCCTGCGCCTGCTCAGCCCAGGTGACGGCCTGTTGCTGTGTGGCGATGCGGTATACGCCCTCAACCCCGACTGCGCGCCCCGCCAGGCCCTGGAGCTGATGCCGGAACAGATCGCCCTCTACGCGTTGCAGGAAGACCTCGATGCACGTGGCCTGCACGACTGGCCGGCACGTCTGCAGGTGGTCGACTACCCGGCCTTCGTGGCGCTGACCCTCGACTATGCGCGGAGCAACAGCTGGCTATGAGCATGCCGCCGCTGGATCAGGACGGTTACCTGTGCAATCTGGACGACTGGTCGTGCACCGTCGCCGAGCAACTGGCCGCCCGCGAAGACCTCCAACTCAGCGAGGCGCATTGGGAAATCCTCAATCTGCTGCGGGCCTTCTACGCCCAGTTTCAACTGTCGCCGGCCAACCGTGCGCTGGTGCGCTACGTGGCCCAGCAGCTGGGCCCGGACAAAGGCAACAGCCTGTATCTCAACCGCCTGTTCAAGGGCACGCCCGCCAAACTGGCCGCCAAGCTGGCCGGCCTGCCCAAACCGAGTAACTGCCTATGAAACCTGCCATGCCGGTGGAACATCCCTTCGCCCCCTTCGTGCGCATTCTCGGCAAGGGCAAGCAAGGCGCCCGCGACCTGACCCGCGAGGAAGCCCGTGAGGCGATGCACCTGCTGCTCAGCGGGCAGGCGCTGGACAGCCAGCTGGGCGCCTTTCTCATGCTGCTACGCCACAAGGAAGAAAGCCCGGCGGAACTCGCCGGCTTTACCGAAGCGGTGCGCGCCAGCCTGAACGTACCCGACCTGCAGGTGGACATCGACTGGCCCAGCTATGCCGGCAAGAAACGCCACCTGCCCTGGTACCTGCTGGCCGCCAAGGCCCTGGCGGCCGGTGGCGTGCGCCTGTTCATGCACGGTGGTGGCCTGCATACCGCCGGACGCCTGTACAGCGAACAGCTGCTGGAATTGCTGGAAATTCCCCTGTGCCATGACTGGCAGGCCGTGGCGCAGGCACTGGACAACCGCCAGCCGGCTTTCATGCCGCTGGGCGACTGGTGTGCACCGCTGCAGCAGATGATCGACTTGCGCAATATTCTCGGCCTGCGCTCGCCGATTCACTCGCTGGCCCGGTTGATCAACCCGCTGGGCGCACGCTGTGGCCTGCAAAGCATCTTTCATCCGGGTTACCAGGAGAGCCACCGCGAGGCCAGTCGTCTGCTCGGCGATTGTGCACTGGTAATCAAGGGCGAAGGCGGCGAGATTGAAGTGAACCCGGACAGCCCCTGCCAGCTGTTCGGCACCACCGACGGTCTGGCCTGGGATGAGCAGTGGCCGGCCATGGCCAGCCAGCGGCATGTCAAGCCCGCACACCTGGAGGTCAGCCAGTTAGTTAGTTTCTGGCGGGGTGAACAGCACAATGACTACGGCGAGCAAGCAGTGCTCGGCAGCATGGCGCTGGCCCTGCGTGGTCTCGGCATGCAACGTGAAGCGGCGCTGCAACGTGCCGCCGAGCTATGGCAGCAACGCCCGCGCTAACTCACGCAGCAAGGCGCCCCAGTAGTACCTTGCGGGGCGCCCAGACGGCTGAATAACCCAGCGCTGCCGGGTTTTCAGCCATCGGCACCTTCGAACCAGGCCAGCTTGTCGCGCAGGCTAACCACCTCACCGACGATCACCAGGGTAGGCGCCTTCACCGGCTGACCCTGCAAACGCTGCGGCAAGTCGGCCAATGTACCGCTATAGACGCGCTGCTCGGCCGTAGTGCCTTGCTGCACCAGCGCCACCGGCGTATCGGCGGCACGGCCATGGGCGATCAACTGGCTGCAAATCTGCTCCAGGGCCACCAACCCCATGTAGAACACCAGCGTCTGGCCGGGTGCGACCAGTTCTGCCCAGGGCAGGTCGCAATGCCCTTCCTTGAGGTGCCCGGTAACGAAACGCACCGATTGCGCATGATCACGGTGGGTCAGCGGAATACCGGCATAGGCCGCGCAGCCAGAAGCCGCGGTAATCCCCGGCACCACTTGGAAGGGAATACCCTGTGCCGCCAGCTCTTCGATTTCTTCACCACCCCGCCCGAAAATGAACGGGTCGCCGCCTTTCAGACGCAACACGCGCTTACCCTCGCGGGCCAGCTCGACCAGCAACTGGTTGATCTGCTGCTGCGGCAGGGTGTGATCGGAACGTTGCTTGCCGACATAGATACGCTCGGCATCGCGTCGGCATAGCTCGATGATCGGCGCTGCCACCAGGCGGTCGTAGAGCACCACGTCAGCCTGCTGCATCAGGCGCAGGGCACGGAAGGTCAGCAAGTCGGGGTCGCCCGGGCCGGCGCCCACCAGATAGACCTCACCGACCTGCTGCGCCGTGGCGCCGGCCACGCGTTCGGCCAGCAGGCGTTCCGCTTCTTGCTGCTTGCCGGCAAACACACTCTCGGCAATCGGCCCCTGGAACACATCTTCCCAGAACATGCGACGCTGCTGCACATCGGGGAACAGCGCCTTGACCTGCTGACGGAAACGCTTGGCCAGGCCGGCCAGCTGACCATAGGTCGAGGGAATCCAGGTTTCGATCTTGGCGCGGATCAGGCGTGCCAGCACCGGCGCATCGCCGCCGCTGGTCACCGCGACAATCAACGGCGAACGATCGACGATCGCCGGGAAAATCACGCTGCACAGCGCCGGGGCATCCACCACATTGACCGGGATGCCACGCGCCTGCGCCTGGGCGGAAATCCGCGCATTCAGCGGTTCGTCATCGGTCGCCGCAATGATCAGGCCGATATCCGCCAGGTCTTCGTCGGCGTAGCCGCGCAACAGCACCTGACCACCCTTCTCGGCGGCCAACTGTTGCAGCTCCTCACGCACCTCGGGTGCCACCACACGCAGGCAGGCACCCGCATCGGCGAGCAGACGCGCTTTGCGTAGCGCGACTTCGCCACCGCCGACCACCAAAACGGTGCGCCCGCGCAGATTGTGAAACAGCGGAAGGTAATCCATGACGACAGCCTCAGTTAACGAATTCGATACCGGCGAGCCACGCCGACGACGTACCTGCTACGGACTTGGCGGGCTGATGGCGCATGGCGCGCGTCATGCACAGCATTCCGCGAGCAACTCAGATCAACTCCACACCGCCCATGTAGGGCTTGAGCACCTCCGGCACGCGAATGCGCCCATCGGCCTGCTGATAGTTTTCCAGCACGGCAACCAGGGTGCGGCCCACGGCCAGTCCCGAGCCATTCAGGGTGTGCACCAGCTCCGGCTTGCCGGTTTCCGGGTTGCGGTAGCGCGCCTGCATGCGCCGCGCCTGGAAGTCGCCACAGTTGGAACAGGAGGAAATCTCCCGGTACTTGTCCTGGCTCGGCACCCAGACTTCCAGGTCGTAGGTCTTCACGGCGGAGAAACCCATGTCGCCGGTGCACAGGGCCAGTTTGCGGTACGGCAGTTCGAGCAGCTGCAGCACGCGCTCGGCGTTGCCGGTCATGCTCTCCAGCGCCTCGAAGGACTTGCTCGGCTCGACAATCTGCACCATCTCGACCTTGTCGAACTGGTGCTGGCGGATCATCCCGCGGGTGTCGCGACCGGAAGCGCCGGCCTCGCTGCGGAAGCACGGGGTGTGGGCGACGAACTTCAGCGGCAGCTGCTTGGCGTCGAGGATCTCGCCGGAAACGATGTTGGTCAGCGACACTTCGGCGGTCGGGATCAGGTAGAAGTCCGCCTCGCCTTCGCGGCTGATCTTGAACAGGTCTTCCTCGAACTTCGGCAGCTGGCCGGTGCCCTGCAGCGCCGGAGCCTGCACCAGGTAAGGCGTGTAGGCTTCTTCATAGCCATGCTCGCCGGTGTGCAGGTTGATCATGAACTGCGCGAGGGCGCGGTGCAGGCGGGCAATGGGGCCGCGCAGCAGGGCGAAACGCGCGCCGGAGAGCTTGGCGGCGGTCTCGAAGTCCAGCCAGCCATGCTGCTCGCCGAGGGCGACGTGATCCTTGATCGCGAAGTCGAAGCTGCGCGGATTACCCCAGCGCGCCACCTCGACGTTGCCGTCTTCGTCGGCACCGACCGGCACCGATTCGTGCGGCAGGTTGGGGATGTTCAGCAGCAGGTTGTCCAGCTCGGCCTGGATGGTTTCCAGCTCGCGCTTGGCAGATTCCAGGTCACTGCCCATCTGGTCGACTTCGGCGAGCAACGGGGCGATATCTTCGCCACGCGCCTTGGCCTGACCAATGGCCTTGGAGCGAGTATTGCGCTCGGCCTGCAGTTGTTCGGTGCGGGTCTGCACGGTCTTGCGCTGCGCCTCGAGCGCTTCGAAACGCGCGACGTCGAGCTGGAAGCCACGGGTGGCCAGGCGTGCGGCCACATCAGAGAGCTGCGAACGTACGAGTTTGGAATCGAGCATGGTTGGCTATCTCAAAACAGGTCAATCAGATAAATGCGCGCCAGGCGCCATGCCCGGCAGTTTACGGAGTCTGCCGGCGCAAGCCAGCGTTTTTCCTCAGCAGCGTGCCAGGCACATGCCCAGCCAGGCGGCCAGCAAGCCCCCCGCCACACTGCCCAGCAAATAGCCGGCAGCCACTGCGTACTGGCCGCCCTCGGCCAGCTTGAGCAACTCCAGGCTGAAGCTGGAAAACGTCGTCAGGCCACCCAACACCCCGGCCAGCAGGCCCGTGCGCAAAGGCAGTGGCAGGTCGCTACGCAGGACAAACAGGGTGGCCAGAAAACCGATGGCAAAACAGCCGAGCAGATTGACCCCCAGGGTCGCCAGGTAATAGTGACGCGGCCAGTTCGCCACCACCCAGGCACTGACCAGGAAGCGCAGGCTGGAACCCAACGCGCCACCCGCCGCGACCGCCAGCAGAACCTTGATCACGGTTTTCTCCTTTGTCGCACACTTGCCGCATCCAGCGCAGCCAGGTGGGCCAATTTGTCGCGGATCTTCACTTCCAATCCGCGCGGCACAGGTGCGTAGTAACGACGCGGTGCCATCGTTTCGGGGAAATAATCCTCACCCGCGGCATAGGCGTCCGGCTCGTCATGCGCGTAGCGGTATTCCTCGCCGTAACCCAGTTGCCGCATCAGCTTGGTGGGGGCGTTACGCAGGTGCAGCGGCACTTCCAGCGAGCCCAAGTCGGCAGCATCGCGCATCGCTGCCTTGAAGGCCATGTACACGGCATTGCTCTTTGGCGCACAGGCCAGGTAGACAATCGCCTGCGCCACCGCCAACTCGCCCTCGGGGCTGCCCAGGCGCTCCTGCACATCCCAAGCATTCAGGCACAGGGTCAGCGCACGCGGATCGGCATTACCGATGTCCTCGCTGGCCATACGCACCACACGCCGCGCCAGGTACAGCGGATCGCAGCCGCCATCGAGCATGCGCGCGTACCAATACAACGCCGCATCGGGATTGGAGCCACGCACCGACTTGTGCAACGCGGAAATCTGGTCGTAGAAGGCCTCGCCACCCTTGTCGAAGCGTCGCCGGCCATCGCCCAGCAGGCCCTGCAACAGCGCCGGGTCGATTTCCCCACCGTCCTCCAGCAGGTCGGCGGCATTTTCCAAAAGGTTGAGCAGGCGACGGCCATCGCCATCGGCCGCGCTGATCAACAACTGCGCAGCCGCATCGCCCAGGCGCAAATGGCGATCGCCCAGCCCGCGCGACTCGCTGAGTGCACGCTGCAATAGCTGCTGCATCGCGGCCTCATCCAGGCTCTGCAACACATAGACCCGCGCCCGCGAGAGCAAGGCATTGTTCAACTCGAACGAAGGGTTTTCCGTGGTCGCGCCGATGAACAGCACGGTGCCGTCTTCCACGTAGGGCAGAAAGGCATCCTGCTGGCTCTTGTTGAAACGATGTACTTCGTCGACGAAGAGGATGGTGCGCCGCCCCATGGCCGCCTGCTGGCGAGCCACTTCAACGGCCTGGCGGATTTCCTTGACCCCGGCCAGCACCGCCGAGAGCGTTTCGAAGTGCGCATCACTGACCTGCGCAAGCAGGCGCGCCAGGGTAGTCTTGCCCACCCCGGGCGGCCCCCAGAAGATCATCGAGTGCAGCGCGCCGTGTTCCAGCGCTTCGCGCAGCGGCTTGCCCGGCGCCAGCAGGTGCTGCTGGCCGACATATTCATCCAGGCAGCTGGCGCGCATGCGCGCAGCCAGGGGCTGTGGCGGCGCGGCCGGGGCAAACAGCTGCATGGCTTACTGCTGGATCACATCGACCCCGGCCGGGATCTCGAAGGTGAAACGCTCGGCAGCCAGCGGCTGATTCAGCTGCACGCCCATGAACAGGATATTGGTGCGCTGCCCTACGCTGTCGATCAGCTGCATGTCGTTGATCAGCCCACCGCGAAACGACAGGCGCAGCGTGTCGAACAGCGTATCGCGGGCTTTCGGACGCAGGATGAAGTCCACCACATCGCCGGCTTCCTTGAACTCGATGGTGAAGTTCTCACCAATCTTCGACACATCGCCGGACAGCAGCAGCGCCGGGGTATGGGTCAGGCGCTGATCGAGCTGCTGAATGGTTACCTGCTCCAGATCCGGGTCATACAGCCAGACCTGCTGGCCGTTGCTGACCAGCAACTGCTCCAGCGGCGCATCGGTGTGCCAACGGAACAGCCCGGGGCGCTTGAGCTCCATCTGCCCGGTGGCCTCCTGCAGGTGGGTGCCCGAGGCGTCCAGGGTCAGCTGGGAAAAGCGCCCGCTGAGGGTTTCTGCCTTGCCAAGCAGATCGCTGAGACGGGCAGTCGCCGCATCGGCATAAGCCTGGCCGGCAAACAGCCAGGTCAGGGCAACAACAGCAGTCAGGATCAGGCGCATGGGCTTCCTCGTCAGCACATCAGTCACGCATCGACGCGGGTGCCAGCACCTCGCGCGAGCCGTTGGTATTCATAGAGCTGACCACGCCGGCCATTTCCATGGCCTCGATCATGCGTGCCGCCCGGTTGTAGCCGATCTTCAGCTTGCGCTGCACGGCCGAAATGGACGCGCGGCGGCTTTCCAGAACGAATGCCACCGCCTCGTCATACAGCGGATCTTCCTCGCTGCCTTCGCTGCCCTCGCCACTGCCGGCCTCAAAGCCGCTGCCAGCCTCTTCGACTCCGGCGAGGATGTCCTCGATATAGTCCGGTGCACCGCGCAGCTTCCAGGCCTCCACCACGCGATGCACCTCGTCGTCGGAGACGAAGGCACCGTGTACGCGGATCGGCAGGCCGGTGCCCGGCGGCAGGTAAAGCATGTCGCCGTGGCCAAGCAGCTGTTCGGCACCGCCCTGGTCGAGGATGGTTCGTGAGTCGATCTTGCTCGACACCTGGAACGCCATGCGCGTGGGGATGTTGGCCTTGATCAGGCCGGTGATCACATCCACCGACGGGCGCTGGGTGGCGAGGATCAGGTGGATACCGGCGGCACGTGCCTTCTGGGCGATGCGCGCGATCAGCTCTTCGACCTTCTTGCCGACGATCATCATCATGTCGGCGAATTCATCCACCACCACCACGATGGTCGGCAAGGTCTTCAGGTAAGGCGGCTCGTCATCCATCGACTCGCGCTTGTACAGCGGGTCATGCAGCGGCTGGCCGGCCTCCTGGGCATCCTTGACCTTGCGGTTGAAGCCGGCCAGGTTACGCACGCCCATCGCTGCCATCAGCTTGTAGCGCCGTTCCATCTCGGCCACCGACCAGCGCAGGGCGTTGGCGGCCTCCTTCATGTCGGTCACCACCGGACACAACAGGTGGGGAATGCCCTCGTAGATGGACAGTTCAAGCATCTTCGGGTCGATCATGATCAGCCGCGCCTCTTCCGGCGTGGACTTGAAGAGGATCGACAGGATCATCGCATTGACCCCCACCGACTTACCGGAGCCGGTGGTACCGGCCACCAGCAGGTGCGGCATACGCGCCAGGTCGGCAATCACCGGACGCCCGCCGATATCGTGACCCAGCGCCAGGGTCACCGGCGACTTGGCGTCGTCGTATTCGCTGGACTCCAGCACCTCGGAGAAGCGGACGATCTGCCGGTCCTCGTTGGGAATCTCGATGCCCACCGTGGTTTTGCCGGGAATCACCTCAACCACGCGCACACTGATCACCGCCAGCGAACGCGCCAAATCCTTGGCCAGGTTGGAAATGCGGCTGACCTTGACGCCCACGCCCGGCTGGATCTCGAAGCGGGTGATCACCGGCCCCGGATGCACCGACTCGACCACCACCTCGACGCCGAACTCCTTGAGCTTGATCTCCAGCAGGCGCGACATGGCCTCCAGCGACTCAGGCGAGAAGCTCTTTTGCTTTTTCTCGGCACGATCGAGGATGGAAATCGGCGGCAGGGTACCTTCGACGGCGCTGTCGACAAACAGCGGGGCCTGTTTTTCCTTGAGCACACGCTTGCTCGGCGCCGCCGGCTTGCTTTCCACGGGCGGGGCAATCACCACCGGTGCGCGGCTTTCCTGGCTGTGCATGTGCTTGGTCAGGGCTTCCTCGCGTTCCAGCAGGCGTTCCTTGACCCGAGCCTGCTCACGCTTGTCGCTGAGTACCGGCGCGGCCACCTCGGCGACTACCGAGTCCAGCTCACGCAACTGGGCCTGCTGCGCCTTGCGTTCCAGACGCGCCTCCCACCAGCGGGTAATCAGGCTGTGTACCAGCTCGATCAGGTCGAGGGTGATTTTGCCGGTCAGGTCCATCAGGCGAAACCAGGAGAAATCGGCAAACACGGTCAAGCCGAACAGGAACACCGCGAGGAACAGCAACGTACTGCCCTGCACATTGAGCATCTGGATGCCCAGCTGGCCAATGCTTTCCCCCAGCGCCCCGCCCGCCGAAGCCGGCAATTCACTGTTGCTCTGAAAATGGATATAGGCCAGCGCCGAGCCGGAAATCACCAGCAGCACCAGGCCAATGCCCCGCCAGGAAATCAGCCAGCCACTCCATTGAAACGGCTGGTGGCGCTGGCGAAATACCTGCCAGGCCTTGATCCCCAGCAGCAGCGGAAAGAGAAAGGCAAAATAGCCCAGCGCCATGAACAGGATGCTGGAAATCCACGCACCGATGGCTCCACCGGCATTCTGGATCTGCGCCACACGCACATTATGATCCCAGCCCGGATCATTGATGCTGTAGGTCATCAAGGTCATCAAGAGGAACAGGCACAAGGCGACGAAGGCGATCAAGGCGCCCTCCTTGAGCCGGTAGTGCAACTGTTGCCGCCATTGCGGCAGCGCCTGGGTTTTCGGGGTGCTCTTCAAAACGCAACGATTCCTTGGGTGCGCAGGGACGCCTGAAACACAATACCTGGCCGGCATTGTACGGGTTTGCCGGACGCTTGCCATGCGCTGCCGTTCGACCAGCAGCGCCACGCGCAGTTCCAGACAAGCTCCCGCAGCTCGGCCGCTTCGGTGTAGCATACCCGACAGTTTTTCGCGCGGCGCGCGATACGCGCACGCTTTTCCTTTTGCGACAAAGACTTATGAGGTTTTTCTATGAGCGAAGTCAAGCATTCACGTCTGATCATCCTGGGCTCCGGCCCCGCGGGCTACACCGCTGCCGTGTATGCTGCGCGCGCCAACCTCAAGCCGCTGGTGATCACCGGCATTCAGCCCGGCGGCCAGCTGACCACCACCACCGAAGTCGATAACTGGCCTGGTGATGTCGAAGGCCTGACCGGTCCGGCGCTGATGGAACGCATGCAAAAGCACGCCGAGCGCTTCGATACCGAGATCCTCTTCGATCACATCCATACCGCCGAACTGGGCAGCAAGCCGTTCCTGCTCAAGGGTGACAGCGGCAGCTATAGCTGCGACGCGCTGATCATCGCCACCGGCGCCAGCGCTCAGTACCTGGGCCTGCCTTCCGAAGAAGCCTTCATGGGCAAGGGCGTATCCGCTTGCGCTACCTGCGATGGATTCTTCTACCGCAACCAGGTGGTCTGCGTGGTCGGCGGCGGCAACACAGCCGTCGAAGAAGCGCTCTACCTGGCCAACATCGCCAAGGAAGTGCACCTGATCCACCGTCGCGACAAGCTGCGCTGCGAGAAAATCCTCCAGGACAAGCTGCTTGAGCGCGCCGCCAACGGCAATGTACGCCTGCACTGGAACACCACCCTCGATGAGGTGCTGGGTGATGCCAGCGGGGTGACCGGGGTACGCTTGAAAAGCACCCAGGACAACAGCCTCAGCGAGCTGGCCCTGGCCGGCGTGTTCATCGCCATCGGCCACAAACCCAATACCGATCTGTTCAAGGGCCAACTGGAGATGAACGACGGTTACCTGCTGATCCAGGGCGGCAATCAGGGCAACGCCACCGCCACCAGTATCGAAGGCGTGTTTGCCGCCGGCGACGTGGCTGACCAGGTCTATCGCCAGGCGATCACTTCCGCCGGAACCGGCTGCATGGCCGCACTGGATGCCGAAAAGTACCTCGACGATCACTGATCAGTGCCGACCCTGACCTGGCTCGATCGCGAGTCACTGCACTTCCCTCCCCTGTCGCAGGCCTGGCGCGAGCCCAACGGCCTGCTGGCAGCGGGTGGTGATCTCTCGGTGGAACGGCTGATTGCCGCCTACCGGCACGGCTGCTTTCCCTGGTACCAGCAGGGCCAACCGCTCCTCTGGTGGTCGCCCGACCCGCGCTGCGTGCTGCTCCCCCAGCATCTGCACGTTTCGCGCAGCCTGGCCAAGCTGCTCCGCCAACAGCGTTTCCGCGTGACCTTCGACCAGGACTTCGCCGCCGTACTCAGCGCTTGCGCGGGGCCACGGCGCGACGCCGACGGCACCTGGATTACCGAGCACATGCAGGCCGCCTACCTGCAACTGCACCAGCGCGGCATTGCCCACTCCGTGGAAGTGCGCCTGGACGACCAACTGGTCGGCGGCCTGTATGGCCTGGCCATGGGACAGCTGTTCTTCGGCGAATCGATGTTCAGCCACTGCACCAACGCGTCCAAGATTGCCTTTGTCCATCTGGTGCAGCGCCTTGCCGCGGGCGGTTGCCAGCTGATCGACTGTCAGATGAGCACGGCACACCTGCACAGCCTCGGCGCCGAAGAAATTTCCCGGCAGCGCTTCGCCCAGTACCTGCAGGATTGTCTCGATCAGCCGGATTGCTGGCAGGCCACGCCGACAAACAACAGTCACTGACATACACTGAACACAGGCCCTCGCAGGCCACCTGACCCACCGGCCACCCGCCATGTACGAGGCGCGCATGACCGAGCTGAGCGAACTGAAGTTCTACGCCACCCAGCCACACCCCTGCAGCTACCTGCCGGAGCAACAGGCCACTACGCTTTTCCTTGACCCCAGCCTGCCAATGTCTGCCGAACTCTATGCGGCGCTCTCCGAGCGAGGTTTCCGGCGCAGCGGCGATCACCTGTATCGCCCTCACTGCCAACACTGCCAGGCTTGCGTGGCGGCACGTATCCCGGCCGCCCAGTTTCGCGCCAACCGCAGCCAGCGGAGAATCCTGCAACGCAATCGCGACCTGCAGGTACAAGCAGCACTCCCCATCTTCAGCGAGGAGTATTACCGCCTGTATGCGCGCTACATCGACAGCCGACACGCCGACGGTGACATGTACCCCCCAAGCCCCGAGCAGTTCCATAGTTTCCTGGTTCGCAACCTGGATTTCCTGCGTTTTTATGAGTTTCGCCTGCAAGGCGAGTTACTGGCCCTAGCCGTGACCGACGTCCTGCCCAACGGCCTCTCAGCGGTCTATACCTTTTTCGACCCCGACCAGGCAGCACGCAGCCTGGGACGCTTTGCCATTCTCTGGCAGATCGAAGAGTGCCGCCGCCTGGGCCTGGAAGCCCTGTACCTAGGCTACTGGATCAAGAACTGCCGCAAGATGAATTACAAGAGCGAATACCGCCCGCTGCAATTGCTGATTCGCCAGCAATGGCTGCAAGCCAACTGATGCCCCTTGGCGTCCTACCCTTATTTCGTGCACAATGCACGCCGTTTTTGCCTGTCGCGCCATGCGCCAGGCCACTCATTGGTTACCGAGGGCTTTACTGCATGTCGAAAGAAGACAGCTTCGAAATGGAAGGCACTGTCGTCGACACCCTGCCCAACACCATGTTCCGCGTGGAGTTGGAAAACGGGCACGTCGTTACCGCGCATATCTCCGGAAAGATGCGCAAGAACTACATCCGCATTCTGACTGGCGACAAGGTCCGCGTGGAGCTGACGCCCTATGACCTGAGCAAGGGCCGCATTACCTACCGCGCCCGCTGATCTCAGGCAGTCAACAAAACGCCCGGTCAAGCCGGGCGTTTTGCGTTGCGTACAACAACCTCAGGCTGGCTGTGGCAGCGTGCTTTCGATATGAAAGGCCAGGCTCTCGCCCTCCAGCTCGACCCTCACCAACCCGCCGCCTTCTGCCAACTCACCAAACAGGATCTCCTCGGCCAAGGGCCGCTTGATCTTGTCCTGGATCAGTCGTGCCATCGGCCGTGCCCCCATCTGCGGGTCATAACCGTGTTCGGCCAGCCAGTCACGCGCCGCTTCGCTGACATCCAGCTGCACATGCTTATCCTCAAGCTGCGCCTGCAGCTCCACCAGGAACTTGTCGACGATGTTCTTGATGACCTGGTGGCTCAGGCGACCAAACTGGATGATTGCATCCAAGCGGTTGCGAAACTCTGGAGTGAACCCCTTCTTGATCACCTCCATGGCATCCGAGGAGTGATCCTGTTGGGTAAAGCCCATGGAAGCACGTGCAGCGGTTTCTGCCCCGGCATTGGTGGTCATCACCAGAATCACGTTGCGGAAGTCGGCCTTACGCCCGTTGTTATCGGTCAAGGTGCCGTGATCCATTACCTGCAGCAACAGGTTGAAGACCTCGGGATGCGCCTTCTCGATCTCATCGAGCAGCAATACACAATGCGGCTGTTTGCTGATTGCCTCGGTAAGCAAGCCCCCCTGATCGAAGCCAACGTAGCCAGGCGGCGCACCAATCAACCGCGACACCGTATGCCGCTCCATGTATTCAGACATGTCGAAGCGCAGCAACTCCACACCCAGTGACTTGGCTAGCTGCCGCGCCACCTCGGTCTTGCCCACCCCGGTGGGGCCGGCGAACAGGAAAGAACCCACCGGCTTGTCAGGCGACTTGAGCCCAGCCCGCGACAACTTGATGGCGGTAGCCAGCGAGTCGATCGCCTCGTCCTGACCAAACACCGTCAGGCGCAAGTCACGCTCCAGATTGCGCAGCAACTCCTTGTCCGAGCTGCTGACATGCTTCGGCGGAATTCGCGCGATCTTCGCCACGATATCCTCGACCTGAGCGACATCGATGCACTTGGCTCGCTTGTCTTCCGGCTGCAGGCGCTGATAGGCGCCCGCCTCGTCAATCACGTCGATCGCCTTGTCCGGCATATGCCGGTCATTGATATAGCGCGCCGCCAGCTCAGCCGCCGCACGCAGGGCTTCGTCGCTGTACTGGATATGGTGATGCTCCTCGAAACGCGCCTTCAGGCCACGCAGGATGCCGACCGTATCCTCGACCGACGGCTCAACCACATCGACCTTCTGGAAGCGCCGCGCCAAGGCACGATCCTTCTCGAAAATCCCACGAAACTCCTGAAAGGTCGTCGAACCAATGCAGCGAATCTCCCCCGAGGAGAGCAGCGGCTTGAGCAGATTGGAGGCATCCATGACGCCCCCGGACGCGGCACCAGCACCAATGATGGTGTGGATCTCGTCGATGAACAGGATGGCCTGTGGGCGCTTGCGCAACTCGTTGAGCAAGGCCTTGAAGCGCTTCTCGAAGTCACCACGGTACTTGGTGCCCGCCAACAAAGCGCCGAGATCAAGGGAATAGACCACGCTGTCAGTCAGCAAGTCCGGCACCTGACCATCGACAATGCGCTTGGCCAGGCCTTCGGCGATGGCCGTCTTACCCACACCGGCCTCTCCCACCAGCAATGGGTTGTTCTTACGCCGACGCGCCAGGATCTGCGCTACGCGCTCCACTTCAGGCTCACGGCCAACCAACGGATCAATCCGCCCCTGACGCGCTTGCTCATTGAGGTTGGACGCATAGGCTTCCAGCGGATTACTGGCGCTGACCACCTCACCGCCCTCTTCATCCTGGCTTTCCTGTTCGGCATCCGGCTGCTCATGAGGCCCCTGCACCTTGGAAATGCCATGAGCAATGAAATTGACCACATCGATACGCGCCACGTTCTGCTGCTTGAGCAGAAATACCGCCTGGCTCTCCTGCTCGCTGAAGATGGCCACCAGCACATTGGCGCCGGTCACCTCCCGCTTGCCCGAACTCTGTACATGAAACACCGCGCGCTGCAGCACGCGCTGGAAACCCAAGGTGGGCTGCGTTTCGCGCTCTTCATCCTGCGTGGGAATCAACGGCGTCGTGGAGTCGATGAACTCCTGCAACTCACGACGCAGGCGCTCCAGATTGACCCCACAGGCACGCAGTACGTGCATCGCGGCATCATTGTCGAGCAACGCCAGGAGCAAATGCTCGACCGTCATGAATTCATGGCGCTTGGCACGCGCCGCCTTGAAAGCGAGATTGAGGGTGACTTCCAGCTCACGATTCAACATAACTTCACCTCATCGTCCCGACCCAAGCCTGCTCGACCATCAGCTCAGCCTGACCACAGGCCGCTGCTAGCCGTCTTTCTCTATTTCACAGAGTAGCGGATGCTGGCATTCGCGCGCGTACTGATTCACTAGCATGGCCTTGGTTTCTGCCACATCGCGGGTAAACAGTCCGCATACCGCCCGCCCTTCGGTATGCACTGCCAGCATGATGCGCGTTGCCGCCTCACGCTGCAGGCCAAAAAATGTTTCGAGAACTTCCACGACAAAATCCATTGGCGTGTAGTCATCGTTGAGCATGACCACCTTGTACATGGGGGGCGCTTGCAGGCTCGGCCGAGCCTCCTCCAGCAACAGGTCGTCGGCGTCATGCTCAGCCGGCTGTTGCGGCCCCTGCGCGCGCAATGGGCGAAATTGAAAGGTTGTACTCATTTCGAGAAAACCACCTGCGAATGGCCGTCAGGTTTGCGCGCCTGCGCACAGGCACAGCATAGCGCCTTGACTAACGTCAAAAGAATGATAAAAACAGTGCATACCCGTGACCGGGTAGTGCAGGGTTCGATCCAGGCACAGCGTGACCACGCCAGATCGGATTCAGGGTGGATGATACCCCAGCCATGGGGTCCTTTGCAGAGGGATGACAGCATGCTCAGTGGTAAGGTCAAGTGGTTCAACAACGCCAAAGGCTATGGCTTCGTCCTCGCCGAAGGTCGCGATGAGGACCTGTTCGCACACTATTCCGCCATCGAGATGGACGGATACAAGACCCTCAAGGCCGGACAGCCGGTTCAGTTCGAAATCATTCAGGGCCCCAAGGGCCTGCATGCGGTCAATATCCGCGCCGTTACCAGCAGCGGCGAAGCACAGACCACAGCACCTTTGCGCCATACCGCCGAAGCCTGAAATAACGCATAAACAACAAGGCCGCTGAAATCAGCGGCCTTGTTGTTTACCAGCAAGCGAATTACATGTGCGCGATGGTCGCATCACCGAATTCGGAGCAGGACAGCAGCTTGGCATCTTCCATCAGACGCTCGAAGTCGTAGGTCACGGTCTTGGCCGCGATGGCGCCTTCGGTGCCCTTGATGATCAGATCAGCCGCTTCGGTCCAGCCCATGTGACGCAGCATCATCTCGGCAGAAAGAATCAGCGAACCCGGGTTGACCTTGTCGAGACCGGCATACTTCGGCGCAGTACCATGAGTAGCCTCGAACATGGCTACGGTATCCGAGAGGTTGGCACCCGGAGCAATACCGATACCACCGACTTCAGCCGCCAGGGCGTCGGACAGGTAGTCACCATTGAGGTTCAGGGTGGCGATCACGTCGTACTCGGCCGGACGCAGCAGGATCTGCTGCAGCATGGCGTCAGCAATCGCGTCTTTAACCACAATATTCTTGCCGGTATTGGGGTTCTTGAACTGCATCCACGGGCCGCCATCCAGCAGCTCGGCACCAAACTCGTCGCGCGCCACCTCGTAGCCCCACTCTTTGAAGGCACCTTCGGTGAACTTCATGATGTTGCCCTTGTGCACGATAGTCACCGAGCTGCGGTTGTTATCTACCGCATACTGCAGTGCCTTGCGCATCAGGCGCTTGGTGCCCTCGAGGGAAACCGGCTTGATGCCGATACCGCAATTCTCGGTGAAGCGAATTTTCTTGACGCCCATTTCCTCGGTGAGGAACTTGATGACCTTCTCGGCCTCAGGGCTGCCAGCCTTCCACTCGACACCCGCGTAGATATCTTCGGAGTTCTCGCGGAAGATCACCATGTCGACATCGCCCGGCTTCTTGACCGGGCTGGGCACGCCAGTGAACCAGCGCACCGGACGCTGGCAGACATACAGGTCAAGCTCCTGACGCAGCGCGACGTTCAGCGAACGGATACCACCCCCTACCGGCGTGGTCAGCGGGCCCTTGATCGACACCACGTAGTCGCGCACGGCTTCGAGGGTTTCCTTGGGCAGCCAGGTGTCCTGATCATAGACCTGGGTGGCTTTCTCGCCAGCATAGACTTCCATCCAGGCGATCTTGCGCTGGCCCGCGTAGGCCTTCTCAACGGCGGCATCGACCACCTTGATCATCACCGGACTGATGTCGACACCGATACCGTCACCCTCGATGTAGGGAATGATCGGATTGTTCGGTACGTTCAAGGACATGTCGGCATTGACGGTGATTTTGTCACCGACTGCAGGCACCTGGATCTTTTGGTATCCCATGCTGGACTCCGTTGTTTTCTGGTCTGACATACCTTCATGCGGATGGCATGAAGGCTGAATTTATGGGTCTCGGAAAGGCACTGCATTCTTGTAGTTTTTCTACAGAAAGTCACGCACTTTTACGCGCCAACGCCCACCTCCCTACTGCTCGCCTGCGTGAAAAACGGGCCTTGCAAGGTTTTGTAGTCAAACTACAGAGAACCTACAAAAACCTATCAATACACGCCGACTTTTTTGCTTTTGGTCATCGTCGCCCGGCAACAGCCTGAAGATAATGAAAAGCAAAATCCTGCTGACGATGACCACGCCTCCTCCAGAATAGTTGCAAAATTCATCGCCGCACGTCCCTCGCCCGATACATCACACTGGGCGCCCAGTTCGGGAGATATCCATGCGCTTTACCCCTCACGTCACCGTTGCCACCATCGTTGAAAACGACGGCCTGTTCCTTATGGTCGAAGAGCAGGCCAACCAGCGTATCGTTCTAAACCAACCTGCCGGGCATTTGGAAGCCGACGAAGGTCTGATCCAGGCAGCCATCCGCGAAACCCTGGAGGAAACCGGCTGGGAAGTCGAACCCTTTGCCGTAGTGGGCATTTATCTGTACACCGCACCCAGCAATGGCGTGACCTATCAACGCGTCTGTTTTGCCGCCAAACCCCGCAGACACCATCCGGAACGCCAACTGGACGACGGCATTGTCGGGCCGTGCTGGATGACCCGCGAACAACTACTTGGCGAAGCGGAGCGTTGGCGTAGCGAACTGGTACTGCGCTGCATCGATGACTACCTCAGCGGGCATCGTCATCCGCTCAGTCTGATCCGCTGAGCGCACGCGGCTGGCAACCCGGCGCCCCCCTTCTGTTAGAATCGGCGCCTTTGATCCAAGCGTGCTCTTGCCATGTCCGTACCAGCCAATACCCGAGTCATCGTCGGCATGTCCGGCGGCGTCGACTCCTCCGTCTCGGCCCTGCTCCTGCTGGAACAGGGCTATCAGGTCGAAGGCCTGTTCATGAAGAACTGGGAGGAAGACGACGGCACCGAATACTGCACCGCCATGGATGACCTGGCCGACGCCCAGGCCGTATGCGAGCGGATCGGTATCAAACTGCATACCGCCAACTTTGCCGCCGAATACTGGGACAACGTGTTCGAGCATTTTCTCGCCGAATACAGGGCCGGGCGGACACCAAACCCGGACATCCTGTGCAACCGCGAGATCAAGTTCAAAGCCTTCCTCGACTATGCCCTGAGCCTCGGCGCTGACTTGATCGCCACCGGCCACTACGTGCGGCGCCGCGACGTCGACGGGCGCAGTGAACTACTCAAAGGCCTCGACCCGAACAAGGACCAGAGTTACTTCCTGCACGCAGTGGGCGGCGAACAGATCGGCCGCACGCTATTCCCGGTAGGCGAACTGGAAAAGCCCCAGGTACGCGCCATCGCCGAGAAGTACCAACTGGCCACCGCCAAGAAGAAGGACTCCACCGGCATCTGCTTCATCGGCGAGCGACGCTTCAGCGACTTCCTCAAGCAATACCTGCCCGCCCAGCCGGGCGACATCGAAACCACCGACGGCCAGGTCATCGGCCGCCACCACGGTTTGATGTACCACACCATCGGCCAGCGCCAGGGGCTGGGCATCGGCGGCATGAAGAACGCCAGCGATGAGCCCTGGTACGTGCTGCACAAGGACCTGACGCGCAATGTGCTGGTCGTCGGCCAGGGTAACGAGCATCCCTGGCTGTATTCGCCGGCGCTGACTGCCTCGCAGATCTATTGGATCAACCCGCTGCACCTGAACGAGCCACGCCGCCTGACTGCCAAGGTGCGCTACCGCCAGGCCGACCAGGCCTGCACACTGCAGCAGAGCGCAGAGGGTTACCGGGTAGTCTTTGATCAGCCACAGCGTGCCGTAACACCCGGCCAGTCGGTGGTGTTCTACGACGGCGAGCTGTGCCTGGGCGGCGGCGTCATCGAACAGGCCGAACCTTTGCCTGGCTCGGGGCGCCCGGCATGAATCGTCTTGACGAACAACTGCTCGCGCTGGGCGGGGTGTTTACTGCCGCCGCACTGGCCGATCGCATTGCGCGCACCGGCCAGGCACCGGAAGCACAACTCAGCTGCCTGCTAGGCAGCCTACTGGTACGCGACCCGCAAAACACCCTGGAAGTCTTTGGCGGTGACGACCTCAACCTGCGCGAAGGCTACAAAGCCCTGGCTGGCGCTTTGGAGCGCAACAGCAGCAGCCTGCAACGTGAACCGCTGCGCTACGCCCTGGCCCTGCTGATGCTGGAGCGCCAACTGGCCAAGCGTGACGACCTGCTGCAGATCATTGGCCAGCGCCTGCAACAGATCGAACAACAGGTGGGACACTTCGGGCTGACCCATGCCAATGTGATCGCCGCATGCGGCGGTCTATATCAGGACACCATCAGCACCTTCCGCCAGCGGATCCAGGTACACGGTGATATGCGCTTCCTGCAGCAACCGGACAATGCCGCACGCATTCGCGCTTTGTTACTGGCCGGCATTCGCTGCGCCCGACTGTGGCGACAGCTCGGCGGCCATCGCTGGCAACTGGTGTTCAGTCGCCAGAAACTGCTGCAGGCAATCTACCCACGGCTGCGCGACCAGGCATGAAGGAAACCACCACACGCAGCGTCCGCCCCTTGCATGGCGCGGCGCTGCTGACCCTGTCGGCACTGCTGTTTGCTCTGATGGGCGTATTGATCCGCGAAGCCTCCAGCAGCGTGAACAACGAGTCGGTGGTGTTCTTCCGCAATCTGATTGGCGTCCTGTTCTTTCTGCCCCTGCTGCTTTTCAAGGGGCTTGCCCCTCTGCGCACCACACGCCTGAAGTCGCATCTGTGGCGCACCACCTACGGCCTGGCGGCGATGTACTGCTTCTTCTATGCAATCGCCCACCTCCCCCTGGCTGACGCCATGCTGTTCACCTACTCAGCCCCCCTGTTTACCCCACTGATTGCCTGGTGGTGGCTGAAGGAACCCCTCAATGCGCGCATGCTGCTGGCCAGCCTGATCGGCCTGGCCGGCGTGCTACTGGTCGCCAAGCCATCCGGCGCCCTACTGCAAGGCCAGGCACTGGTCGGCCTGGCAGCCAGCATTCTGGCCGCCTTTGCCTTCGTCTCGATCCGTGAAATGAGCGACACCGAACCGGCTTTTCGCATGGTGTTTTACTTCGCTCTGTTCAGCACCCTGCTCTCCGCGATTCCCATGACCTGGGCCTGGCAGCCCCTGCAGGCCCAGCAACTATGGCTGCTGCTAGGCGTTGGCCTGTTGGCGACGGTCAGCCAGATCATCATGTCCAAGGCCTATTCGCTGGCCCCTCCCGGACGCATCGGCCCCTTTGCCTATCTGGCGATTGTTTTCGCCGGGCTGATCGCCTGGTGGCGCTGGGGCGAAACGCCGGACAGCAGTTCGCTGCTCGGTGCCGCACTGATTTTCACTGCCAGCCTGCTAAGCCTCTGGCGGAGCCGCACCACCCGCTAAGCTCGCCACCTCGAGTTTCAGGTATAATGCGCGCCCTTTTCGCCGACCCACTGCCGAGAACGCCCCATGCAGCTTTCCTCGCTCACCGCCGTTTCCCCCGTCGATGGCCGCTATGCCGGCAAAACTGCAGCGTTGCGCCCGATCTTCAGTGAGTACGGCCTGATCCGTAATCGCGTTCTGGTCGAAGTCCGCTGGCTGCAACGCCTGGCCGCCCATGAAGGCATCACCGAAGTGGCGCCCTTCTCCGCCGCAGCCAACGCCCTGCTCAACGAGCTGGCGGAGAACTTCGCCATCGAACACGCCGAGCGTGTGAAAGAGATCGAACGCACCACCAACCACGACGTCAAGGCCGTGGAATACCTGCTCAAGGAGCAGGCCGCCAAGCTGCCGGAACTGGCCGCGGTCAGCGAATTCATCCACTTCGCCTGCACCAGCGAGGACATCAACAACCTGTCCCACGCCCTGATGCTGCGCGAAGGCCGCGACACCGTTCTGCTGCCGCTGATGAAGCAGATCGCCGACGCCATCCGCGCATTGGCCGTCAAGTTCGCCAGCGTCCCCATGCTCTCGCGCACCCATGGCCAGCCGGCCTCGCCGACCACTCTGGGCAAGGAACTGGCCAACGTGGTCTACCGCCTGGAGCGGCAGGTCGCACAGGTAGCCGCCGTACCGCTGCTGGGCAAGATCAACGGCGCCGTAGGCAACTACAACGCCCACCTGTCCGCCTACCCGCAGATCGACTGGGAAGCCAACGCCAAGCAGTTCATCGAGGACGACCTGGGTCTGCAGTGGAACCCCTACACCACGCAGATCGAGCCGCACGACTACATCGCCGAACTGTTCGACGCCATTGCCCGCTTCAATACCATCCTCATCGACTTTGACCGTGATGTGTGGGGCTACATCTCCCTCGGCTACTTCAAGCAGAAGACCGTGGCGGGTGAAATCGGCTCCTCGACCATGCCGCACAAGGTCAACCCGATCGACTTCGAGAACTCCGAAGGCAACCTGGGCATCGCCAACGCGATCTTCCAGCACCTAGCCAGCAAGCTGCCGATCTCCCGCTGGCAGCGCGACCTGACCGACTCCACCGTGCTGCGCAACCTGGGTGTCGGCTTCGCCCACAGCGTCATTGCCTACGAGGCCAGCCTCAAGGGTATCGGCAAGCTGGAGCTGAACGAAGCGCGCATCGCCGAAGACCTGGACGCCTGCTGGGAAGTCCTGGCCGAGCCGATCCAGACCGTGATGCGCCGCTACGCCATCGAGAACCCCTACGAGAAGCTCAAGGAGCTGACCCGCGGCAAGGGCATCAGCCCCGACGCGCTGCTGACCTTCATCGACGACCTGGACATGCCGACCGCTGCCAAGGAGGAGCTCAAGGAGCTCACGCCGGCGCGCTATATCGGCAACGCTATCGCCCAGGCCAAGCGCATCTGAGCCTGCCGTGCCCCTGACAACACCTGACCTTGCCCAACAAGGTCAGGTGCTCAGCCTGTCGTCACGCGCTACGCCCGGCAATACCGGGCGTCTTTCTTCAAGGACACCGACATGAATGCCGACACCCCCCTGCAACTTCTCGGCGGCCTGACGCCTCGCCAGTTCCTGCGCGACTACTGGCAGAAAAAGCCGCTGCTGGTGCGCCAGGCGTTCCCGGACTTCGAAAGCCCGTTAAGCCCCGATGAATTGGCCGGACTGTCCCTGGAAGACTGCGTCGAATCACGCCTGATCATCGAGCATGGCGCGCAGCCCTGGGAGCTGCGCCGCGGACCGTTTGCCGAAGACAGTTTCAGCCAGCTCCCCGAACGCGACTGGACCCTGCTGGTACAGGCCGTCGACCAATTCGTGCCGGAAGTGGCCGAACTGCTTGAGCACTTCCGCTTCCTGCCCAGCTGGCGTATCGACGACGTGATGATCAGCTACGCCGCACCGGGTGGCGGAGTCGGACCACACTTCGATAACTACGACGTATTCCTCCTCCAGGGTCACGGCCATCGCCGCTGGCGGATTGGCCAGATGTGCGACAGCGACAGCGCGCTGCTCGATCATCCGGACCTGCGCATCCTGGCCGACTTCCAGCAAACCGACGAATGGCTGCTGGCGCCCGGCGACATGCTCTACCTACCCCCGCGACTGGCGCATTACGGTATCGCCGAAGATGACTGCATGACCTATTCGGTAGGCTTCCGCGCCCCCAGTGCCAGCGAAGTGCTGGTGCACTTCACAGATTTCGTCGCGCAGTTCCTCCCCGACGAAGAGCGCTATGCCGACGCCGACCTGCAACCTGGCGGCGAGCCCCAGCAAATCCAGGCTGACGCACTGCAGCGCCTGCGTGGCCTGCTCAATCAGCACTTGCAGGATGACCGCCTGCTGATGGCCTGGTTCGGCCAGTTCATGACCGAACCGCGCTACCCGGAACTGCTGCAGGGCGAGGACCTGCAAGCCTCGCAACTGCAGCAGGCACTGGATGAAGGCGCCATGCTGGTGCGCAATCCCAGCGCGCGCCTGGCCTGGGCGGAACTGGGTGACGAGCTGATGCTGTTCGCCAGCGGCCAGGGCCGCCTGCTGGGTGGTGAGCTGCGCGAACTGCTCCAGCTACTCTGTCAGGCTCCGGCGCTGCACGCCGACAACCTGGCGCCATGGTTGCAGCAGGAAGAAGCCCATACCCTGCTTCTGGAACTGATCAAGCAAGGCAGCCTGGAGTTTGCCGATGAGTAAAGTTCACGTACGCCTGGCCGACTGGCACAAGGATAATGCCGCACTGCGACGCATCCGCGAGGCGGTCTTCATCAACGAACAGAGTGTGGCCCCCGAACTGGAATGGGACAGCGAGGACAGCCAGGCCATCCATTTCCTGGCGCTTGAGGATGACTACCCGATAGGCACCGCACGCCTGCTCAGCGATGGGCATATCGGTCGGGTTTCGGTACTTCGCGACTGGCGCGGTCTCAAGGTCGGCGAACGACTCATGCAGGCGGCCATTGCCGAGGCCGAACAACGCGGTCTGCGCCAGCAACGCCTCAGCGCTCAGGTTCACGCCACAGCGTTCTACGAACGACTAGGCTTTCGGATAGTCAGCGATGAATACCTGGAAGCCGGCATCCCCCATGTGGATATGCTGCGCGAAAGCCACTGAGGCCCCGCCATGCACGAAGAAGACGCTAGCCCGCAGGACGCCGAAAGCCCGGAACTGCCGGCTATCGACTTCCAATCACCCGGACGCTTCAGCATCCACAACCCTGCAAGTCCGGCAACCCCTGGTCTGCCCGCCAGCGGCAGTAGTGCACAGCCAGCTCTGCCAGCGGGGCTGAAACGTTTCAGCAGTCCCGAGCAGGCCTGCCAGCATGCGCTGACTCTGCTTCAGCAGGCACGTTTTCGCCTGTGCCTGTACAGCCACAATCTGGAGCCCTGGCTGTACGATCACCGCAGCGTGCAGGAAGCCTGCAAGAATTTCCTGCTGGCCAGCCCGAAGAACAGCCTGCGCATCCTGCTGCGCGACAGCAGCCTGATCGTCAAACAAGGCCACCGCTTGCTCAACCTTGCACGCCGCCTGTCGAGTAACCTGCAGATTCGCCGCGTGCACCCGGACTATCCTGCCGAAGACATCTGCTTCCTACTGGTCGATGATTGCGCCCTGCTGACCCGCCCTCAGCCCAACCTGCCGACCGGCTATGTGCAATACAACGAACCGGCACGTGTTCGCCAGCGCCTGTTGCAATTCGAGCAGGCCTGGAACACCAGCCAAAGCGATCCTGAACTGCGGAGTTTTCTACTGTGAAAGCTGGCCTGCTCGCCCTGTTCCTGACCTTTGCCAGCAGCCTGAGCCTGGCGGCCACCGAAGCCATCAGCCTTAACAACCGCATGGCCGAGGATGTCATTGAAGTTGCCCGTTCGGTACTCGGCCATGAGGGGCGCGTCACCGCCTACGGCAACCAGCTGATCGTCAATGCGCCCAGTGAACGCATCGAAGAGCTGAAAAGTCTGCTGCAACAACTGGACCGCCCGGCTCGCCGCCTGCTGATCAGTGTCGATACGCAGGACAGCCTGCAGCAGCACGACCAGGGCTATCGGGTCGATGGCAGCGCGCGCATCGGCGATGTCGAGGTCATCAGCGGGCGCGGCGAACGTCACGGCAATGATCAGGTGCGTATCATCAACCGCAGCACGCAAAGCCGCAGTGGCGGCCTGCAGCAGATCCAGGCCAGCGAGGGGTATCCGGCACTGATCCAGACTGGCCAGAGCGTGCCCCTGCAACAACGCGGCACAGGCCCCTACGGACAGGTTTACCAAAGCACCGAATACCGCAATGTCACCCGCGGCATCTACGTGACCGCAACGCTGAGCGGCGAGCTGGTGCACATTACTCTGAGCAGTCACAACGATCGACTCAGCCAGCAACACCCCGGGAGCATCGACACGCAGCTGACTGACACACGCATCAGCGGTCGTCTCGGCGAGTGGATCACCCTGGGCGGTATCAGTGAGCAGCGCAGCGGCAATGACTCGGCCTTCCTGCGCCAGCACAGCACCCAGGGCAGCCAGGACATGGGGCTGCGCATCAAGGTCGAAGCACTCGACTGACCTGCAGGGCCCTGGCACGGCCACTGCGCACTTGTAGTGCAGCGACCAAAGGCACTACAAAAGGTTTGACTGAGCGCGCACAGAGGCGCATCATTGCGCCGCTCCCGCTAGCCTGGGGTTTCCGTCAGGAACCTCCAGATCGGCCTGCCGTACTGGCTTGCCGATTCGTGTCTGACACAGCCCACAAGGCCGTTCGACGAGGTTGCGACTGGAACCAAGTTGTCCTGAGGGACGGGGAAGCGTCATCACGTATCAGCCCGATGCACGGTAAAGTTCAGCTACACCCAACGGCACCCACGAGCCGGCAAGTTTTTCTGAACAATCAAAATCCGCGCTCGATACTGTTCGTCCCCCTCCTTGTCAGCGCCAGCCAGGTTCAGGTTGTCCCCTCTTCGATCCGCGGAAGCCGCCCTACACAGCAGCCCTGTTGCCGCGTGCCTGGGTAGTCGGTGCTCAACCAAACATATTTTCTGAAGGATTGACCATGTCCGCATATCAAAACGACATCAAGGCCGTTGCCGCGCTGAAAGAAGCCGCTGGCAGCAGCTGGAGCGCTATCAACCCGGAATCTGTCGCCCGCATGCGCGCTCAGAACCGCTTCAAGACCGGTCTGGAAATCGCTCAGTACACCGCCGACATCATGCGCAAGGACATGGCCGAGTACGACGCCGACTCGTCCAAGTACACCCAGTCGCTGGGTTGCTGGCACGGCTTCATTGGCCAGCAGAAGCTGATCGCCATCAAGAAGCACCTGGGCACCACCAACAAGCGCTACCTGTACCTGTCCGGCTGGATGGTTGCTGCGCTGCGTTCCGACTTCGGCCCGCTGCCGGACCAGTCGATGCACGAGAAGACTGCCGTCTCCGACCTGATCGAAGAGCTGTACACCTTCCTGCGTCAGGCTGACAGCCGCGAACTGGACCTGCTGTTCACCGCTCTGGACGCTGCCCGCGCTGCCGGCGACAACGCCAAGGCTGCCGAGATCCAGAACCAGATCGACAACTACGAAACCCACATCGTCCCGATCATCGCCGACATCGACGCTGGTTTCGGTAACCCGGAAGCCACCTACCTGCTGGCCAAGCGCATGATCGAAGCAGGCGCTTGCTGCATCCAGATCGAAAACCAGGTTTCCGACGAGAAGCAGTGCGGTCACCAAGACGGTAAAGTCACCGTTCCGCACGCTGACTTCCTGGCCAAGATCGCTGCCGTTCGCTACGCCTTCCTCGAGCTGGGCATCGACAACGGTGTAATCGTTGCGCGCACCGACTCCCTGGGTGCTGGCCTGACCAAGCAGATCGCCGTGACCAAAGAGCCGGGCGACCTGGGCGACCTGTACAACTCCTTCCTGGATTGCGAAGAAGTTGCCGCCTCCGACCTAGGCAACGGTGACGTCGTGATCAACCGCGGTGGCAAGCTGCTGCGTCCGAAGCGTCTGCCGTCCAACCTGTTCCAGTTCCGCGCTGGTACTGGCGAAGACCGCTGCGTACTGGACTGCATCACCTCGCTGCAGAACGGTGCCGACCTGCTGTGGATCGAAACCGAGAAGCCGCACGTTGGCCAGATCAAGGGCATGGTTGACCGCATCCGCGAAGTCATCCCGAACGCCAAGCTGGTTTACAACAACAGCCCGTCCTTCAACTGGACCCTGAACTTCCGCCAGCAGGTATTCGATGCCATGGTCGCCGAAGGCAAGGACGTTTCCGCCTACGACCGCGCCAAGCTGATGAGCGTCGAGTACGACGAGACTGAACTGGCTCAGATCGCTGACGAGAAGATCCGTACCTTCCAGCGCGACGGTTCTGCTCACGCCGGCATCTTCCACCACCTGATCACCCTGCCGACCTACCACACTGCCGCTCTGTCGACCGACAACCTGGCCAAAGGCTACTTCGCCGACCAGGGCATGCTGGCCTACGTGAAAGGCGTTCAGCGTCAGGAACTGCGTCAGGGTATCGCCTGCGTCAAGCACCAGAACATGGCTGGCTCCGACATCGGCGACAACCACAAAGAGTACTTCGCTGGCGAAGCGGCTCTGAAGGCAAGCGGTAAAGACAACACCATGAACCAGTTCCACTAAGAACAGGTTCGACGTCTCCTTCGGGAGACGTCAGCAACACAAAAAAACCCGGCTCGCCGGGTTTTTTTGTGCCTGTAGCACTCAGTGCACCGGTAGCTTGACGGTCGCGAACAACTCGTCGACTTCCGCCTTGCTATGGCACTGCACCGCCTGATTCACCCGCTCGCGCGTCAGGTGCGGTGCAAAAGCCTCGATGAAGTCATACATGAAACCGCGCAGGAAAGTCCCACGGCGAAAGCCAATCTTGGTGACACTGGCCTCGAACAACTCACTGGCATCCAACACCACCAGGTCACTGTCGAGCTTGGCATCCACAGACATACCCGCCACGATGCCCACGCCCAGCCCCAGACGTACGTAGGTCTTGATCACGTCGGCGTCCGCTGCGGTAAACACTACCTTTGGCGTAAGCCCCTCACGGGCGAAGGCGTCATCCAGCTTGGAACGCCCGGTAAAGCCAAACACATACGTCACCAGAGGATGCTCAGCCAGGTCAGCCAGGGTCAGCTTGGGCAAACTGGCCAGTGGATGTCCCTGCGGGACGATCACGCAGCGATTCCAGCGATAGCAAGGCATCATTACCAGATCGCCAAATAGCTCCAGCGCTTCGGTGGCAATGGCGAAATCGACAGTGCCATCGGCAGCCATCTCGGCAATCTGCATGGGCGTCCCCTGGTTCATGTGCAAGGTCACCTCAGGGTACTGCCGAATGAAACTGCTGATCACCGGAGGCAATGCATAACGCGCCTGGGTATGCGTGGTGGCGATCGACAGTGTGCCGCGCTTCTCGTTGGAAAACTCCTGGGCAATCTGCTTGATACTTTCCACCTTGCGCAGGATTTCTCCGGCGGTAGTGATGATCCGCTCGCCCGCCGGGGTCACCCGGGTCAAGTGTTTGCCACTGCGCGCAAAAACCTCCACGCCCAGCTCATCTTCCAGCAGGCGAATCTGCTTGCTGATTCCCGGTTGCGATGTGAACAGGCTCTGCGCTGTAGCCGACACGTTGAGGTCGTGATGGGCCACTTCCCAGATATAGCGCAATTGCTGCAGTTTCATGTGCATCCCTCGGCAACAGAACGGACGCGGCCGCCTGCTGGCGGCGCCGCTCTTTTATAACCTTTGAATTGGTTTAAAAAGACAATTTAGACGATTTAATCCTTATCGTCGCGATGATTCCGTACAACCATGCCTGCATGGAGAGCCACATAGCGACAAAGTTCCTGAGCAAAGCGCTTACAGCTCACCGCGCCCGCGATGCTGCAACATCGGCACCAGGTACACCGGCACCTCGGACAACTGCAGAACACGCGCTGCGGTACGTCCCAGCGGTATATCCAAGCGCGCTCCATGGCTGTGGCTGCCCAGCACCAGCAAGTCAGCGCCCAGCTTATGCGCTTCATCAAGAATCACCTGCGGTGGATCCCCCTGCAGCACATGCACCGCACTGATCATCGACATGTCCTGTACCGCTTCGGCCATTTCCTCGCGGAAAGCCTCCAGCACACGCTGCTCGATGTTGCACATCACGGTATGCAACCCACCACCACGCAGATCCTGCAGGCGCTCCTGATCAAGGTAGGTCTGCAGCACCGACTCGGCAAACAACCCCATCGGCTCCACCGCATGCACTACGTACAATTCGGCACGATAGGCATGCGCCAGGCTCAGCGCATGCTGCAATACGTAGGGTGCGTAAAGCCCTAGGTCCGTGGCATAGAGAATAGAGCGAACCATCTGGCCTCCTCGACATCCTGACTGGCCTGTCAGACAGCTTAGTCAGGGTTGCGGCGGGTTGCTCACGCCATGCGGTACATGCCCCGTCGCCACCACCTGACTGGCCTTCAGGCAATGGCCGGTCTGGTCATCGAAAAACAGATCGGCGGCAAATGCCTCGAGAAACGCCGATTTTTCCAAGCCACCAAGAAACAGCGACTCATCCAGGCGAATATCCCAGGCCCGTAATGTACGAATGACCCGTTCATGGGCCGGTGCGGAGCGCGCCGTGACCAAGGCCGTACGAATCGGGCAGTCCTCGACGGAAAACTCCTGCTGCAACTGGTTCAGTGCCGCCAGAAAGGCCTTGAAAGGACCGCCTTCCAGAGGCTGTCTTGCTGCAGTGCGCTCATGCGCCTGGAAAGCGGCCAGGCCATCCTGCTGAAAGACTCGCTCCGAGGCATCGGTAAACAGCACGGCGTCGCCATCGAAGGCAATACGCAACTCATGACTCTCGGCTCGCCGTACGCCTCCGGGCAACAGTGTCGCCGCCGCAAAACCGGCATCCAGCGCACTGCGAACATCCTCTGCATGACTGGATAAAAACAAGTGACAGCCGAAGGCCGCCAGATAGGGATAAGGGCTACGCCCTCCCACAAAGGCTGCCCGACTGATCCCTAGACCATAGTGCTCGATGGAGTTGAAGATACGCAGCCCGGTATCGGCACTGTTGCGCGACACCAGAATGACCTCGACACGCTGCCGCCCAAGACGCTTGTTGAGCGCCAGGAGCTTGTGCACCAAAGGAAACGCCTCGCCGGGCGCCAATACCTGTTCCTCGTTATCGATCTGATACTGGCGATAGGCTTCAACGCCCTGCGACTCATAGATTCGATGGCTTTCACTCAAATCAAAAAGCGCCCGTGAAGAAATCGCCAACACCAGTTGCTCATCAAGGCTGGCCATCGACGGCGCCCTCCTGAAGAAATTCCAGCTGCTGGTACAACATGCGCGTCGCGGGCATCTCCACTGCCATGGCGCGGGCCCGCTGTAGCGGTTGCGCATAGATGGCCGCCAACTCCAGCGGGCGAGCATGACGATAATCATGGTGCATGCTCGGCCAGTAGTCCGGCATGTTCTCCGTCACCTTGAGTAGCGTCTGCGCGTAGCCGGCAGGCAATGTGCATCCGGCGCTGACAGCGGCCGCAATGACCTCCTCCATCAACGTCTGCACCAGTTCTCGCGTTGCCGGATTCCCCAGCAGCATTCCGGTGTGGGCATTGAGCACCACTGACAGGCCATTGAAAGGCACATTCCAGACCAACTTCTGCCAACGCGCCTGCTGCAGATCGGCAACGCCACGCGCATCAATACCAGCCGCACGCAACAGCGCCACACCTTCAGCAAGCACCGCCGCACCCTGCTCACCCGGCCCGCTGTGATAACCCAGGCTTATGCTGCCCTGGGCCTGATGCACCAGCTTGCCTGGAGCGGCGCGGTGCACGCAGATAAAACACAGCCCGCCCAACAGGTGCAACGAATCAGGCAACAGAGGACGCACTGCCTCTTCGACGCCCAGACCGTTCTGCAGCAGGACGACCCGGGCATTGTCCGCCGCAACCTGTGCCAGCAGCGGCGCCAGTTCGGCATTGCTGGTGGTCTTGCAGGCCAGCAACAGCCAGTCACAACGAGGCATGGCTGCCGCATCCTCATACACCTTGACCGGCTGGCAGAGCGTGCCCAGGCTGCAACTCTCCAGATGCCATCCCTGCTCGCGCACAACCGGGTAATCACTGCGCAACAAAAAGTGCACATCGAAACCGGCACGCGCCAATAACAGCCCGTAGAAGCCGCCAATGGCCCCTGCCCCGACAATGCCGATGCGCGGCCCTGCCTGTTCACTCATCAGTGTCCCCTTCAGTCTCGCCATTTCGTTGCATGCCTCGGCAATGCGTTGCCGGCAAGCAACAACTAGTCTGCCACAGCAGACCAAGGCGGCTCGACCAAAGTGCAACAGCCGCTTGCGCATCCATCCACTAAACTGCAGACATCCCAGGCCGATAACTGGCTCAAATGGGAGGGTATGAGCATGCGTACTTACCTGCGCCACCCCAGCGATATGCCGGTAGAACTGCGCCTGCGGCGCCTGCCACCGATCAGTCGCCAACAACTCTGCAACATCAGCCTAGGCGGTCTGGCCTGCAACAGCTCGCGACGCTTTCGACGCGGCAGCGCCGTAGAGCTACGTATTCCGGCACTCGGCGAACAGGCGCGCTACCGTGGCGTAGTAGCCTGGTGCAGACGCCAGGCTGACGCCTTTCTGGTTGGCATCGCCTTCCTCGACGAAGACACCCTGTTTCGTGCCCGCATGGTCGAGCAGATCTGCCAGATCGAACATTATCGGCGTGAGCAGGAGCAGCTACGCGGCCAACCACTCGATAGCGAGAGCATGGCCCACGAGTGGATCACTCGACACGCCGCTGAGTTCGCCCGCGCCAGCTTTATCTGACCCATTGTTCAACTAAGCCCTACCAGGCCATCGTCAGGTACATTTTGGTCATTGTCGAGCACGCCTGCGACGCGCTAAGGTTCAGGCTTGGCTGGCTTCCAGCCTGGCGCTGTGCCAGCACAACGCTTGAGCTACTTGCACATCATGGGTTGTCCTATCGGCCTCACTGCCACACGTCGTTTTGCGCATGCCGTTTTCTGCAACATCCAGCCTGCCCTAACACCTTTACCAGTGCTGCCCAATCACAACCTCCGCGTGCAAGAGCCCCTCGACGACCCTGACCAGATGATGAGCACGATGGCTGATTTACCGATAGATGACCTGAACGTCGCCTCCAATGAAACCCTGATCACCCCCGAGCAGCTCAAGCGCGAGATTCCCCTCACGCCGGCGGCCCTGCAGACTGTCGCGCATGGTCGTGAAGTCGTCCGCAACATCCTCGATGGCAAGGACCATCGACTGTTCGTGGTCATTGGTCCCTGCTCGATCCACGATATCAAGGCCGCCCATGAGTATGCCGAGCGCCTCAAGGCGTTGGCCGCTGAAGTAGCCGACACGCTCTTTCTGGTCATGCGCGTATATTTCGAAAAGCCGCGCACTACCGTGGGCTGGAAAGGCCTGATCAACGACCCCTACCTGGATGACTCTTTCAAAATCCAGGATGGCCTGCACATCGGCCGCCAACTGCTGCGCGACCTCGCCGAAATGGGCCTGCCGACAGCCACCGAAGCGCTCGACCCGATTTCCCCGCAATACCTGCAGGACCTGATTAGCTGGTCAGCCATCGGTGCACGCACCACCGAATCGCAAACCCACCGTGAAATGGCCTCCGGCCTGTCTTCGGCCGTCGGCTTCAAGAACGGCACCGACGGCGGCCTGACCGTGGCCATCAATGCCCTGCAGTCGGTATCCAGCCCACATCGTTTCCTGGGCATCAACCAGCAGGGCGGTGTTTCCATCGTCACCACCAAGGGCAACGCTTATGGTCACGTGGTACTGCGTGGCGGCAATGGCAAGCCCAACTATGATTCGGTGAGCGTTGCCCTGTGCGAACAGGAACTGACCAAGGCCGGCATTCGCCCGAACATCATGGTCGATTGCAGCCACGCCAACTCTAACAAGGATCCAGCCCTGCAACCGCTGGTCATGGATAACGTGGCCAACCAGATAGCCGAAGGCAACCAGTCGATTGTCGGCCTGATGGTGGAAAGCCACCTGGGCTGGGGCAACCAGTCGATTCCCAAGGATCTTTGTCAACTCAAGTACGGCGTTTCGATTACCGACGCCTGCATCGACTGGGACACCACCGAGAAGAGCATCCGCAGCATGCATCACAAGCTGAAGGATGTACTGCCCAAGCGGCAGCGTGATTGATCCCTGACAGGGCAGGCGCGATGTGCCTGCCCTACTCGAGGTGACGCGAACGCTGGCGCCGCTGCAGGTAGCGCTCGATATAGGAACAGGAAGGGATCACCGTATAGCCGCTGCTCTCGGCATAGTTCAACGCCGCTTCAGCCAATGCAGCGGCGACCCCCTGACCACGCAAGGCATCCGGCACAAAAGTCCGGTAGATATCCAGTGTTGCCTTACCCAGATCCATGTAGGCCAGGTAAGCGCGATGACCATCGAGCTGCGTTTCAAACTGATGGGCAGCCAGATCGTGGGTAATGTCAAAACGCCTTGCCATGTTCGTCATGATCTCCTTGTTTTACGCACTGCGAGCTATCGCCATTGTAGAACACCGACTTACTGGCGCCAGTCAACTCCGGCAATCGAGAAATTTAAGAAAAAAACCTGCACGGCTTGCCTTGGCTCCGTTTACTTACTAAAAGAAACAGGTAGCATGTACGCCGGCTGATTTCTCCATATGGAGAAATTACCCATATGGAAAGACCACCTTAAGGGGAAAACGATGAACAACGCTCTGAAACTGTCCGCCCTGGCTCTGGCTGCCGTTCTGGCTACTGGCTGCAGCAGCCTGTCCAAAGAAGCAGAAGCTCGCCTGACCGCTACCGAAGACGCCGCTGCCCGCGCTCAAGCTCGTGCCGACGAAGCCTACCGCAAGGCCGACGACGCTCTGGCCGCTGCTCAGAAGGCTCAGCAAACTGCTGACGAAGCCAACGAGCGCGCTCTGCGTATGCTGGAAAAAGCCAGCCGCAAGTAATAGCCTCCCGGCTATAAAAAAAGCCGACCTGGGCAACCAGGTCGGCTTTTTTATTGAGCGAGTCTTCTTGTTCAGGCGGGCAAACCGCTATGGAAACGAAACTGCTCATCAACGCTGGCAATCAAGTGATTTTCGACCTGGCGGATCACTTCGATGCGCTGCGCCACATCACCCGCATCGCCATACAGCAAAGCCAGCTGCAAATAGCCCTGGTAGTGACGCCCCTCGCTCTCCAGCAGCCCGGCATAGAACTTGGCCAGTTCGTTATCCAGGTGCGGCACCAGCGCGGCAAAACGTTCACAGGAACGCGCCTCGATAAAGGCACCGACGATTAGCGTATCCACCAGTCGCTCCGGCTCGTTCTTGCGTACCTGTTCACGCAGGCCCGACGCATAGCGTGATGCCGTCACATGGCGCAACTCTATACCGCGCCGGCGAATAATCCGCGTGACCTGCTCGAAATGCACCAATTCTTCGCGTGCCAGACGCGACATCCGCGCAGCCAGTTCGCTGCGTGTCAGGTAGCGGCCCATCAGGCTCAAGGCCGTTTGTGCCGCCTTGAACTCCAGCGTCCGATGATCCAGGAGTAGCGTTTCCTGCTCGACCAGCGCACGTTCAATCCAGGCTGGCGGAGTCGCCAGGCCGCCAAGGAACTGCAAAATCTCCTCAAGCATGGGGCTTGCTGCTGTCTCGGGGGGCATCACGCAGGTCTCCTCCAGCGACTGGGCCGTTGCACTAAAACCCAGCGTTTACACTCGATAACACAGTGAAGTGGCAGGCTTCACAAAGGCAGCGCATTATACGGTCAGTAGTTGGCCGCGGCAGCTTCACTGGCTTGATATATATCAACCTGCCTGCGATGCTCACTGCCTATATTGGATACAGCTATAAGCCATTCGTACTTAAGGAGATAGGAATATGCATGCCATCCGCAGCATTCTGGTGGTAATGGAGCCCGACCGCCCGGAAGGCCTGGCGCTCAAGCGTGCCAAGCTGATCGCCGGCGTGACCCAGTCGCACCTGCATTTGCTGGTCTGCGAGAAGAAGCATGACCATGCGGCCTATCTTGCCGAGTTGTGCGCCGGCCTGAGCGAGGAGGGCTACTCAGTGAGCAGCCAGCAGTCCTGGCTGGAAAACCAATACCAAACCATCATTGCCGCCCAGCAGGCCGAAGGCTGCGGACTGGTCATCAAGCAGCACTACCCGGATAACCCCCTCAAGAAAGCCCTGCTGACTCCGGAGGACTGGAAACTGCTGCGCTACTGCCCAGCTCCGGTACTGATGGTCAAGACCGACACGCCCTGGACCGGAGGCAACTTCCTCGCGGCCGTGGATGTTGGCAACAGTGACAGCGAGCACCGTACCTTGCATGCGAGCATTGTCAGCCACTGCAACGACATGGCCGACATGGCCAAAGGCCAGTTGCACGTGGTATGCGCGCACCCCTCGCCCATGCTCTCTGCAGCCGATCCGACCTTCCAGCTCAAGGACACCATCGAAAGCCGCTACCGCGAAAGCTGCAAGAGCTTCCAGGAGCAGTACGCGCTCAGCGATAGCCAACTGCACATCGCCGAAGGCCCGGCAGACGTACTGATCCCCCATGTAGCCAGCCAGATCAAGGCCGTGGTAACCGTACTGGGCACCGTGGCGCGAACCGGACTGTCCGGTGCACTGATCGGCAACACCGCGGAAGTCGTGCTAGACGCCCTGGAAAGCGATGTACTGGTACTCAAGCCGCAGGATGCCCTTGAGCATCTGGAAGACCTGGTCGCCAAGCGCTGACCCAGAGGCTCGCCCGTCCTCTGACGTGGCGAGCGCGTTAGCCCTCATTCACCCACTATTCAAGGAATAACCTTATGGCCCGCGCCAGCGCCCGTCATATCCTGGTTGCCAGTGAAGCACGCTGCAACGAACTGAAAGCCGCCATCGAAGGCGGTGCCGACTTCGCCGAAATCGCCCGTCAGCACTCCACCTGTCCCTCGTCCCGTGACGGTGGCGATCTGGGCACCTTTGGCCGCGGCCAGATGGTCAAAGAGTTCGACACCGTGGTTTTCAGCGCACCGCTGAATACTGTGCAGGGTCCGGTGCGCACCCAGTTTGGCTACCACCTGCTGGAAGTCACCAGCCGTCAGGACTGAAGCGCACTTGCCGTTGCGTCAGCACGACGCAACGGCAATACGCTGCCAGCAGCCATTGCTACGCGTATAATGCGCGCCTTTGTTGGCTGTTACAGGACGTGCCCATGCCCCGCTCCACTCCGCCTGGCCCCACCGAACAGGCCGCTACCCAGACCTCCCCCACCCCGCAATCTGCCAGCGCGCCCTTCCGTTTTCCCTTTGCTGCCGACACCTACGCGCCGAAGAAAGACGCCAAGACTGCCTGGCCAGGCAACGACAAGAACAGCAACCACGACCAACGCCCGGGCCCCGCGCCACGCGGCTCGCGTCGTTCCATGGGCAAGCGCTGAAGCCCACCTCACCAACCGACTGCCAGGGAGACACACCATGGGTGCCCAGTGGAAAGCCAAACCCAAAGAAGCCGCCGCCAATGCCCGAGGCAAGTTGTTCGGCAAGCTGGTCAAGGAAATCATGATCGCTGCGCGTAACGGCGCCGACCCGGACATGAACCCCAAGCTGCGCCTAGCGGTGCAGCAAGCCAAGAAAGCCTCGATGCCCAAGGACACGCTGGAGCGCGCCATCAAGAAAGGCGCGGGACTGTCCGGCGAGATCATCCAGTACGAGCGCACCCTTTACGAAGGCTTTGCGCCACACCAGGTGCCACTGATCGTCGAGTGCCTGACCGACAACGTCAATCGTACCGTTGCCGAGATCCGCGTACTGTTTCGCAAAGGTCAGCTCGGCACCTCCGGCTCGGTAGCCTGGGACTTTGAACACCTGGGCATGATCGAAGCCACACCCAACAGCGCAGAAGCCGATGCGGAGCTGGCAGCCATCGAAGCTGGCGCCCAGGATTTCGAGGCCAGCGAAGACAGCGACAGCCTGTTCTACACCGAAGCCACCGATCTGGACGCCGTGTGCCGCGCCTTACCCGAGTATGGCTTTACCGTCAACTCGGCCAAGCTTGGCTATCGCGCCAAGAACCCGGTCACCCTCAGTGGCAGCGCACTGGAAGAAGTCGAAGCCTTTCTTGAAGCACTCGACAACCACGATGATGTTCAGAACGTCTACGTCGGTCTGAGCGTCTGACCTGACGCCTGCGCAAGCCACTCAGCCTTTGCCGTCACGGGCAAAGGCTGCTTCCAGGGCTGCATTGAGGGTTCGCAGGACCTTGATGCGTGCATAACGCTTGTCATTGGCCTCCACCAGCGTCCAGGGTGCCAGCTCGGTGCTGGTGCGATCGACCATATCGCCCACTGCATCGACATACTGCGGCCACTTCTCCCGATTACGCCAATCGTCCTCGGTAATCTTGTAGCGTTTGAAGGGAATGCTCGCCCGCTCCTCGAAGCGCTTGAGCTGGGTATCCTGATCAATCGCCAACCAGAACTTCACCAGCACGATGCCGGCGTCATGCAACTGCTCCTCGAAATCATTGATCTCGCCGTAGGCGCGCAGCCAGTCAGCCTGCGCGCAAAAGCCCTCGACTCGCTCCACCAGTACCCGGCCATACCAGGAGCGATCGAAGATAGTGAATTGCCGGCGTGCCGGAACATGTCGCCAGAATCGCCACAGATAGGGTTGCGCCCGCTCTTCTTCGGTCGGCGCGGCAATCGGCACGATACGATACTGGCGCGGATCCAACGCTTCGGCCACGCGGCGAATCGCGCCTCCCTTGCCAGCGGCATCGTTACCTTCAAAAACCGCCATCAACGCATGCTTGCGCATCCGTTTGTCACGCATCAACAAGGCTAGCCTGGCCTGCTCGCTGGCCAATTGCTGGCGATACTCCTCCTTGCTGAGTTGCAGGCGAAGATCCAGGCTGTCGATCAGACTGCGATTATCCAGGCTATGCACCAACGGTGCGGAATGCGGGTTGCGCTGCCGGCGTTCCTGATGATGCAGGGCGGCCTGCAAGCCTTCCAGGACAATGCGCCCGACACTCAGACTGCGATAGTTGGCATCCGCCCCTTCGATTACATACCAGGGCGCATAGTCGCGACTGGTTCGCCGTAGTACCCGCTCGCCAAATTTGACGAACTTGTCGTAGACGCGGTTCTGCTTCCAGTCCAGCTGGCTGATCTGCCAACTGCGTTGCGGATCCTGCTCCAGGCTCTGCAGGCGCGCCTTGAGCTGCTGCTTGGACAGATGGAACCAGAACTTGAAGATCAGTGTGCCCTCGTCACAGAGCATGCGCTCGAAACACTCAGTATTGTGGATCGCCTGATCCAGACGGGCATTGCTGATGCGTCCATCGACACGTGCCTGGAGCATCTGGCTATACCAGTTGCCGAAGAAGATGCCGATGCGCCCCTTGGCCGGCAGCTTGCGCCAGAAGCGCCACTGTGCAGGCCGCTCCAACTCCTCATCGGTGGGCGCCATGAAACTCTCTACCTGGATGCCACGCGGGTCCATCCATTCGTTGAGCAGTTTGACAGTTTCGCCCTTGCCAGCCCCCTCAATGCCATTGATCAGAATCAGCACGGCAAAACGCTTGTGCTGCTGCAACTCGAACTGCGCTTCGAGTAAGGCCTCGCGCAGATCGGCCACCGCGATGTCATAACTCTGTTTATCGATGGCATGGCCGATTTCGGCAGACTCGAACATCCTGTACTCCCCGCAAGGCAATGAGCAACGAGCCTACGCAATGCCCCAGGCAATGGCCAGTACTGCACGGCGACGGGCCATCAACCCGCCGCCGCACAGCGTTCAACCCTGGCTTTGCGCCAGGTCCATCAGTTCGCGGCTGGCCACGGTATACATGGCATAGTCGACGCTACTGGCAGCACGCAGCTCAGCCAGCATGGCCAACCAGCGCTGGACCAGTGGCTGATGCTGCTGCAACCAGCTGGCCAGGCGTTGCTCCAGTTCGGCACACGGCTCCTCGCACTGCAATACCGCCACGGTAATCGCCCGTTGCTGCCAATCCAGGTCATCGCGAAACGCCTCGCGCGCCAGCGCCTGCCAGGTATTTTCCACCGGCAGGTTAGTGACCTGCTGCAGATACCAGGACAGCTCGAGTGCACCACCCACGGCAAAGTACACACTGGCCACCTCCTGCGGCGTACGCCCGCAGACATCCGCTGCCTCGATGATCGGCAGCAGCGTGTACAGGTGACTGGTGCCTGCCACCAGGCGCGCCAACGGCTCGGCAACCCCCGCCTCGACATAGCTCTGGAAACGCGCCAACCACTGCTCGCGCGCCGGTCCTTCGAGGAGCTGATCAAGACTGCCAGCCAGCTCCGCTACACGGGGCGCAAAATGCGCCACGTCGCGTGCCGCATCCAGCGTGTCGCGGCGACTGCGCAGGAACCAGCGGGTAGCGCGACGTCCCAGACGCATCAGCTCATCCATCAGCTGCAGCTGTAGCTCAGCGGGAACCTGATAGTCCAGCGCCTCGATCTGCTGCCACCAGTACGGCAGGCGGAATACGTCACGCACCACCAAATAGGCCCCGGCCACACTGGCCGCATCCATGCCGGTCGACTCCTTGAGGCGTTGCACGAAGGTGATGCCCATGTGATTGACCAGGTCATTGGCAACCTGCGTGCTGATGATTTCCCGCTTCAGGCGATGCCCTTGCATCACCTCAGCAAACTGTTCGCCAAGGCGCGCCGGGAAGGCCGTGCGCATCTCCCGAACCAGATAGCCGTCATCCACCAGGCTGGACCTGAGCAACGCCTCCTTGAGATCGATCTTGCTATAGGAAATCAGTACCGCCAGCTCTGCCCGAGTCAGCCCCCGGCCATTGGCGGCACGCTCGTTCAGCTCATCGTCACCGGGCAGGAACTCCAGGGCCCGATCCAGCTTGCCAGCTGTTTCCAGAGCTGCCATCAAACGCTTGTATTCCGGCAAACGTTCACGGGCGCGACGCTCGGCCAGGGACAGGGCCTGAGTCTGCTTGTAGTTGTTTGCCAGCACCAGTGCCGCCACGTCGTCAGTCATCTGCGCCAGCAACTGGTTGCGCTGCTTCTCGGTCATGTCACCGGCCGCGACGATCTCACCGAGCAGTATCTTGATATTGACTTCGTGGTCGGAGCAGTCCACACCACCCGCGTTATCAATGAAGTCGGTGTTGCCGGCGCCCCCTGCCAGGCCAAACTCGACCCGCCCTAGCTGGGTCATTCCCAGATTGCCGCCTTCACCAAACACCTTGGTGCGCAGCTCGCAACCGTTGACCCGCAGCGCATCGTTGGCTTTATCGCCGACATCGGCATGGCTCTCCTTGCTCGATTTGACATAGGTGCCGATGCCGCCGTTCCAGATCAGGTCTACCGGTGCCTTGAGCAATGCGCTGATCAGGTCATTGGGCGCCAGGCGTTCGGCCTGGATCGCAAAACGTGCCTGCATCTGCGGAGTGATGGCGATGCTCTTGGCGCTGCGCAGGAAAACCCCGCCCCCTGCGGAAATCAGCTGTGCGTCATAGTCGGCCCAGGATGAGCGCGGAAGCTCGAACAGACGCTTGCGCTCGACGAAGCTCTTTGCTGCATCCGGATCAGGGTCGATGAAAATATGCAGGTGGTTGAACGCAGCCACCAACTGCAATTTCTCCGAGAGCAGCAAACCATTGCCGAACACATCGCCAGCCATGTCACCAATACCGATGACCGTGATCGGGTCTTTCTGCACGTCGATACCACGCTCGCGGAAATGACGCTGCACACTCACCCAGGCGCCCTTGGCGGTAATGCCCATGCCCTTGTGGTCATAGCCAGCCGAACCACCCGAGGCAAAGGCATCGCCCAGCCAGAAGCCATAGTCGCGGGCAATGCCATTGGCAATGTCCGAGAAAGTCGCGGTGCCCTTGTCGGCGGCCACCACCAGATAGGGATCGTCAGCATCATGGCGTACCACGCCCTCTGGCTCGACAATCTGTCCCTCGCGCAGGTTATCGGTGATATCCAGCAGACCGCTGATGAACAGCCGGTAGCAGGCAATCGCTTCGGCGAGGACTTCATCGCGCGTGCCACCTGGCGGCAAACGTCGCGGCACGAAGCCCCCCTTGGCGCCCATCGGCACGATCACCGCGTTCTTCACCTGCTGGGCCTTGACCAGGCCCAGCACCTCGGTGCGGAAATCCTCCTCGCGATCCGACCAGCGCAGACCGCCACGCGCCACATCGCCAAAGCGCAGGTGTACGCCTTCAAAGCGTGGGCTGTAGACGAAAATCTCGAACTTCGGTACCGGTCTGGGAATGTCCGGAATGAGTCGCGGACTGAGCTTGAAGCTGAAGTAGGATTTGGCCTGGCCGTCGGCAGCGCTCTGGAAAAAGTTGCTGCGCAGGGTGGCCTTGATCAGGTCCAGATAGCGCCGCAGGATGCGGTCCTCGTTGAGTACCGCCACATTGTCGAGCGCAGCGAGAATCGCCTGCTCCAGCTTATGCTGCTTGTCCTGCAGGTCTTCGGCCGACAGCTTGCGCGCCAGATAAAAGCGCGTACGGAACAGACGCACCAGCTCGCGGGCAATCTCGGCATGATTGACCAACGTGGCGGCGATATAGCTGAGATCGAAGCCCAGGCGAATCTGCTTGAGATAGCGCGCATAGGCACGCAACAAGGCCACCTCGCGCCATGGCATCGCAGCGCTCAAGACCAGGCGGTTGAAGGCATCGTTTTCCGCCTGACCAGCCACGATATGCACGAAGGCATCCTGCAGGGTGTCGTTGAGCTGCTGGATATCCGCCTTCACGCCTTCGGCGGTGATAAAGGCGAAATCATGAATCCAGAACTCCCGGCCATCGGCACGCCGTAGCTTGTAGGGAAACTCACCCAACACACGCAAGCCGAGGTTCTCGAGAATAGGCAAGACATCCGACAGCGGCAGCGGTGTGTCGGCATGATAGAGCTTGCAGTGCAGCTGGCCACCGCTGTGCGCCAGTGGCTGGTAGAAACTCATGGCCAGCGGACGCTGCTCGTCGAGGCCGAGCAGGTGCTGCATGTCGACCACCGCCGAGTGCGCAGCAAAACGCTCGCGATAACCGGCCGGGAAGCCTTTGGGAAAGTCCGCCAGCACCTGGGTCCCCTGGGCCTCGCCCAGACTTTCCACGATCAGGCCGGCAAAATCATCCTGCCAGGAGCGACAAGCCAGGATCACTTCCTGCTCCAGGCGTTGCGGGTCAATGACCGGCGACTGCCGCGGGTCCACCTTGAGGATGAACTGCACACGGGCCAGCACCGACTCGGAGAAATAGGTCCAGAACTCGCAGTCGCTGGCCTGCAGACGCTCCATCAGGATCTGCTGGATCTTCAGACGCACTTCGGTGGAATACACATCGCGTGGCACATAGGCCAGGCAATAGGCAAAGCGTCCGTAGGGATCACGCCGCAGGAACAGGCGCAACTTGTTGCGTTCCTGGATTTGCACGATGGCGATAGCGGTATTGAACAACTCGTCCACCGGGGTCTGGAACAGATCATCGCGCGGCAGCACTTCAAGTACCTGAGCCAACTCCTTGCCCAGGTGCGCACTGCTCTCGAAGCCGGAGCGCCGAGTAATTTCGGCCACTTTCAGGCGAATGAAAGGAATACGCCGGACACTTTCGGCGTACACCGTGGAGGTGTACAGCCCCATGAAGCGGCACTCACGCACCACCTGCCCCTTGCCGTCCAACTCACGCAACGAGACGAAATCCGGATAGGCCGGACGATGCACCCGACTCGGCACCGCCGCCTTGGCAAAGGACAGCAGCTGTGGTTCGCGCAGGTAGGCAAGCGCCTGCGGCTCGATATGTCGCTCCTGTTCGCTCAATCCGCTACGCAGCAAACGCGACAGGCCCAGCAACGACTGTTCGTCATAGACCAGGCAGCCGCCCTCCGCCTGCTCATGCACCGTGAACTCTTCGTAACCCAGGAAGGTGAAGTGATTGTCCAACAGCCAGGCAAGAAAGGTCTTGACCTCCTCCAATTCGGCAGGCGCACCCTTGCCGCGCGCCTTGTCCAGGCCGGCCAGCAGTTGCTGCGCGCGCGCACGCATCGGCGCGAAATCGGCGACGGCCAGACGCACATCGCCCAGCACATCAAGCAGTCCCTGCTCCAGCGCATGCAGCTCGGCGCCACTGGCACAACGATCGATCTCCAGATAGATCAGCGCCTCCTGACGCACTTCCTCTCCGCTACTGCCACGCGGCAACACTTCGAGCAGCTCGCCAGCCGCATTGCGCCGCACGCTGTACACGCTGTTCTGCAGGGTATGGATGCTGTAGCCACGCCGGTTGAGTTCCATACGCAGCGAGTCGACCAGAAACGGGATATCGCCATGCAGCACTTCGATAGCCGTGTGCGTGGACTGCCAGCCATGTTTCTCGTAGTCCGGATTAAAGGCCCGCACGATCGGCTGCGCAGGATCGAAGTGCGCCAGCAGACGCCAGGCTGACAAGGTGGCGCCCGCCAGGTCGCCCAGCCGCCGCTGCGACAGCTCATCAAGGGCCACGATGCCAAAGAATTGCTCGGCGAACAGCGCTACTTGTGGCAGCGCCTGTTCGTCGACATGCTGCGCCAGGGCTCCTTGCAGTTGGTGCTGGAAGTCAGCCTTACTGGCGGCAGTGAAAAAGGTCATGGTGAGGCTCCATTTACCGTGAAGGGAATACGGAGACTGGCGGCGGCCATGTCTCTGGTGCCGCCAACGGCGCCAGAGACATGATCACTTGCACAGTCCCCAGGCTGAACATTAGTCCAGAGCAGGGCGATTGCATTACAGTGGCGCAATCAAAACGGCCGCCCACAGTGACCGGCCAGTCATTCCGCCCAGCAGAGCTTAGCGATGGAACACCGTGAAGCGCTTGTCGCGTTGCGACATTTTCTTTCAACCCAGATCCTCGGCCAGGAACGTCTGATCGAGCGACTGCTGATTGCCCTGCTGGCCGACGGCCACCTGCTCGTCGAGGGCGCGCCGGGGCTTGCCAAGACCCGCGCCATCAAGGAGCTGGCCGAAGGCCTGGAAGCCGAGTTTCACCGCATCCAGTTCACCCCCGACCTGCTGCCGGCGGATATCACCGGCACCGAGATCTACCGCCCGGAAACCGCCAGCTTCGCCTTCCAGCAGGGGCCGGTCTTTCACAACCTGGTGCTGGCCGACGAGATCAACCGCGCCCCCGCCAAGGTGCAGTCAGCGCTGCTCGAGGCCATGGCCGAGCGCCAGGTCTCGGTGGGTCGCTGTACCTATCCGCTGCCGCCACTGTTCCTGGTCATGGCCACGCAGAACCCGATCGAGCAGGAAGGCACCTATCCCCTGCCGGAAGCCCAGCTCGATCGTTTCCTCATGCATGTGCGCATCGGTTTTCCCGATGCCGCGGTGGAGCGCAAGATTCTCCAGCAGGCACGTGGCGAGGCCCTGCACGGCGAGGCCGAAGCCCCGCAAAAGGTCAGCCAGGAAGCGATCTTTGCCGCGCGCCAGGAAATCCTCGGTTTGTACATGGCCGACGCCGTGGAGGAGTACCTGGTGCAACTGGTAATGGCCACACGCACCCCTGCCAAGTACGACAGCGAGCTGGCCGAATGGATCAGTTACGGCGCCAGTCCGCGCGGCTCGATTGCCCTGGACCGTTGCGCTCGCGCGCACGCCTGGCTGGCTGGCCGCGACTTCGTCAGCCCGGAAGACATCCAGGCGGTACTCTTTGACGTACTGCGTCACCGCCTGATCCTCTCCTTCGAGGCCGAAGCGGCCGGCATCGACCAGGACCGGGTCATCCAGCGCATTCTCGATCGGGTTGCCGTGGGCTGATGAGCCGACACAGCGCCTTGCCTGCCAGCCCTTGCCAGATCAGCCTGGCCGAGCTGATCGATATGCGTCACCAACTGCGCGAGGTGCAGCTGTTTTCCAGCAATGCCCGGCGCAGCCCGCTGATCGGCTTGCATCACTCGCGGCTGCGTGGGCGTGGCGTAGACTTCGACCAGGTACGCCTATACCAGCCGGGCGATGATGTACGCAGTATCGACTGGCGCGTGACCGCACGCAGCCAGGAGCCGCACACCAAGCTGTTCCACGAAGAGCGCGAACGCCCGGTATTCATTCTGGTTGAACAAAGCCCGCGGTTGTTTTTCGGCAGCCAGTTGCTGTTCAAGTCCGTGCTGGCGGCACAGGCGGCGAGCCTGTTTGCCTGGTCGGCACTGGAACACAACGATCGGATCGGAGGACTGGTCTTCGGCTGTCTGGCACCTCAGGAAGTTCGTCCACGCCGCAGCAAGCAAAGCCTGCTGCAACTGCTTGCGCGCCTGGCCAAGGCCAATGCCAGCCTGCAAGATAATCCGCGCGAAGATGCGGAAGCCTTCACCCAGGCGCTGCGGCGCAGTCGAGAGGTCATGCGCCCAGGCAGCCTGCTGCCAATCATCTGTGATGAACGCGCACTGAATGAAACGGTCGAACAGCAGTTGATTCTCTTGGCGCGCCACAACGACCTGATCCTCATGCCGATCTCCGACCCCCTTGAGCATGCCCTGCCACTGGCCGGCCTGCTGCGTTTTTGCCAGGGTGAGCAGAGTCTGACCCTGGACTGCCAGCAACCCGCCTTGCGACGCCAGTGGCAAGCTCAGGCGAGCAATCGCCAGGCGCGCTGGGAGCGCCTGGCCCAGCAACTGGGCGTGCTGCTGCTGCCGCTGAGCAGTGCCAGCCCTCTGCTCGATCAGCTCAAGCAGCACCTCGCGCAAGGGAGGCCTTCGCCATGAGCCTGAGCGCCACGGAACAGCAGGCGCTGGAGCAGCTCCAGCCCTTGTTGCCGGCTGCGCCGATAGGCCTCTGGCCACCCGCAATCGGCTGGTGGCTGCTGCCGTTCGTGTTGCTCCTGCTGGTCTGGGCAAGCTGGCGTTTAGGGCAGCGCTGGCAGACACGCCAGCGCCCAGTGGAAAACATTACCCAGGAACTCGATGCGCAGCGCCAGGCTGCGCTGCAGGCGCTGCAGGCACTGCCCAAGCCCTATCAGCAGGACGCCGGCCCCTGGCTGCAACAGCTCAATGAACTGCTCAAGCGCGTATGTCTGGCTCATTATCCCGACGCCGGCAGCCATACCCTGAGCGGACGGCAGTGGCTGGCCTTCCTCGACAGCCGCTGTCCAGCAGCCGGACTCACCCGCTGGATGGTGCTGGTCGACGGCGCCTATCGCAGTCGCTGCCAGCTGGATGACAAGGCCATCGATGAGCTGGCACTGGCCGTCGCCACCTGGATTCGCAAGCATGTTTGAGTTCGCCTGGCCCTGGATCTTCAGCCTGCTGCCATTGCCCTGGCTGATGCGCGCCGTGCTGCCCCCTGCGCCGCCTGAAGAAGCCGCGCTGCGCGTGCCTTTTCTGCAGGAACTGGCCGAACTGAGCGGCCGTGTACCGCGCGGCTATCTGCCCGCCTGGCATCGCCAGACACCCTTTCTGCTGATTTGGCTACTGCTGCTGAGCGCCGCCGCACGCCCGCAATGGCAGGGTGAGCCGCTGCCTGTACCAAGCAGTGGCCGCGACCTGCTACTGGCCGTGGATGTCTCCGGCTCGATGGATTACCCCGACATGCACTGGCAGGGCCAGAGCCTGTCACGCCTGGCCTTGCTGCAACAGCTGTTTGCCCCGTTCATCGAAAGCCGCCAGGGTGATCGCCTGGGGCTGATCCTGTTCGGCTCACGCGCCTACCTGCAGGCACCGCTGACCTATGACCGGCGTAGCATCAGCCATTGGCTGAGCGAGGCACAGGTCGGTATTGCCGGCAGCGAAACGGCACTCGGCGACGCCATCGGCGTGGCCATCAAACGCCTGCGCCTGCGCCCGCAAAATAGCCGGGTACTGCTGCTGATCACTGATGGCGCCAGCAACGCCGGCAGCCTGGACCCACTGGTCGCTGCACGCCTGGCTGCCGCCGAACAGGTACGCATCTACACCCTGGGCATAGGCGCCCAGGCCCCCACCAACGGCCCCGGACTGCTGGCCGGCGCAGGCGCCCTTGAGCTGGATGAGCCGACCCTGCGCGATATTGCCGAGCTGACCGGCGGCGAATATTTCCGTGCTCGCGACAGTAAGGACCTCGAACGCATCGGCGAACAACTCAATCGTCTCGAGCCCGTAGCCCAGCAGGCCAGCCTGACCCGCCTCAACCAGCCCCTCTACCCCTGGCCGCTGGCCCTGGCCCTACTGGGCAGTGTGTTGCTCTGCCTGCCGCAACTGAATGTGCGCTGGCCACGCGGGAGGCGATCAGCATGAGCGACGGGTTCTTCCTGCTACGCCCACTCTGGTTGTTGCTACTGCCATTACTGGGCTACCTGCTCTGGCGTCTCTGGCAACGCCAGCAACGCCATGGGCAATGGCAACAACTGCTGCCCCGTGCCCTGCAACCCTGGTTGCTGGAGCACAGCCATAGCGGCCGTCAGCGCCTGCCCTGGGTGCTCCTCGGGCTGGGCTGGCTACTGGCCAGCCTGGCCTTGCTGGGGCCCAGCGGAGAGCGGCTGAGTCATAACGAGCTGAAACGCCACGATCCTTTGGTGATCATCCTCGACATGACGCCGCGCATGCTCGCTGCCGATCTCACGCCGAATCGCCTGCAGCAGGCGCGCCACAAAATTGCCGACCTGCTGCAACTGCGTGGCGATGCACAAACCGCCATGGTCGTGTATGCCGGTAGTGCGCACAGCGTAGTGCCCCTCTCGGATGACCTGAACACCAGCCTGAACCTGCTCGACGCGCTGCACCCCGACATCATGCCCCGCGCGGGACAACGCGCCGACCTGGCCATCGGCAAGGCGCAACAACTGCTGGAACAAGGTGCCAACGGAGCCGGCCGCCTGCTGTTGCTAACCGCCGAGTTGTCCGCTCAGGAGCAGCTGGGTATCCGCCAACGACTGGGGCGCAACAGCCAGAAGTTGCTGATCCTCGGCCTGGGCAGTCAGGCCGGCGCACCGATACCGGATAGCCAGGGTGGCTTGCGCAAGGACGCACAGGGTGCCATCCAGTTGACCCGTCTCGACGCAACGGGCCTGCAAGCCCTGGCCGAGGCAGTGGCCGGCCGCTACACCAATCTGCAACTGGGCAACAGCGACCTGATCGCTCTGGGCTTGCTCGACAGTGGCGGGCAGTTGCGTCACAGCGGCGAGCAACTACGCCTGGATGTCTGGCTGGATCATGGCCACTGGTTGCTGCTGCCTTTGTTACTGCTGGCCGCCTGTGCGGCGCGACGCGGCTGGCTGTTCATTCTGCCAGTGGGCCTGTTGCTGGCACCGCCAGCACAGGCCATGAACTGGGAGGACCTCTGGCTACGCGCCGATCAGCAGGGCATACGCTTGTTGCGCCAAGGCCAGCCTGCACAGGCCGCACAGCGTTTCATTGATCCACAGTGGCAAGGTCATGCGCTCTACCAGGCCGGCGACTATGTCGCTGCTGCGCAACGCTTTGCCCTCGGCCAGCACGCCGCCGATCATTACAACCGTGGCAATGCCCTGGCCCGCAATGGCGATCTGGAAGCAGCGCTGGATGCCTACGAAACGGCGCTGGAAATCGATGGCAAGCTGAGCGTGGCCTTGCACAACAAGCAACTGGTCGAGCAATTACTGGCACTGCGTCGTCAGCAGGACACCCAGGCCAGCCCGCCGAGCGATCCGCCGACGCCGACAGCCAATCAGCCCAGCACAGCCGGCACACCGGCCCAACCGGCTCAGGAAACCGACCATCCTACACAACAGGGTAGCCCTGCCCAGAACGCCACGGAGCCAGGCGCTGCGGACGAAAGCACTGGCCCAGGCCCACAGGCTGACAGCCTGGCGCCAGGCGCAACCGGTCCGGAAAACGGCGCCGCACTCGGCCAGGCCAGCAGCACCCCGGCCAGCCGCGAACAGCAGCAAGCGCTCGAACAATGGCTGCGTGACGTGCCGGATGACCCGGCCGAGTTGCTGCGCCGCAAATTCTGGTACCAACAACAGCATGCTGAGGAAGCGCAGCCATGAGTCTTCTGTCTGTTCTACTGCGCCGAGGCAAACCACTGTTCTGGCTGGCCTTGCTGACCATGCCCGGCATGAGCCTGGCGTTGACCGCCGAAGTGGATCGCCAGGTACTGCAGGCCGGGGAAACCCTGGAACTGACGCTAGAGGCCGATGACCCCACGCAGTTCCGTCGTCCCGACCTGTCCCCCCTGGAGAAGGACTTTGAGATTCTCGCCAGCCGTCAGCTGAACAGTCTGAGCAGCCGCGAGGGCAGTGCACGCACCAGCATGCGCTGGGTCATCACCTTGCTCCCCAAGCGCAGCGGCCTACTGCAGCTACCCAGCCTGGGCAATCCACCACAGGCCAGCGCGCCCCTGCAGTTGCAGGTGCAGGAAAACCATAACCCACAAGCCAGCCTGGCACCGCTATTCATCGACGCACATCTGGAGCAGGACCAGGTTTATGTACAGCAACAGGCCCTCCTCACCGTACGCATCTATCACTCGGTTTCGCTGTTCGATGACAGCAGCCTGACAGCTCCACAGGTCGATAGCGCACGCATCGAACGTCTTGGCGAGCCGCGCACCTTCGAGAAACTGCTTAACGGCATACGCCATGGCGTGATCGAAGTGCGTTATGCGCTTTATCCCCAGCAGAGTGGCGAGCTACGCATTCCAGGGCAGGTATTCAGTGCCACCCTGGCCGACAGCGACAGCCTCAGCCGGCGCAGCGGACGACGCCATGTGCGCGCTCCGGACTTGCTCCTGCAGGTTCGCCCGCAACCGGCCAGCTACCCACCCGGAGCCCCCTGGCTGCCGGCACGCAAGGTCAGCCTGGTACAAGCCTGGCAACCGCAACCGGACGCCGCACGCCTGGGCGAATCGATCACCCGCAGCCTGCTGCTCAAGGCCGAAGGACTATCCAGCGCCCAACTGCCGCCCCTGCCGATTAGCGAAGCCGAGCATCTACGCCGCTACCCTGACCAGCCGAACCTCACCGACCAGCGCGAGGAACATGGCTTGATCGGTGGCCGCGAGGAACGTGAGGCCCTGATTCCCCTACAGGTCGGCGAACTGCGTTTACCCGCCCTGACCCTGTACTGGTGGAACACCGAAACTGACAGCCTTGAGCGCATAGAGCTCGCCGAAGAAGTCCTGCAGGTACAGGACAACCCGGCACTGCTGCGCGAACCGGCACGCTTCAGCAACGAACTGGACGAACAGCCTGCGCACCCGCTGCTGTGGACCTGGCAGCTGGCCACGGCCGTGCTGGCCTGCACTACCCTGCTGGGCTTTGCCCTGTGGTGGCATGCACGACGCCAACCTGCCGTAGCCAGTAACGCGACGGCCCCCAGCGGCCCCAGCCCGCGCACTCTGCTCGACGAACTCAAGCGCGCCTGCCTGGCCGGTGACCCCCAGCAAACCCGCCAGGCCCTCGATGCCTGGGCTCGCCAACAACCCGAAACCCTCGCCGACATGGCGGCACGCTACGAGGCGCTCTCGCAAGCGCTGGATGGCCTGAATGGCGCGCTGTACAGCGAGGCAGCCAGTGATTGGCACGGCGAACAGTTGTGGCAGGCCGTGCGCAACTTGCCAGCCAGGCACGAAGACCAGTCCGGCAACAGCGACAACAGTCTGCCCCCGCTTTACCCGCGCTGAAGCATTTTTCCGAAGGCGCATAAAAAACCCCGAGGCGCCAGGCGCCCCGGGGTTCTTAAAGAAGACTGAATGAATCAGGCCTTCTTCATTTCCCAACCAGTCAGCTCGGCCAGGGCCTTGCCGATATCCGCCAGGGAACGCACGGTTTTCACGCCGGCATCCTGCAGGGCAGCGAACTTCTCATCCGCAGTGCCTTTACCGCCGGAAATGATGGCGCCCGCATGGCCCATGCGCTTGCCGGCAGGAGCCGTCACACCCGCGATATAGGAAACTACCGGCTTGGTGACATTGGCCTTGATGAAGGCTGCAGCCTCTTCCTCGGCACTACCACCGATTTCACCGATCATCACGATGGCTTCGGTCTTCGGATCTTCCTGGAACAGCTTGAGGATATCGATGAAGTTGGAGCCCGGGATGGGGTCACCACCGATACCTACACAGGTCGACTGGCCGAAGCCGGCGTCGGTGGTCTGCTTCACGGCTTCATAGGTCAGGGTGCCGGAGCGCGACACGATGCCGACTTTGCCCGGCAGGTGGATGTGCCCCGGCATGATACCGATCTTGCACTCGCCGGGAGTGATCACGCCCGGGCAGTTCGGGCCGATCAGGCGTACGCCCAGCTCGTCGCACTTGACCTTGGCTTCCAGCATGTCGATGGTCGGGATGCCTTCGGTAATGCAGACGATCAGCTTGATACCGCCGAAGGCGGCTTCGAGGATCGAGTCCTTGCAGAAGGCAGCCGGCACATAGATCACCGAGGCATCGGCCCCCGTGGCAGCCACGGCTTCCTTGACGGTGTTGAACACCGGCAGACCGAGATGCGTGGTACCGCCCTTGCCCGGGGTTACCCCACCGACCATCTGCGTACCGTAGGCAATCGCCTGCTCACTGTGGAAAGTACCCTGCGAGCCGGTAAAGCCCTGGCAGATGACCTTGGTGTCTTTATTGATCAGGACGCTCATTACTTGCCCTCCGCCGCTTTGACCACTTGCTGAGCCGCGTCGGTCAGACTGGTTGCCGCGATGATGTTCAGGCCACTCTCGGCCAGTACCTTGGCGCCGAGTTCGGCATTGTTACCTTCCAGACGCACCACCACCGGCACTTTCACGCCGACTTCCTTGACCGCGCCGATGATGCCTTCGGCAATCATGTCGCAGCGCACGATGCCACCGAAGATGTTGACCAGTACGGCCTGCACGTTGCTGTCGGAAAGGATGATCTTGAACGCCTCGGTCACCCGCTCCTTGGTGGCACCACCGCCGACATCAAGGAAGTTGGCCGGCTTGCCGCCGTGCAGGTTGACGATATCCATGGTGCCCATGGCCAGGCCGGCACCGTTGACCATGCAGCCGATGTTGCCTTCCAGGGCCACGTAGTTCAGTTCGAACTTGGCCGCGTGGGCTTCGCGCGGGTCGTCCTGCGACGGGTCATGCATGGCGCGCAGCTTGGGCTGGCGATACAGGGCGTTGCCGTCGATGTTGATCTTGGCATCCAGGCAGTGCAGGTTGCCGTCTTTCTTGATGACCAGCGGGTTGATTTCCAGCAGGGCCAGGTCGTAGTCCTGGAACAGCTTGGCCAGGCCAACGAAGATGTGCGTGAACTGCTTGATCTGGTCGCCCTGCAGGCCCAGCTGGAAGGCCAGCTCGCGGCCCTGGAAGGGCTGTGCGCCAACCAGCGGATCAATAGTGGCCTTGAGGATCTTTTCCGGGGTGTCGTGGGCAACCTTCTCGATTTCCACGCCACCTTCGGTAGACGCCATGAACACGATACGGCGGCTGGAACGGTCAACCACCGCGCCCAGGTAGAGTTCCTTGTCGATATCAGTGCAGGCTTCGACCAGAATCTTGGTCACCGGCTGGCCACTGGCGTCGGTCTGGTAGGTCACCAGACGCTTGCCCAGCCACTGGGCGGCGAATGCCTTGGCGTCTTCCTTGTTCTTGACCAGCTTGACGCCGCCAGCCTTGCCACGACCACCGGCATGCACCTGGGCCTTGACCACCCACATATCGCCGCCGATTTTGTCACATGCCGCTGCGGCCTCTTCCGGGGTGTCTACGGCATAGCCCTGGGATACGGGCAGGCCGTATTCAGCGAACAGCTGCTTACCCTGATATTCATGGAGATTCATGCTTGTCTACCGTTTGTGTTTGGGTATTGCGCGTACGGCGCTGCGCTTTTGACGCCGCGCCACCTGTGGCCACCTTTTGATGGCCCGGCACACTTTCCGTCAGGCGAAAACCCGCGGGCCGTGCACCGTGGTTCCTTGCACAGAGGGCGGCGAGCAACTGTCGCGCCCCCTGCAACCTGCTTAGCGTTTCTTGCGGTTGGCGATATGGATCGCCTGGCCGTTTACCGCCAGTGCCGCTTCATGCAGCGCTTCGGACAGCGTCGGGTGCGAGAACACCATCATGCCCAGGTCTTCGGCACTGGTGCCGAACTCCATGGCAATGGCTCCCTGCTGTACCAGTTCGGCAGCACTTGGGCCAATCACATGCACGCCCAGCACGCGGTCTGTCTTGGCATCGGCAATGACCTTGACCAGACCACCGGTATCGTTGGCAGCCATGGCGCGGCCACTGGCAGCAAACGGGAAGGTGCCGACATTGATTTCCACGCCCTCGGCCTTGAGTTGCTGCTCGTTCTTGCCGACCCAGGCGATTTCCGGATGGGTATAGATCACCCCGGGAATCAGGTCGTAGTTCATCTGTGCCTTGTGACCGGCAATACGCTCGGCCACCATGATGCCCTCTTCCGATGCCTTGTGAGCGAGCATCGGCCCACGCACTACGTCACCCACCGCATACACGCCGGGCACGCTGGTCGCGCAGTAGTCGTCAACATAGATATAGCCACGTTCGTCGAGCGTCACCTCGCAATCGGCAGCCAGCAAATCAGTCGTTACCGGACGACGGCCAACCGCAACGATCAGCTTGTCGAAGGTCATTTGCTGTTCACCTTCGGCATCGGTGAAGCTCACAGTCACCTGCTTCTTCTTCACTTCAGAAGCCGTCAGGCGAGCCCCCAGACGAATGCTCAGGCCTTGCTTGGTGAGCGTCTTCAGGGCTTCCTTGGCAATCTGCTCGTCAGCCGCCGGGAGGAACTTGTCCTGGGCCTCGATCACGGTGACTTCAGCCCCCAGGCGCGCCCAGACCGAACCCAGTTCGAGGCCGATAACCCCCGCACCAATCACCCCGAGTTTCTTCGGTACGCTCTGGAACTCCAGAGCACCGGTAGAATCCACGATCACTTCCTGATCGACCGGCGCCGGTGGGATGTCGATAGGCTTGGAGCCGGACGCGATGATCACGTTCTCCGCCTGCACCAAGGTCACGCTGCCGTCGCTGCCGGTGACTTCCACCTGCTTGCCGGCCAGCAGCTTGCCATGCCCCTCCAGCAGGGTTACACCATTGGCCTTGAACAGGCCGGCGATACCGCCGGTGAGGTTCTTAACGATCTGAGCCTTGCGTGCAATCATTGCCGGCACGTCGATGCTGACGCTCTTGGCGGTAATACCATGCACGGCAAAACCTTCCTGGGCCTCATGGTATTTCCAGGAGCTGTCGAGCAGCGCCTTGGAGGGAATGCAGCCGACGTTCAGGCAGGTACCACCGAGTGCTACCTTGTTGTCCTTGTCCTGGTATTTCTCGATGCAGGCAGTCTTCAGGCCCAGCTGGGCCGCCTTGATGGCCGCCACATAGCCGCCCGGGCCTGCACCAATCACTACCACGTCAAATTTCAGGGTCATAACTTTCTCCTTTAAGCCTTAAGCCGCAAGTCGAAGCTAAGCAGCTTGCAGACTTGCAGCTTGCCGCTGATGTTTAGATATCCAGCAGCAGGCGCGCCGGGTCTTCCAGCAGGTTCTTGATGGTGACCAGGAAGCTCACTGCTTCCTTGCCATCAATCAGGCGGTGATCGTAGGACAGCGCCAGGTACATCATCGGACGAATCACCACCTGGCCGTTGATCGCTACCGGACGCTGGATGATGTTGTGCATGCCGAGGATGGCCGCTTGTGGCGGGTTGACGATCGGCGTCGACATCATCGAACCGAAGGTGCCGCCATTGGTGATGGTGAAGGTGCCACCGGTCATTTCTTCGATGGACAGCTTGCCGTCACGCGCCTTCTTACCGAAGGTGGCAATGCCGTTCTCGATCTCTGCGAGGCTCATCAATTCGGCATTGCGCAGTACCGGCACCACCAGTCCACGGTCACTGGATACGGCCACGCCGATGTCCTGGTAGCCGTGGTAGACGATATCGTTGCCATCGATCGAGGCATTCACGGCCGGGAAGCGCTTGAGCGCCTCGACCGCGGCCTTGACGAAGAACGACATGAAGCCCAGGCGCACACCGTTATGGGTCTTCTCGAAGAGGTCCTTGTACTTGCTGCGCAGGGCCATGACTTCATGCATGTCCACTTCATTGAAGGTGGTCAGCATGGCCATGGAAGACTGCGCCTCGACCAGGCGCTCGGCGATCTTGGCGCGCAGGCGGGTCATCGGTACGCGTTTCTCGACACGCTCGCCGGCAGCGAACAGCGGTGCTTCGGCAGCCGGCGCGGCCGGTTTGGCAGCTGGCGCCGCAACCGGAGCAGTCTTGCGTGCCTCGACAGCCGCCACCACGTCTTCCTTGGTCACCCGACCACCTTTGCCGGTACCGGCGATGGCCGCCGGATTCAGGCCATTTTCCTCGGCGATCTTGCGCGCTGCCGGAGACAGCAGGGCTTCTTCGGCAGACGCCGGAGCAGCGACCTGGGCCGCTACCGCAGCAACCGGTGCTGCGGCTACCGGCGCACTGGCCGCGCCGCCGTCGACCAGGGTGCCCAGCAGTTCGCCGCTGAGCACGGTGTCGCCTTCGTTCTTGAGAATCTCGCCAACCACGCCGTCAGCTTCGGCCAGTACTTCCATGACCACTTTGTCGGTCTCGATGTCGACGATCAGCTCGTCACGCTTGACCGCCTCGCCCGGCTTCTTGTGCCAGGTAGCAACCGTGCCGTCGGCGACCGACTCAGGGAATGTAGGGGCTTTGATCTCGATAGCCATGTTGTTCAGTTCCTATCTAATTCGGTGATGTCGTACTACGCCAGCTACAGGCTGGCGTAGCAAAGCAAGGCAGTTAAACGGTGAAGGCGTCCTGCAGCAGTTTCTCCTGCTGTTCGGCATGCATCGAAGCATAGCCACAGGCAGGCGCTGCCGAAGCATCGCGACCGGCGTATTGCAGGAACAGATCCTTCTTGTGCGCACTGGCTACACGGCGCATGTGGTGCTGACTGCAGTACCACGCGCCCTGGTTCATCGGCTCTTCCTGGCACCAGACAATGTGCTTGAGATGCTTGAACGGTGCCAAAGCCTCCGCGAGGTCTTCCTCGGGGAACGGATAGAGCTGCTCGATACGCACGATGGCAATATCTTCGCGCCCTTCGGCACGCCGCTTCTCCAACAAGTCGTAGTAGACCTTGCCACTGCACAGAATCAGCCGTTCCACTTTCTTGGCTTCCAGCGCATCCACTTCACCAATCACCGTCTGGAAGGAGCCTTCAGCAAGCTCTTCCAAGGTCGAGATGGCCAGCTTATGACGCAGCAACGACTTGGGCGTCAATGCGACCAAGGGCTTACGCAGCGGACGAATCACCTGGCGACGCAGCATGTGGTAGACCTGCGCCGGAGTGGTCGGCACGCAGACCTGGATGTTGTGCTCGGCACACAGCTGCAGATAACGCTCCAGACGCGCCGAGCTGTGCTCAGGGCCCTGCCCTTCATAACCATGCGGCAGCAGCACGGTCAGGCCACACAGGCGTCCCCACTTGTGCTCACCACTGGAAATGAACTGGTCGAACACCACCTGGGCACCGTTGGCAAAGTCGCCGAACTGCGCTTCCCAGATCACCAGCGCATTCGGCGTGGTGGTTGCGTAACCGTACTCAAATGCCAGTACGGCCTCCTCGGAAAGGAAGGAGTCATACAGCTCGAACGCCGGCTGACCGGCATAGAGGTTCTGCAGCGGCAGATGGGTGCTACCGTCTTTCTGACTATGCAGCGCCGCATGACGGTGCGAAAAGGTGCCGCGGCCTACGTCCTGGCCGGTAATACGTACCGGGTGACCTTCGAAGAGCAAGGTGGCATAGGCAAGGTTCTCGGCGTAGCCCCAGTTGATCGGCAAGGCACCGGCCGTCATCTTCTGCCGGTCTTCGAGGATCTTCGCCACCTGGCGCTGCAGCAGGAAGCCTTCCGGTACATCGACCAGCTTGGCAGCCAGTTCCTGCAGGGTCTTGAGCTCGAAGCGGGTATCGTGACGGGCTGTCCAGGCATGCCCCAGATAAGGGCGCCAGTCGACAAACAGCTCCTTGTTGGGCTCCTTGACCAGGCTCTTGACCACATGCTGACCGTTATCCAGGGCCGTACGGTACTCGTCGATCTTCTCCTGAACACGCTGAGCATCGAGTACGCCAGCCTGTACCAGCGAATCGGCATACAGCTCGCGAGTGGTGCGTTGCTTGGCAATCTGCTGGTACATCAACGGCTGCGTGCCGGACGGCTCGTCTGCTTCGTTGTGACCGCGGCGACGGTAGCAAACCAGGTCGATAACCACATCGCGCTTGAACTGCATGCGGTAGTCAACGGCTAGCTGGGTGACAAACAGCACTGCCTCGGGGTCATCGCCATTCACATGGAGAATCGGCGCCTGAATCATCTTCGCCACATCCGTGCAGTACTCGGTCGAGCGCGAGTCCTGAGGATTGCTGATGGTGAAACCTACCTGATTATTGATCACCAGATGAATGGTGCCGCCCGTTTTGTAACCACGGGTCTGCGACATCTGGAAGGTTTCCATGACCACGCCCTGGCCGGCGAACGCAGCGTCACCATGGATGGAAATCGGCAATACCTTGTCGCCAGTCTTGTCGCTGCGACGATCTTGGCGGGCCCGCACCGAGCCTTCGACCACCGGAGAGACAATCTCCAGGTGGGAAGGGTTGAAGGCCAGCGCCAGGTGTACTTCCCCGCCCTGGGTCATGACGTTGGACGAGAAGCCCTGGTGATATTTCACGTCACCGGAAGACAGCCCCTCGGTCTTCTTGCCCTCGAACTCGTCGAACAGATCGCGCGGATTCTTTCCGAAGGTATTCACCAAGACGTTGAGGCGACCGCGGTGCGCCATGCCGATGACGATTTCCTTGGTGCCGTAGGAACCACTGCGCTGGATGATTTCGTCAAGCAGGGCAATCAGGCTTTCCCCACCCTCAAGACCAAAGCGTTTGGTACCGGGATACTTGGTACCCAGGTATTTTTCCAGACCCTCGGCGGCCGTCAGACGCTCCAGCAGGTGGCCGCGCACGTCGGCGGAGTACAACGGGCGACCGCGCACACTTTCCAGGCGCTGGGCAAACCACTTGCGCTGTTCAGAGTCGACGATATGCGTGAACTCTGCACCAATATTGCGGCAATAGGTCTCTTGCAGCGCCTGATGGATTTCTCGCAGGGTGGCCTCTTCCTTGCCGATGAACAGTTCACCGGTACGGAAGGTGGTGTCCAGATCGGCATCAGTCAGACCGTAATGATGAATCGACAGGTCGGCAGGCGCCTTGCGCTGCCAAAGCCCCAGCGGATCGAGTTGGGCGGCTTGGTGGCCGCGCATGCGGAAGGCCTGAATCAGGCGCAGTACTTCAACCTGCTTCTTCTCATGCTCGCTGCTGACGGTTCCGGCCGAAACAGGCTGGGCACGCCGCTGGTTCTTGGCCAGCAGGACGAAATGATCACGAATCGTGGAGTGTGAGACGTCGTTGGCAGGATTGCCGTCAGCCGGCAATTTCTGGAAGTAGGTGCGCCACTCTTCGGGCACAGCGTTAGGATCGTGCAGGTAGAGCTCATAAAGCTCTTCCACATAGGCCGCGTTACCACCGGATAGGTGGGCGCTGCTCCACATGCGCTGCATTACGCTTTCTTGCATGCTAGGTCACCCTCGGTAAGGGGACACCACCAGCGGTGACTACGCAGTCTGCTGTGCAAAGTCCTGATGCAGCGACCTTGGTAAAGCCACTACGAATCCCGCAGATAGTCCGGGCACCAGCCCGGTCGCCCCTGCTGGTCTTCATATTATTCAGTTATAGGGCCTGGCTTTGTGAGCCTGAACCCTGGATTGACTGCGGCGGCAGGGTTAAATCTGCCGCCGCAGGTGTTGCAGGTAACGCAAGGTGTAATCAGGTACCGCTTTGCAGCAACATGTTGCGAATATGTCCGATCGCCTTGGTCGGGTTCAAGCCCTTCGGACAGACATTCACGCAGTTCATGATGCCGCGGCAGCGAAACACGCTGAACGGATCATCGAGTGCAGCCAGACGTTCGGCAGTCTGCGTATCGCGGCTATCAGCCAGGAAACGGTAGGCCTGCAGCAACGCCGAAGGACCGAGGAACTTGTCCGGGTTCCACCAGAAGGACGGGCAGCTGGTGGAGCAGCACGCGCACAGGATGCACTCGTACAGACCGTCCAGCTTCTCGCGCTCTTCCGGAGACTGCAGACGCTCGATGGCCGGAGCCGGCGTGTCGTTCTGCAGGTACGGCTGCACCTTCTCGTATTGCTTATAGAAGATGCTCATATCGACGGCCAGGTCACGAATCACCGGAAGACCCGGCAGCGGACGGATGACCAGCTTGCCGCCCTTCAGGCCAGCAGCCGACAGCGGCGTGATGCAGGCCAGGCCATTCTTGCCGTTGATGTTCATGCCATCGGAGCCACAGACCCCTTCACGGCAAGAGCGACGGTAGGAAAAGCTCTGATCCTGTTCCTTGATCAAGGCCAGTACGTCAAGGACCATGACATCCTTGCCGCCGGTATCGACCTGGAAGTCCTGCATGTAGGGAGAAGCGTCTTTCTCCGGGTTGTAACGATAAACACTGACTTGCAACATATCAGGCACCCTTAATAAGTCCGAACCTTGGGTTCAAACGCCGGAACAGTCTTCGGCGCGAAGTTGACGGCACGCTTGGCTACGCGCTTGTCACCCGGGAAGTACAGGGTGTGGCACAGCCAGTTTTCGTCATCGCGCTCCTCGAAGTCTTCACGGGCATGCGCACCACGAGACTCGGTACGAGTATTCGCGGCAATCGCAGTAGCCTCGGCCACTTCGAGCAGGTTTTGCAGTTCCAGCGCTTCGATACGCGCAGTATTGAACGCCTGGCTCTTGTCCGCGATCTTGACGTTCGCGATGCGCTCACGCAGGTCGGCCAGTTGTTTGATGCCCTTCTCCATGTATTCGCCGGTACGGAATACACCGAAATAGTTCTGCATGCACTGCTGCAGTTCCTTACGCAGCGGCGCCACATCTTCACCCGTATTACGCTCGTTGACGCCAGCCAGACGCTTGAGCGACTGCTCGATGTCGGTTTCGCTGGCACCGCGCGCCTCAACACCTTCCTTGAGTGCTTTTTCCAGGTGCAGGCCAGCCGCACGACCGAATACCACCAGGTCAAGCAGCGAGTTGCCGCCCAGGCGGTTGGCACCGTGTACCGACACACAAGCCACTTCACCGACAGCAAACAGACCTTCGATGATCTTGTCGTTGCCATTGGCGTCCTGGGTGATCGCCTGACCATGGATGTTGGTAGCCACACCACCCATCATGTAGTGGCAGGTCGGAATGACCGGAACCGGCGCAACCACCGGATCGACGTGAGCAAAGGTCTTGGACAGCTCACAGATACCCGGCAGGCGACTGTGCAGCACTTCTTCACCGAGGTGATCCAGCTTCAACAGCACGTGATCCTTGTTCGGACCACAGCCGTTGCCGGCAATGACTTCCTTGACCATGGAGCGGGCAACCACGTCGCGACCGGCCAGGTCTTTGGCGTTCGGTGCGTAACGCTCCATGAAACGCTCGCCGTGCGCGTTGATCAGGTAACCACCCTCGCCACGGCAACCTTCGGTGACCAGCACACCGGCGCCGGCGATGCCGGTCGGGTGGAACTGCCACATTTCGATGTCCTGCACCGGCACACCGGCACGCAGGGCCATGCCCACGCCATCACCGGTGTTGATCAACGCATTGGTGGTGGAGGCGTAAATACGGCCGGCACCGCCAGTAGCCAGAACCACGGCCTTGGAACGGATGTAGACGGTCTCGCCGGTCTCGATACAGATGGCGATGATGCCGACGATGGCGCCATCCTGATTCTTCACCAGGTCAACGGCATACCATTCATTGAGGAACGAGGTGCCTGCCTTCAGGTTACCCTGGTACAGGGTATGTAGCAGGGCGTGACCGGTACGGTCGGCAGCAGCGCAGGTACGGGCAGCCTGGGTGGGATTATCCGGCCCCTTGGACTGACCACCGAACGGACGCTGATAGATGCGCCCCTGCTCGGTACGCGAGAACGGCAGGCCCATGTGCTCGAGTTCGAACACGGCCTCCGGACCGACAGAGCACATGTACTCGATAGCGTCCTGGTCACCGATGTAGTCGGAACCCTTGACGGTATCGTACATGTGCCAGCGCCAATCATCGTTCGGATCAGCCGAAGCAATGGCGCAGGTGATGCCACCCTGGGCGGACACGGTGTGCGAGCGGGTCGGGAAAACCTTGGTGACTACGGCAGTCTTGTGACCACCCTGAGCCAGTTGCAGTGCGGCACGCATGCCCGCACCACCGCCACCGACGATGATGGCGTCATAGGAAAGAGTACGAATGCTAGCCATTGATCAGACACCCCAAAGAATCTGCACGCCCCAGACAAACACCACGAACATGGCCATGCCGCAGACTGCCTGGAAGAGAAAACGCACTGCCGTTGCCCAACGGCCCAGGGCCATGGAGGTCAGGTAGTCGGTGGAGATGGTCCACATGCCAACCCAGGCATGCGCACAGAGGGCGACCAGCGCCATCAGGCTGAAAATGCGCATCCAGTTCTGGGAGAACAATGCATGCCACTGGGCATAGCCCAGATCGGGACTGGCCACCATGTAGCCGAGCAGAAACAGGAAGTAAGCCGCCAGAACCACGGCGGAAACACGCTGCGCCATCCAGTCGTACAGACCGGAACGCGACAGATTGGTTACGTTGGTTACCATACCCACACCCCCGCGAGCAGGATCAGCACCACCGAAACGGCGATGACGATTTTCGAGCCCAGCTTGCCGCCTTCCAGCGTCTCACCGATGCCCATGTCCATGATCAGATGGCGAATACCGGCCACCAGGTGATACAGCAGTGCGGACAGCAGCCCCCACGTCACCAACTTGGCCAGCGGGCTGGACAAGCATTCCTGTACCTCTTTGAAACCCTGCTCGGATGCCAGCGACTTATCGAGCGCATAAAGCATCACGACAAGACCGACAAAGAGAATGACACCGGAAATGCGGTGCAGGATGGAGGTATAAGCAGTGATCGGAAGTTTTATCGTCCGAAGATCTAGGTTTACAGGTCGTTGGCTATTCACGGCTTTATTTTCACACTGTGGCCCGTAACAAACAGGCAAGTTGTCGGGAAGTGCACTGGTCAGGTACCCCTCACCACGGGAGTGCCGAACGGCAGAATTCAGGCTGGCAAAGCCCTGCCGGTCGGTCGCCGAGTATAGACAGTTAGGGAACTAATGACAACGCGACCACCCTACCCAAAGAGCGGATTGCAGAGCCTTTGCAAATGCCGTAAATAGCCCCCTTTTGCCCGGCCAGACCCGGCAAAAACCCGTCTAACTACAGGGCTCAGGCAAATTGACATTCGCATTTATGCCTCTATAGTGATGCGGGCCCTGCGTGGGGGGCCACTGATGATTCCAAGCATAAATAGGAGGCCAGCATGGCTGACAAAAAAGCGCAGTTGATCATCGAGGGCGCAGCCCCCGTCGAACTGCCCGTCCTGAGCGGCACCGTAGGCCCTGATGTTATCGATGTGCGGGGCCTGACCTCCACGGGTCGGTTCACCTTTGATCCTGGCTTTATGTCGACTGCCTCTTGCGAGTCGAAAATCACCTATATCGACGGCGACAAGGGCATCCTGCTGCACCGCGGTTACCCGATCGAGCAACTCGCCGAGCATTCCGACTATCTGGAAACCTGCTATTTGCTGCTCAATGGCGAACTGCCGACTGCCGAGCAAAAGTCCAAGTTCTTCGAAACCATCAAGAACCACACCATGGTTCACGAGCAACTGAAGAGCTTCCTCAACGGTTTCCGTCGCGATTCGCACCCGATGGCCATCATGGTGGGTATCGTGGGCGCCCTGTCAGCGTTCTACCACGACTCGCTGGACATCAATAACCCCAAGCACCGTGAAGTCTCCGCACACCGCCTGGTCGCCAAAATGCCGACCATTGCCGCAATGGTTTACAAGTACTCCATGGGCCAGCCCATCATGTACCCGCGTAACGACCTGAACTACGCGGAAAACTTCCTGCACATGATGTTCAACACCCCGGCCGAGATCAAACCGATCAGCCCGGTACTGGCCAAGGCCATGGACCGCATCTTCATTCTGCACGCCGACCACGAGCAAAACGCTTCCACCTCCACCGTACGCCTGGCAGGCTCTTCGGGCGCCAACCCATTTGCCTGCATCGCAGCCGGTATTGCCGCACTCTGGGGCCCGGCCCACGGCGGCGCCAACGAAGCCGTACTGACCATGCTGGAAGAAATCGGCAGTGTGGAAAACATCGAGAAGTTCGTAGCCAAGGCCAAGGACAAGAACGATCCGTTCAAGTTGATGGGCTTTGGTCACCGCGTCTACAAGAACTTCGATCCGCGCGCCAAGGTCATGAAGCAGACCTGCGACGAAGTACTCGCCGAACTGGGCATCAACGACCCGCAACTGGAACTGGCGATGAAGCTGGAGGAAATTGCGCGCAACGACCCTTACTTCGTGGAGCGCAACCTGTATCCCAACGTAGACTTCTATTCGGGGATCATCCTCAAGGCCATCGGCATCCCAACCAGCATGTTTACCGTGATCTTCGCCCTGGCTCGTACCGTCGGCTGGATCTCGCACTGGAAGGAAATGCTCTCCGGCCCGTACAAGATTGGGCGTCCGCGCCAGCTGTACACCGGCTATGCGCAGCGCGACTACAATCCGCTGGACAAGCGCTAAGCGCAAACAGCTCCCGCCCATGGCGGGAGCACAAAAAAGCCGCTCTACAGAGCGGCTTTTTTGTGTGCAGCGTATTTTTCAGTCAACGAGACGCCAGGTGGTGCCGCCCTTGCCGTCTTCCAGCACCACGCCCATGGCGGTGAGCTGGTCGCGGATGCGATCGCTTTCTGCCCAGTTCTTCTCGGCACGGGCCTGCAGGCGCGCGGCGATCAGGGCTTCGACTTCGGCGGCATCGACCTTGCCGGCAGCGCCGGCCTGCAGGAAGTCCTCCGGCTCCAGCTGCAGCACGCCGAGCACACCGGCCAGCTGCTTGAGCTGGGCGGCCAGGCCGGCGGCAGCCTGTTCATCCGACTCGCGCAGGCGGTTGACCTCGCGGATCATCTCGAACAGCACGGCGCAGGCTTCCGGCGAGTTGAAGTCGTCGTCCATGGCCGCGCCGAAGCGCTCGACGAATGCCTCACCGCCAGCCGGCGCGACTTCCGGCAGACCTTTCAGGCCGTTGTAGAAGCGCTCCAGGGCGCCCTTGGCTTCCTTGAGGCTCTCTTCCGAGTAGTTGATCGGGCTGCGGTAGTGGCTGGACACCAGCAGGTAGCGCACCACTTCCGGGTGGTACTTCTCCAGCACCTCGCGGATGGTGAAGAAGTTGCCCAGGGACTTGGACATCTTCTCGCCGTCCACACGCACCGCGCCGGCATGCATCCAGGCCTTGGCGTAGAGCTTGCCGGTGGCCGCCTCGCTCTGCGCGATCTCGTTCTCGTGATGCGGGAACACCAGGTCCGGGCCACCGCCGTGGATGTCGAAGGTCTCGCCCAGGCAGCAGGTGGACATCACCGAGCACTCGATGTGCCAGCCCGGACGGCCCTTGCCCCACGGCGAATCCCAGCTCGGCTCGCCCGGTTTGGCGCCTTTCCACAGCACGAAGTCCATCGGATCTTCCTTGATCTCGTCGACCTCGATGCGCGCGCCGATCTTCAGCTCGTCGATCTTGCGCCGCGACAGCTTGCCGTAGGTCTCGAACTTGGTGACGCGGTAGTACACGTCGCCATTGCCCGGGGCGTATGCGTAGCCCTTGTCGATCAGGGTCTGGATCATCTGGTGCATGCCGGCGATATGCCCGGTGGCACGCGGCTCGATGTCCGGGCGCAGCACGGACAGGCGCGCCTCGTCCTCGTGCATGGCGGCGATCATGCGCTCGACCAGCGCCTCGAACGGCTCGCCGTTTTCGTTGGCACGCTTGATGATCTTGTCGTCGATGTCGGTGATGTTGCGCACGTAGGTCACGTCATAGCCGCGCGCACGCAGCCAGCGGGTGACCACGTCGAAGGCGACCATCACGCGGGCATGGCCGATATGGCAGAAGTCGTACACGGTCATGCCGCACACGTACATACGCACGCTGTTGCCTTCCAGCGGCTGGAAGACGTCCTTGGTCTTGGAGAGGGTGTTGTAGATGGAAAGTGCCATTTACTGACCCCAGGAGTCGCGCAGGGTGACTGTACGGTTGAACACCGGCTTGCCCGGCTGGGTGTCCTTCAGATCGGCGACGAAGTAGCCTTCGCGCTCGAACTGGAAGCGCTCTTCCGGCACGGCGTTGGCCAGCGACGGCTCGGCGCGGCAGCCGGTGAGAACGACCAGCGAATCCGGGTTGATGTTGTCGAGGAAGCTGCCGCCCTCCTCGCTCTTCTCCGGGTTGGCGGAGCGGAACAGGCGGTCGTACAGGCGCACTTCGCACTCGACGCTCTCGGCGGCCGGCACCCAGTGGATCACGCCCTTGACCTTGCGGCCTTCCGGGTTCTTGCCCAGGGTGTTCTCGTCGTAGGAGCAGCGCAGCTCGACGATATTGCCGGCGGCGTCCTTCACGGCTTCATCCGCGCGGATCACGTAGCTGCCGCGCAGGCGCACTTCGCCGCCCGGGATCAGGCGCTTGAAGCCATCTGGCGGTGTTTCCTCGAAGTCGCTGGCGTCGATGTAGATCTCGCGGCTGAACGGCAGCACGCGCACGCCCATGTCCTGCTTCGGGTGGCGCGGCAGTTCGAGGTTCTCGACCTGGCCTTCCGGGTAGTTGGTGATCACCACCTTGAGCGGCTTGAGCACGCACATGGCGCGCGCGGCGTTGGCGTCCAGGTCCTCGCGAATGGCGAATTCCAGCATGCCGATATCGACCACGCCGCCGGCGCGGTTGACGCCGATCATGTCGCAGAAGGTGCGGATCGAGGCCGGGGTATAGCCACGGCGACGGTAGCCGGACAGGGTCGACATACGCGGGTCATCCCAGCCCTGCACATGCTTTTCATCAACCAGCTGCTTGAGCTTGCGCTTGCTCGTGACGGTGTAGTTCAGGTTGAGGCGGGCGAACTCGTACTGGCGCGGCTGCGCCGGCACCGACAGGTTGGCCAGGAACCACTCGTACAGCGGGCGGTGATCCTCGAACTCCAGAGTGCAGATGGAGTGAGTGATGCCTTCCAGCGCGTCCGACTGGCCGTGGGTGAAGTCGTAGCTCGGGTAGATGCACCACTTGTCGCCGGTCTGGTGGTGATGAGCATGGCGAATGCGGTAGAGGATCGGGTCGCGCAGGTTGATGTTCGGCGAGGCCATGTCGATCTTGGCGCGCAGCGAACGGGCGCCGTCCGGGAACTCGCCGGCCTTCATGCGGGCGAACAGGTCGAGGTTCTCTTCCACGGAGCGGTCGCGGAACGGGCTGTTCTTGCCCGGCTCGGTCAGGCTGCCGCGGTATTCGCGCATCTCGTCGGCATTCAGATCGCAGACGAAGGCCTTGCCGGCCTTGATCAGCTCGATGGCCCAGGCATGCAGCTGATCGAAGTAATTGGAGGCGTAGCGTTCCTCGCCGGCCCACTGGAAGCCCAGCCACTCGACGTCAGCCTTGATCGCGTCGATGTATTCCTGGTCTTCCTTGGCCGGGTTGGTGTCGTCGAAACGCAGGTTGCACTCGCCGCCGAACTCCTGAGCCAGGCCGAAATTCAGGCAGATGCTCTTGGCATGACCGATATGCAGGTAACCGTTGGGCTCAGGCGGGAAGCGGGTGATGATCTTGGCGTGCTTGCCACTGTCCAGATCGGCCTGGACGATGGGGCGCAGGAAGTTCGCGGCTTTTTCGACGGTGGGCTTGCTCATGTGATCCTTAACTTGGCAGATATGCGGCACAGGGTAGGCCGTCTCGGGCAAAGTCCGTATGATAACCAACCTGTCAAGCCCCCGACAGAGCGGCTGCACTTTCGGGGTCAGAATGCCTCAATCACGGATACCGCAATGATCAAACTGCACACCAACCACGGCGTCATCACTCTCAACCTCTTTGAAGACAAAGCCCCGGAAACCGTGGCCAACTTCAAGCAGTACGTGAAAGACGGCCACTACGACGGCACCATCTTCCACCGCGTGATCAGCAACTTCATGATTCAGGGCGGCGGTTTCGAGCCGGGCATGCAGCAGAAAAGCACCCGCGCTCCGATCAAGAACGAAGCCAACAACGGCGTTGCCAACAAGGTCGGGACCATTGCCATGGCACGCACCATGGAGCCGCACTCGGCCAGCGCACAGTTTTTCATCAATGTTGCTGACAACAGCTTCCTCAACCACAGCGCTCCCACCGTGCAGGGCTGGGGCTACGCGGTATTCGGCGAGGTCGTGGAAGGCATGGACGTGGTCAATGCCATCAAGGGCGTAGCGACCACCAGCCGCATGGGCCATCAGGATGTCCCGGTGGAGGATGTGATCATCGAGAAAGCCGAGATCATCGAGTAAACCGATGATCCTGCTGATCTCTGATCTGCACCTGGAAGAACAACGCCCGGATATCACCCGGGCGTTTGTGCATTTCCTGCATGGTCGCGCACGACAGGCCGAAGCGCTGTACATACTCGGCGACTTCTTCGAGGCATGGATTGGCGATGACGGCATGTCACCGCTACAGCAGCAAATTGCCGATGAACTGCGCCAACTCAGCGAACACGGCACACGCATAGGGCTGATGCACGGCAACCGCGACTTCCTGATCGGCCAGGCGTTCTGTCGCCGCGCCGGCTGCCAACTACTCAACGACCCCACCTGCATCGATATTTACGGCATCCCCACGCTACTCATGCACGGTGACAGCCTGTGCACCCGCGACCTCGGCTACATGAAGCTACGTCGTATCCTGCGCCACCCGGCAACGCTGTTTATTCTGCGCCACCTGCCGCTCTCGGCACGCCACAAATTAGCCCGCAAACTGCGCAACGAAAGCCGCAACCAGGTGCGCATGAAAGCAAACGACATTGTCGACGTCACGCCCGAGGAAGTTCTGCGCCAGATGCAACTTCACGGCGTACAACGACTGATCCACGGCCACACGCATCGCCCCGCACGTCACTCGCTGCAGGTCAACGAACAACCAGGCGAACGCATCGTCCTCGGCGACTGGGACCAACAAGGCTGGGCACTGGAAATCACCGCACAGGAAGCACGACTGGAAGCCTTTGCGCTGGACTAGCCAACAAGGCTTTTTTCAGGAATAAAAAAAGCCAGTCGTTAGACTGGCTTTTTAAATTTGGAGCGGGAAACGAGACTCGAACTCGCGACCCCGACCTTGGCAAGGTCGTGCTCTACCAACTGAGCTATTCCCGCAAACATGGCGTCCCCTAGGGGACTCGAACCCCTGTTACCGCCGTGAAAGGGCGGTGTCCTAGGCCACTAGACGAAGGGGACAAACAATACTAAAAGTACCGTCTGCTTGAAACTGGAGCGGGAAACGAGACTCGAACTCGCGACCCCGACCTTGGCAAGGTCGTGCTCTACCAACTGAGCTATTCCCGCTCTATCACTACCGTGCCAGTGACGCCACTTAAGTGGCGTCCCCTAGGGGACTCGAACCCCTGTTACCGCCGTGAAAGGGCGGTGTCCTAGGCCACTAGACGAAGGGGACACAGCAGCAAAACCAACGTTTCAACACTTACCATCAACCGCCTTGCGGCTTGTCAGTGGAAGTGGCGCGCATTCTATGGAGCCTGCAGACGGGCGTCAAGCCTCTTGCAAACATTTTTAAAATCAAAGACTTCAGCCCAACCTTCGTATCATCCGTTAGCTCGCCAAACGTCGGCCTGGCGCAAAAAGTCCCTCACCTCTATCAGCCGACACGCCTAGGCACTACACTCCTTGGCATATCCAGTGAAGAGAGCAGTCCCGTGTCGCCATTGTTGATCACCCTACTGATTGTCATCGGCATCATTCTTCTCGGCAGCATTGCCTACATCAACCATGTGGTGGAAAACAGCAAACTGGAAAAGGCACGCCAGCGCGCCGACCTGCAAGACCGTATCCGTCGCTGTGCCGACGTATCGGAAAGCATGCCCGGTCAGTTGATGACCCCTGCCATGAAATTGCTACTCAGCAACATGGAGCTCAAGCTCAGCGAGCGATTGCTGCCCCTGGAAAAGAACAACAGCGACCTGCGCACTCGTATTGAGGAGTTGCGCAATCTGGTGTCAAAAGCAGATGGCATTCCCGTACGCAATGCACCTCGCGCTGTCAGCAACGAGGCGCAAGCCAAGGAAATCCGTTTTCTCCTGGAAAATTTCCATAGCCTGCTGACCCGCGCCACCCAGGAGCAGCAACTCAGCGCTGCAGAAAGCAAGCAATGGGCCGGCGAGATTCGCCAGGCACTGGTACACACGCACATCGAACTGTTCAGCAACCTGGGCCAGCACTACCTGCAGAAAAATGAACCACGACAAGCCCGCCTGGCAATCGAGCGCGGCGTGCAATACCTGAAGAAGCAGCCTGAACCAGCCAAGCATCAGAAAGCCCTGCAACTTTTTGAACAGCAGCTCGAGCGTATCAATGCGCTGGTACTGCAAGCCTCCGCTCCCGACGAAAACCTCAGCAACGCACTGACCGAAGGGCTGCAAGCCCTGGATGAAGAAGACGACTGGAAGAAAAAATCTTTTTAACCGTCCACTAGCAAGGAGCCGAGCATGAGCCTCTGCGTATTTGGCGCCGCCCTCTCCCCCTTTGTTCGCAAGGTGCGCTGGTATCTGGCAGAACAAGGCCTGGACTATCAGCTGGAGATGGTTCTGCCCTTCAATCCACCACAGTGGTACTACCAACTCAGCCCACTGGGACGCATTCCTGCCCTGCGCGATGGTGATTTCGAACTAGCCGACTCAAGCGTCATCTGCCAGTACCTGGCCGAAGCCCACGCCCATCCGCAGGCCCTGTACGGTAGCAATGCACGACAACGGGCTCGTGTACTGTGGCTGGAGAAATACGCTGACTATGAACTGGCGCCACACGCCACTTTCGCGATTTTCCGCCAGCGCGTTCTGCAGCCGAGCATGGGGCAACCCTGCGACGAGCAGATCGTCCGCAAGGCCCTCGAGGAACGCCTGCCGGCCCACTTCGATTACCTGGAAAAACAGCTGGGCAACCAGGCCTATCTGCTCGGTGATGCATTCAGCCTGGCTGACCTGGCGCTGTGCTGCCAACTGATCAACATGCGTCATGGCGGAGAAATCCTGGACAGCCAGCGCTGGCCGGGACTGGCCGGGCTCTTTGCACGCTGCGTAGCACGACCTGCGTTACAGGACATACTGGCCAGTGAGGAAAAATTGCTCGCCAAACTGCACAAGGCGCGCCATACCCAGCCCTGACCCCAGGAGAGCAGCATGCCCTACACGCACATTCTGGTAGCCGTGGATCTCAGCGAACAGTGTCATGCGGTCATGCAGCGGGCCATGGCATTGGCTCAGTGCAGCCAAGCCCGGCTCAGCCTGGTACACGTCATAGAACCCCTCGCCATGGCCTTTGCTGCCGACGTCCCCATGGACCTGTCACTGCTCCAGCAACAACAGACCGAACAAGCCATGCAGCGTTTCAGGCAATTCGCTGCGCAATACAGCGCTCTGCGTGACGAAGACAGACACCTGCTAAGCGGTCAGCCGCGGCATGAAATCCACAGCCTCGCCGAACAGCTGTGTTGCGACCTTATCGTCGTTGGCAGCCACGGACGCCATGGCCTGGCTCTACTGCTGGGTTCCACGGCTAACGAACTACTACACGGCGCCCGGCTGGATGTACTGGCCGTCCACCTGGCCGACTGACTCACCCGGAACAGGCGTGAGCCAGCCGGAACCCGCTATTCAGCAGCGTCACCGGCACTCATCACCATCGGACGGATCTTCTGCAGCTGGGTTTCCAGCGAATAGGTCATGCTTGACGCCATGGAGAAGAACGACAGGAACGCCTTGAGATTGGAGTCCCCTTCGCAGGTATCGTGGATACGCTGCCACAACGCCTGGTTAACCAGTTGCAACTGCTGGAAGTTCTTTACCAGGCCGCGCAATTCCCAATCCGGCCTACGCCCTTCACGGAAGTTGAAATACTGGCGAGCCAGATACAGGGAAATGGTGCGCAGGATGAACTCCTGACTACTGGCAAAAGGCAGATGCTGGTAGGCCATCGGCTTGAGGCGAGACAGCACCGGGCAGGCGCTGGTCGCCATGATCAAGCCCAACAGGGAACGCAAGGCCTCTTCCAGGCCGACATGCTTGCTGTACTCCCGTTCCGGCGTGCGCACCCAAACCCGCGCCTTCTTGAAGGCCGGCAAGCCGTGGAAATCCTCTACCACTCTGTGCAGATCAACCGCGGCAGGGCAGTGGCTACAGCTTTCCTTCTTGAGCGGGCAATTGCTGCACTGGTTGTACTCTAGCCGCGTCCAGCTCGGCGCCTCCGCCGGCTGCTCGGCTGGGCGCTCCACCTCGATGCGATAGTTGAACTCGTGGTTATCATCCAGGGTAATACGGTACTCAATGGCCATGGCCGCTCCGTGCATTCCTAAGGCTTACGCTTCCAATTCAGTCCAACGCTCAAGCAAGGCATCCAGCTCGCTTTGCAGGGTCTGCAAACGAGCCAGTACGGCCTGGGTCTGTGCCGCAGGCTGCTGATAAAATGATGGCTGGCCAATCTGTGCCTGCACCTCGGCCAACTGTTTTTCGACCGACTCGATCTGCGCCGGCAGCGCTTCCAGCTCACGTTGAAGCTTGTAGCTGAGTTTCTTCTTGCTCGACTCGCCCGGTGTGCTGGCAACTGCAACAGGCGCTGGCGCACTACTTACAGCTTCGGCAACCGGCATCTTGTTGCCGGTACGCTGCTCCGTCACGCCCAACAGACGGATACTTCCGCCCTGGCGCAGCCAGTCCTGGTAGCCGCCAACATACTCACGCACCTTGCCCTGCCCTTCGAAGACCAGCGTGCTGGTCACCACGTTGTCGAGGAAAGCCCGGTCGTGGCTGACGATCAACACGGTTCCCGGGAAGTTCAGCAGCACCTCCTCCAGCAATTCGAGGGTTTCCACATCCAGGTCATTGGTCGGCTCATCCAGCACCAGCAGGTTAGCCGGCTTGCTGAACAGCTTGGCCAGCAAGAGACGTGCCCGCTCCCCCCCGGACAGCGCCTTGACCGGCGTACGCGCACGCTGCGGGCTGAACAGAAAATCGCCCAGGTAACTGAGCACATGACGATTCTGGCCATCGATACTGATGAAGTCGCGCCCTTCCGAGACGTTATCAACGACGGTTTTCTCCGGATCGAGCTGGTGACGCAACTGGTCGAAATATGCCACTTCCAGGCGCGTACCGACCAAAATCTGCCCACTGCTCGGCTGCAGGTCACCCAGCAACAGCTTGAGCAGAGTGGTCTTGCCCGTGCCATTGGCACCGAGCAGGCCAATCCGATCGCCACGTTGCAGGACCAGCGAGAAATCCCTGAGCAGCGTTTCTCCCCCAGCATGGGCGAAACTCACCTGCTCGGCGACGATGACCTGCTTACCGGACTTGTCGGCCGTTTCCAGCTGGAAACTGGCCTTACCCTGACGCTCGCGTCGCTCGGCACGCTCGGCACGCATGGCCTTGAGCGCGCGCACACGCCCCTCGTTACGTGTACGACGCGCCTTGATACCCTGACGAATCCACACCTCTTCCTGGGCCAGCTTCTTGTCAAATAGCGCATTGGCGGTTTCTTCAGCCGCCAGTTGCTGCTCCTTGTGCACGAGGAAGCTCGCATAGTCGCCATTCCAGTCGATCAGGCCACCGCGATCCAGCTCAAGAATGCGCGTGGCCAGGTTCTGCAGGAAAGCCCGGTCGTGGGTAATGAACAGCACGGCGCCATTGAAGCCTTGCAAGGCTTCTTCCAGCCAGGCGATGGCACCAATATCCAGGTGGTTGGTCGGCTCATCCAGCAGCAGCAGATCAGGCTCGGAAACCAGCGCCTGCGCCAGCAGCACTCGGCGTCGCCAGCCACCGGACAGTTCGGCCAGTGTCTTATCCGCAGGCAACTGCAAACGGCTTAGCGTGCTGTCGACCAACTGCTGCAAACGCCAGCCATCCTTGGCTTCCAGCTCCTGCTGTACATGCATGAGCTGCTCAAGATCGGCCTCACTGTGAATGTTCTGACTGAGCTGATGGTAACGCGCCAGCAGCTCACCCACGCCGGACAAGCCCTCGGCCACCACATCGAACACCGTACGCTCATCGGCGCGCGGCAACTCCTGAGGCAGTTCGCCGATTTTCAAGGCCGGTGCGCGCCAGATCTCACCATCGTCGGCTTTCTGTTCGCCTTTCACCAGGCGCAGCATGCTCGACTTTCCGGTGCCGTTGCGGCCGATGATGCACACCCGCTCACCGCGCGCGATCTGCCAGGACACCTTGTCCAGCAACGGCATGGCGCCGTAGGCCAGGGATACATCGGTGAACTTGAGCAGGGTCATGGGCAGCCTCCGGAAACAGGGCGCGCATTCTAACCGAGTTAGCGTGGCACATTGCCGGCATTTTTCTGTGCAGGACGGGGATAATGCGACGCCTGTCGCACTGCTTCCGGGCGCTAGAAAACTCGTTGCAACGCTTTGCACAAGGCTTCCGGGACGCCTGACCAACCGCTAATCTAGCCTCCCGCCGGTGCCATCGCGCCCCCTGTTCGTTCGATTCGCGGAAAAGCCATGCTGTTGCCTCTACCTCGCCTGCTGACCTGCCTGCTGCTTGCCCTGCTCCCCCTGGCCAGCGCCCAGGCCACCTCCCTGGCCCAGCAGCGCCTGCTCTACGATGAAGCCAAGCGCGCCCTGGCCAAGGGCGACAGCGCTCCCTACAAACGCCACGCCCAGGCCTTGCGCGACTATCCGCTGACCGCGTACCTCGCCTATGACGAGCTGACCCATCGCTTGAAATGGGCCAGTAACGATGAAATCGAGAAGTTTCTCATCGAACACGGCGACCTTCCGCAGATCGGCTGGATGAAGCTGCGTTGGCTGCGTTGGCTGGCTGAACGCGGTGAATGGCCGCGTTTCGCTGCTCACTATGATCCCGCGCTGAACTTCACGGAGCTGGACTGCCTGTATGGTCTGTACCTGTATCAAGCCAACCTGCTGCCGCAGGCACGGGCCCAGGCAGAAAAACTCTGGCTGGTCGGCAAATCGCAGCACAATGCCTGCGATCCGCTGTTTCAACGCTGGCGCGAGGAAGGCCTGCTCAGTGAAGCGTTGCGTTGGCAACGTGCCAAACTGGCCGCCCAGGAGCGTAATTTCGGCCTGCTGGCCTTCCTGATCAAAGACCTGCCGAGCCTGTCGCAGCAGGGCGCCCTGCTCCAAGAGGTCGCCAAGAATCCCGCGGCAATCGCCCAAACCAGTCGTTTCAATCAGACCGACAGTGCCACGGCCGATGTGGTCAGCCTGGGCCTGCGCCGCCTGGCACGCCAGGACCCGGAGCAGGCGCTGCGCCTGCTGGAGCACTACTCACCGCGCCTGGCATTTTCCGATACGGAAAAAGTGGCTATCGCCCGCGAGATCGGCCTGACCCTGGCGCGCCGCTTCGATGCCCGGGCGCTGGCGATCATGGCCAAGTACGACCCGCAACTGCGCGACAATACCGTCAGCGAATGGCGTGCACGCCTGCTGATGCGCGATGGCCGCTGGGACGAGCTGTACCAGCTGACCCGAAAAATGCCCAGCGAGCTGGCCGGCAGCAATCGCTGGCGCTACTGGCAGGCACGCAGCCTGCAACTGGCCCAGCCGCAGAACAGTGCAGCCATCGGTCTCTACCAGCCGGTGGCCAATGAACGGGACTTCTACGGCTTCCTCGCTGCCGACCAGCTGCAGCAGCCCTATCAGTTGCGCCACCAGCCTGCGCCCGTCGCCCCCAAGGTCATGCAGAAGGTTCGCAACGCTGCGGCCATTCGCCGTGCCGTGGAGTTCCATGCGCGTGGGCAGATCGTCGACGCACGTCGTGAGTGGTACCACGCCAGCCGCCTGTTCAGCCGCGAAGAACTCCTCGCCCAGGCACGTCTGGGTTATGAAATGGAATGGTATTTCCCAGCCATCCGCAGCATCAGTCAAGCGCAGTACTGGGATGACCTGGAAGTGCGCTTCCCCATGCCGCACAGCCAGACACTGCGGCAACAGGCAAAACTACGCGGCCTGCACTCCAGCTGGGTATTTGCCATCACCCGCCAGGAAAGCGCCTTCATGGCCGATGCACGCTCGCACGCCGGTGCCATGGGCTTGATGCAACTGATGCCGGCTACCGCCAAGGAAACTGCCCGACGCTTCCAGATCCCTCTGGCCAATCCGCAGAATGTGCTCAATCCGCAGACCAATATCCAACTGGGCGCGGCCTACTTGAGCCAGGTCTACGGCCAGTTCAATGGCAACCGCATCCTCGCCTCCGCAGCCTATAACGCCGGTCCGGGTCGGGTGCGCCAGTGGTTGAAAGACACGCGCCACCTGCCATTCGATGTCTGGGTAGAGAACATTCCTTTCGATGAAACGCGCAGCTACGTACAAAACGTACTGACTTACGCGGTCATTTACGGACAGAAGCTGGGCAGCCCGCAGAAACTGGTGGAATGGCACGAACGCGAGTTCACACCCTGAAGGCCTGCCCGCCCAGAGCTAAACCGACAACACCCGAGGTTGTATGCGCAGCAGGCTGCAAGGCCTGCTGGCCCTTTGCCAAGCCTGCCTACGCGACTTACTGCAACACGCGCACCGGCATTCCCAGGCGCAACTCGCCACAGCCTTCGGCAATCAGATTCTGTCCGAACAACGCCTCGCCGTTGTGCTGGCGCAAACGCTTGAGAGTAGCCAACGGCTCGTTGTCCGCACTACGCTCGCCGGTCTGCGGATCCAGAGTGGTCATCACACAACGGCCGCAGGGCTTCACCAGGCGAAAGGTCAACTCACCAATGGCGATACGTTGCCAGCCATCTTCGGCATAGGCCGGGCTACCCGACACCACCAGGTTGGGGCGAAAGCGCAACATCTCCAGCGGCCGGCCCACTTCATCACTCAGGGCTTGCAGGGACGCCTCACCAATCAGCAGCAGCGGGAAGCCATCCGCAAAGCCTACCCGCTCGCCGGGACGGGCATATTGCAGGTCGACCTGGCGCGCCGTCTCCTCGGTAATCTGCACCAGCCGGCAGGGGCGTTGCAGCAGGCAACTGAGCCAGTGTGCCGCCGCCTCACCGGCATCGACCACCTGCGGGGTGTCACGCCACACCTGCACTATGCGCCGGGCGGCAGCGTGATCCGTGACCCGCACCAGCAGATCCGCACAGCCCGGTGCACATAGCAGCAGCTGTTCACCCTGCCAGCGGGCGACGATGCGGCCCAACGCAGGCAACAGGCGTTGCGTGAGAAAGCGCCCATTCTGCTCATCCACCACCATCCAGCGCCGATCACCCTGTACGCCCAGCGCATCAATCCACGCGCTGCGCAGCAGCTCGGCAGCGCCGGACTTCAACGGGTATCGGTAAAGCTGGCTCAACTGCAACACGACAGCACTCCCTGCGTTCACTGAAAGGCGGTTTATAGCCTTGTCGAGGGTCAGTCCAAGAACAGACAGCCGACCAGGCACAGACAAAAGATCAAGGGCCCCGCGGCGCTGCCAGAGCAATCAGCTCAAGAGAGTAGCCCCGCGCGCCGAGCTTGTGCAGTTACGCTGCGATTACTCTGCCGCGCTACGTAGCGTCTGTTTTTAGGGGCCGCCAAGCCTATGCCAGCGGCCTCGCCCAGGCGGTCAACGGTCACGCAACAAACGTTCGCGGATCACTTCCACCAAGCGGTCAGGCTGGAACTTGGAGAGGAAGTTGTCACAGCCGACCTTCTTCACCATCGCTTCGTTGAAACTTCCCGACAACGAGGTATGCAAGACCACGTAGAGGTCGCGCAGACGCGGGTCCTGACGAATCTCCGTGGTCAGCCGATAGCCGTCCATTTCCGGCATTTCCGCATCGGTAAAGATCATCAGCAGGCGCTCCGTCATGTCCTGCCCTTCATCGGCCCACTTTTTCAGCAGATTCAAGGCACGCAGGCCATCGCTGGCGCTATGGGTGCGTATGCCCAGTTGCGCGAGGGTCTCGCGCAACTGATTGAGCGCTACGGTGGAGTCATCAACCAGCAGCACTTCACGGCCACGGGCTTTCTCAAGAACCGGATCGGCAAGCTTTTCCTCGGACACCCGGGTACTCATCGGACTGATTTCCGCCAGCACCTTTTCCACGTCGATGATCTCGACGATCTGTTCCTCGACCTTGGTAATAGCCGTCAGGTAGTGCTGGCGGCCTGCCCCGCCGGGAGGCGGCAGGATCGACTCCCAATTCAGGTTGATGATGCGATCGACACTACCCACCAGGAACGCCTGCACCGAACGGTTGTACTCGGTGACGATGATGGTGCTCTGCTCGCTGGGCACCAGTGGGCGCATGCCGATCGCCTGCGACAGATCGATCACCGGCAGGGTCTGCCCACGCAGGTTGACCACGCCACACACATAAGGATGGCGATGCGGCATCAGGGTCAGCTTCGGTAGTTGCAGAACTTCCTGCACCTTGAACACGTTGATGGCGAACAACTGCCGGCCCACCAAACGGAACATGAGAATTTCCAGGCGGTTCTCACCCACCAGTTGGGTGCGTTGATCCACCGTATCGAGAATGCCGGCCATTGCGTGCTCCCCAGGAGAAAACGACGGGATTTTCCCCGAATCAGGCTTGCTATCGGCCTGGGCGCTCATCTCTTGAGCGGACAGGCCCCTTCATCATGGCCCAGCCGCGCGACAACCGCCAGCATCAGGCAGCCGGCAAGGTTCACGCTGGATAACCGGTTATCTCGCGAATACTGCGATACAACGGGCGTAATTGCCGGTACATGCGCAGGTAGACCTGACGATACAGCCGCTCATAACGTGCCTGCGCTTCAGGCTGCGGCATGAACACCTGGCCGACGCGGGTCATGGCCGCCACCGCCGAGGCAAAGTCGGCGTGCAGGCCCAGCCCCACCGCGCAGTCGATCGCGGCGCCCAGCCCGGACGTTTCATAAAGGTGCGGCCGCTCGGCTGGCAAGCCGAAGATATCCGCGGTCAGCTGCATGGCCGCATCACTTTGCGAACCGCCCCCGGAGACCCGCAGGCGTGTGATCGGCGTACCGGTACGCTGTTCAATACGCTCGCGCCCCTGGCGCAGGGCATACGCCAGCCCTTCGAGAATGGCCCGGTACAGGTGCGCGCGGGTATGCACATCACCAAAGCCGATGATCGAGCCCTTGGCCTCCAGCCCCGGTTCGCGAATCCCCGGCGACCAGAAGGGTTGCAACATCAGCCCCATGGAGCCGGCCGGCACACTGTTGACCAACTCGTCGAACAGCGTTTCCACCTCCACGCCAAGATCCAGCGCACGCTGGCGCTGGTCGTGGGCAAACTGCTCCTTGAACCAGCTGACCATCCAGAAGCCGCGAAAAATCATCACCTCGGTGTTGTAGTGGCCCGGCAAGGCCGCCGGATAGGGCGGAATATGCCGCACCGTTTCCACATAGTCGGCCCGCGTGGTGTTGATGGTCGCCGTGGTGCCGTAGGACAGGCAGGCGATATGCGCATCCAGCGCTCCGGCACCCAGCACCTCGCAGGCCTTGTCCGACGCCGCGGCAATCATTGGCAGCCCGACGGGAATGCCCGTCAGCGCACTGGCCTGCTCGGTGATATGGCCCAGCAACTCACCGGGCGGCAGCAGCTCCGGCAGCATCTCCCGGCGCACCGGCATGGCTTGCCACTTCCAGTCACGCGGGCCGGCCCAGCGCAAACGCCGGTAATCGAACGGCAGGTAGGCGACACAGCTGCCCGTAGAGTCGACATAACGTCCACACAGGCGATGGGTCAGGAACCCCGAGAGGAGCAGGAACTTATGGGTGCGTGCCCACACCTCCGGCTGCTGCTGGGCAATCCAGTTGGCCTCGGCCTGCGCGCGGAAATAGGCAATCGTCTGTTCCTCACGCAACAGTTTGAACAACCAGGCCCAGGGACCACGCATGGCCGGGCCGGGTGCCGCCTGGCGCTGATCCAGCCAGAGCATGGCCGGGCGCAGCGGGCGGCCTTGCTCATCGACATTGATCAGGGTGCCGCGCTGGGTGGTCAGCGACACCCCGGCAATCCGTGCCTTGTCGATATCCACGCTGGCCCACAGGCGCCGGCAGGCTTCAGCAAGGCTTTGCCAGTAATACTCGGGATCCTGCTCGGCCCAGCCGGGCTGGCTGCTGTAGTAGGGCTGCAGCTCGACCTTGCCCTTGCCCAGCAGGTTGCCTTGCAGGTCGAACAGCAGCGCACGCACGCTTTGCGTGCCGTTGTCGATGGCCAGCAGGTAATTGGCTTCAGGCATAGTCGAGCTCGTCATGGTAGGCGGCGGGCAGGCTATAGCACTGCTGCCAGAGTGTCTGGTAGCGCTCGGCTTCCTCACGCCAGCGCGTTTCATCCCAGCCCAGGCAGGTACGGCACAGCGCGCCTATGGGCTCCAGCCAGGCCCGCCCACCCTCGGGCAACAGCAGGCCCAGGCGGGTACGGCGCAATAGCAGGTCATCGAGGTGCAACACCTGTTCTGCCTCGCAGGCCTGGGCCAGCTCGGCCCAGAGGACCTGAGTATGTGCCACGCAGCCATGTCCCCACACCGCCAGCAACTCGACCAGGCGCTCCAGCAGCGGGCCGTAGTAGCCCCGTAGGCGACGCTGCTGATCCACACCAAGCCCGGCGGGCAACGCTACGCTTTGCGGCGAGGAGAAGATATGCGCCGGACAGGCTGGTACGGCCTCGCCCAGGCTGGCGGCACAGGCCTTGATGACCTCGCGGGCTTGCAGGCGAAAAGTGGTCAGCTTGCCGCCCGCCAGGGTCAGGCAGCCTGGCTGCTGCCAGAGCACATGCTCGCGCTTCTCCGCCGAGGGCGCACGCTGGCTGCCGGCTGTGCTGACCACCGGACGCACACCCGCCCAGGTGGACAGCACGTCGCCGGCCACGATGCGCGCCTGGGGAAACTGCTGAGCGCAGGCGGCCAGCAGGTACTCCAGTTCGGCCGGGCTGATGCGTGCTTCTTCGTCGAGAGGCTCGGCGTGGTCAACATCCGTGGTGCCGACCACGGTGGCGCCTTGCCAGGGGTAGACGAACACCGGGCGCGCATCGCGGGCATGCATGAAGCTCACCGCCTGGGCGACCGGCAGGCGCCAGTGCGGCAACAACAGATGACTGCCACGCAGCGGGCGGATCCGTTCAGTGCCAGCCGGCGCCTGTAGTTGCCCGGCCCAGCTGCCCGTCGCACAGACCAGCATGCGGCAGCGCAGCTCACTGCGCAGACCGCTTTCCCGATCAAGCAGCTGCACGCCCTCGACCCGTCCATCCGGCGCATGCAGCAGCCCCTGCACCTGTACGCCACTCAGCGCTTCGCCACCGGCTGCGCGCGCTTCATGCAGCACGCGCATGACCAGCCGCGCATCATCGGTCAACGCATCGACAAAGCCACTGGCGCCGCGCAGCTCCTGGGGCTGCAAACCGGGCTGCAGATAGCCCAGCCGGCACAGGTCGTGATAGGCACGGTTGCGCTGACCGGCCAGCGCGTCATACAGCGCCAGCAAGCCGCCAAAAGCCCGTGGCCCGGGAAACGCCCGGCGGTAATGGGGAAACAGGAAGCCCAACGGCTCGACCAGCCCCGGCGCCTCGCGCAGCATCTGCTGGCGCTCACGCACCGCAGCCCGGGTCAGGCCCAGCTGGCCCTGGGCGATATAACGCAGACCGCCATGCACCATTTTCGAGGAACGACTGGACGTCCCCCAGGCAAAATCGCGCTGCTCCAGCAATAGGCAGCGCCAACCGGCACGCGCCGCCTCAAGCAGAATCCCCGCCCCGCTGATCCCCCCGCCAACAACCAGCAGGTCCCACGGCTGCGCGAGCAGCGCAGGCAGCGCAGCGGCCCGCCATTGCGCATTCCAGACCATGCTCAGGACTCCAGCAACACGCCGGGCAACAAACGCTGCTGCGGATCGAAATGCTGCGCCAGGCTGTGCAGAGTGGCCATGCCCAGCGCCCCTTTCTCTACCGCCAGGTAAGGTGCGTGGTCACGCCCTACGCCATGCTGGTGGCTGATGGTGCCATGGTTGGCAACGATGGCCTGACTGGCGGCATGCTTGAGACGCTGCCAGCGGGCCAGGGCCTGGGCATAATCACCACCGGGCCGGTAGACGTAGCTGGTGTAGATGCTCGAACCCTGTGCGTAGACATGCGACAGGTGGGTAAACACATGCACCCGCTCGCCCTCATCGGCCAGGCCTTCGCGCAGGCTGTGCTCTACCGCCTGCAACAACTGATCGACATGCGGCCAGTCACAGGCGGTTTCCAGAGTATCCACGCAATACCCGGCCTGCCACAGCCCATGGCGTAGGTAGGGGAAGCGAAAGCGATTCTGCGCCCACTTGTTACCCAGCAGGGTGCCGGTGAATACCCCGCCAAAGCCCTTGAGCAGACGTTGCGTCTGACGCAGCGACAAGGCGTTCTGCGCCGGGTTGCCGGTGACCGCAAAGGTCATCAGGCATTTACCGGCAGCCGCGCCGCGCCAGGCCAGGTATTTTTCCAGCCAGGCGATCTGCCGCGGATGCCCGGCCAGGGCAAGCTGGGTTTCGCTTTCCACGGCATTGGACAGGCGCAGCATGGACAACGGAATGCGCGCCTGCACCAGCTCGCGGATAGCCTGCAAGGCCCGCGTCCAGTCCGGCAGAAAGACGGCGTAGAAACGCTCCTGCTCGGCCACTGGCGTGACACGCACCTTGACCTGGGAAATCACCCCGAAACGCCCTTCGCTGCCCAGCACCAGCTCGCGCAGGTCCGGGCCGGCGGCCGAGGCCGGAAAGCTCGGCAGCTCCAGGGTGCCGGCGAAGGTTTCCAGGCTGCCGCCGGCAAACAGCTGTTCGATACGCCCATAGCGCAGCGACTGCTGGCCGCTGGAACGGCTGGCCACCCAGCCACCCAGGGTCGACAACTCCCAGGATTGCGGAAAATGCCCCAGGGTGTAACCCCGTGCGCGCAGCTGCGATTCGACCTGCGGGCCGCTGGCGCCGGGGCCGAAGGTGGCCAGGCGGCTCTGCTCGTCCAACGCCAGCAACTGGTTCATGCGTGCCAGCGACAGCGTCAGCACCGGACGCTCCACGGCCGGCGGGTTGATGTGCCCGGCCACCGAAGTACCGCCACCGTAGATCACCAGACAGATGTCCTCGGCGGCCACCCAGCGCAGCAGCTCGCGAATCTGCTCGGCGCTCTGCGGCAGTGCCACGCCATCAGGAAACCGGCCAAACTCCCCGGAGCGCATGGCCAGCCAGTCCGGCAGGCTCTGCCCACGGGCGTGACGCACCCGCAGCTCGGCATCGGTGCTGACCAGCGGATGGGCGGGCAGGCGCGACGGCGGCACCTTGGCCAGCACCTCGGCCAGGCTGGCATCGTGCAAGGGCTGACCCTCGCCAATCCGCTGGCTTAGAAACGCCGCCCCATGTGCCGGCAGTTCGACTTCAGTTGCTTCCTCGCCCCACCCGTTCCAGCGCCGCATGCCCTGCTCCTCTTGTCGGTGATGTGATCAGGCTGCCTATACTAGCCAGCCGCGCGCGCCGGACATTGTCCGATGCGGTCAAGCCCATTCGCCAATCGAGCCAAAATCAGCAAGATGCACAGTCTCGGCTACACCGCCGTTGCGGTTCTGCTCAAATATTTCAGCCACGCTCAGGCGCTGGGCCTGGACTGCCAGGCGGCGCTGCGAGCCGCCGGCCTGGACAACCACCTGCTGAGCGACAACAGCCGGCGGATCAGCGGCGAACAACACGAACGCTTACTGCTCAATCTCCTCGAGCAGTCCGGCGATCCACTGTTCGGCCTGCATGCTGCACGCTATGTGCAACCGGGTTCATGGAGCGTGCTGGGCTACATCACCATGAACTGCGCCACCCTCGGTCAGGCCATGGCGCGCATCCTGCCCTATGAGAAACTGGTCGGCGACATGGGCACCAGCCATATCGCTACGCACGATACGCAGGTGCAGCTGAGCTGGCAGTGCCACTATCCCAACTCGCCGGTACGTCGCCAGCTGATCGAAAACGTGCTGGCCTCCTGGCTGCACTTCGCGCGCTGGATTGCCGACATGCACTACTCACCGCAGCAAGTGTGGCTGGAACACGCCCGGCCAGCCGACTGCCGCCAGGCCGAGTACGAGGAACACTTTGGTTGCCCGGTGCTGTTCGAGCAACCCTGCAACGCCCTGTTGATTCCCCAGGACTACCTGCAACTGCCCCTGCGCCAGGCTGATGCCAGCCTGCTGCGCACCCTGGAGCAACATGCCAGCGGTCTGCTGGCCCGTCTCGATGAGCAACAACCCTTGCCCCAGCGGGTGCGCAATCTGCTACGACAGATGCTCGGCGAGGGCCTGCCGCGTAAAGAGCGCGTTGCCGAGCAGTTGCACATGACCCTGCGCACCCTGCAACGCCACCTACAACAGGCCGGCACCAGCTACCAGGAGATCCTCGACCAGCTGCGCCGTGAACTGGCCGAGCATTATCTGCAGCACAGCGAACTGCCCATCCAGGATATTGCCGCCTACCTGGGCTTCAGCGAGACACGCTCCTTCCATCGCAGTTTCAAGCAATGGACCGGTTGCACGCCAGGGCAATACCGCGAGCAGCACAAAGCCACCAGCGGGCTTGGCGGATAAGCAGTGCAGTGCTATACAGCGCGCCCCGCTGAGGAAGAATGCCGTATGAGCACAGCCAACCTGCCCCCTTGTTCCGTACTGCTGCTGGCGGGTGGCCGCGGCCAGCGCATGGGCGGGCGCGACAAGGGACTGATCGACTGGCAGGGCCGGCCACTGATTGCCTGGCTGCATGCACTGGTGCGTCCGCTCAGCGATGACCTGATCATCTCCTGCAACCGTAACGCTGAACACTACGTCGCCTATGCCGACCAGCTGGTACGTGATGCCGAGGAAGACTTCCCCGGCCCGCTGGCCGGTATACGTGCTGGCCTGGCCGCGGCACGCCATGCCCACCTACTGGTACTGCCCTGCGACGCGCCCTGCCTGGATCGCCAACTGCTCCTGACCTTGCTGCAGCGCGCCGGCACACAGCCTGTCTGTCTGTCGCGCGGCGATTATCTGGAGCCGCTGTTCAGCCTGATTCCACGTGCCGTGCAGGCACAGATCGAGGCAGCCTGGCAGGCCGGCGAACGCAGCCCGCAACGTGTACTGCGCCAGCTCGGTTGCCAGACACTGCAATGCCCGATCGACGACCCACGCCTGGCCAATCTCAACAGCCCCGAGCTGCTGGCTGCCGCCCAGACACCTCGGGCATGACAAAAAACTTTCGCTAACCCCTTGTGCATCAAAACTTTTTCGGTAGAATGCCGGCCATCAAACGGAGCGTAGCGCAGCTTGGTAGCGCGTCTCGTTCGGGACGAGAAGGTCGCAGGTTCGAATCCTGTCGCTCCGACCAAACATCCCGAGTCACCTTGCCAGCAAGGTTGACCCATAAAAAAACCCGCGAAAGCGGGTTTTTTTATGGCTGCTGCCATCAGCCCCCCTGCAGAAAAGCCGCCAGGCTGCGTTCGTCAAACGGCCAGCCCAGCTCGGCGCCATCGCGCTCACGACGCAACACGGGTATGCGCAAGCCATAGCGCGCTACCAACGCCTCACTCTCGGCAATATCCAGCAACTCGACCACCACGTCGCGTGCCAACCAGGGCATCAACAGCTGTTCAGCCTGTTCGCACAGGTGACAACCCAACGTGCCTAGCAACTGAACCTCTATCGCCATATGCCGCGCCCCAGCTCACCCATTCCGACGCGCAGTCTATCAGGCGGCAGGCCGCTGCTGCAGGCCATCGAGCAGGCGGCTGTTGAGTTGCTCGGCACGCGGCAACTGCACATCGCTCAAGCGCGGGTCCAGGCTGAACGCCGCCTGCAACAACGGCTCCAGCAACTCCCGGGAGGCCTCGACCAGCGTCTCGGCACTACGCAGTGCCTGCAGCAGGCCCTGTGCGTAATCGGCCAGCAAGCCATTACCAACGGAACGCCCCTGACCGCCACTCTGCGCCACCGCGGCATAGGTATCGCTGGCCTGACGCAACTGGGTCTGGGTCAGGCGCAATGACATACTCGCCAACTGACTGCCATCCATGTTCAAAGACAGCGCACTGTCGAAGGCCCCGGCCAGATCACCCGCGTAGAACTGCCCGGAAAGTCCTTGCACCTGACGCAGCAGGTCATTCAGTGCACCACGCTCCTGGTCGTTGAGATCGCCCTCCACGACCACCATGAAGCTCCCTACCTGCAAGCTGGTACTGCGCTGCTGGACACTCAGGCGCGTTCCTTCGCTAGCAGTGGAAAGACTCACATCGGTCTGCCGATAGTCCAGCGCAGCCTGCGCCAGGCTGATACGCAGGCGATCACCCTGGCGCGTGGTTACCTGTAGCTCGAAGGTTTCGCTGCGCGCCGTCAGACGTTCGCTACTCATTTGCAGGGCTGCCACGCCCTGCCCGGCCGGCAGTGTGCGGGCCTGCAAGCCTTGCAAACCGTCCTGCAGACGCGCATAGGTTTCATCGATATCCGTGGCGATCTTGCCCTGCAGCACACCCAGCCCATCCAGGATCTTGCGCGCCTCGGCAAAGCCCTGCTCGATACCTTCGCGGGCCTGCTGCAAAAGCCCCTGCAACTTTTCCTGATCAGCGCCATCCGCTGCTTCGCGCTGCAAGCGCTGCTCGATGAAGCCCAAGACACGCTCGGCGACCCGCGTGGGAGTGAACTGCTCGGTAGGCGCCTGCAGGCTGGACGGCGATACGCCCAGGCGCTCGGCCAGACGATTGGCCAACACGCCCGTGCCGGCCGAGGGGGCGTTGCTGAGCGGAGCGGGCATGAGCGCCGCACGCGGCTGAGCAGTCAGGGAAGAGAGAGCGCTCATCGGGTTTACCTCACTGGCAGCATGCTGTGCATGCCTATATGACGGCAGAGCGGCGCGACGCTTGAGTCAGGTCAACAAGGCAGGCGACAGACGGTCGACGTGCTGGACGCCGTAACCCGCAGATCGCATGCTTGGCAGATCGACATGGGGGAAGTTCATCTTGTTCGCCAACCTGCTGATCATTTTGGTCGCATCACTGATCACCATTGCCTTGTTCCGCCGCCTGAACCTGCCTCCCCTGCTCGGCTACCTGTGTGTCGGCGTGCTGTGTGGCCCCTTTGCCGCCGGCTGGATCAGCGCAGGCGGCCAGGACATGTCGATCCTTGCAGAAATGGGTGTGGTGTTCCTGCTGTTTACCCTCGGCCTGGAGTTCTCCCTGCCACGCATGCTAGCCCTGAAAAGTACGGTATTTGGCCTGGGCAGCCTGCAAGTCATCTGTACCAGCCTGCCACTGGCGGCGCTGCTACATCTATACGGCCTGTCACTGGCCGTGTCGCTGACCCTGGCCGCCGGCCTCGCGCTATCCTCCACGGCCATCGTCAGCAAGGAGTTGAGCAGCCTGGGGGAGATTTTTACCCCCCATGGACAGAACGCCATTGGCGTATTGCTCTTCCAGGATCTGGTCGCGGTACTGTTGCTGACCCTGCTGCCACTGATCAGCGGCGGTTCCGAGCAAGCCTGGTACGTGGCGTTGCCGCTGACCCTGGGCAAAGCCGTACTGCTGTTCATTGGCTTGCTGGTGGCCAGTCGCTGGCTGCTGCCGCGCCTGTTTCATGAAGTGGCGGCAGCACGCTCCAATGAACTGTTCCTGCTCATGGCCCTGGTCATCGTATTGCTGACGGCCTGGCTGACCCACCTGCTTGGCCTGTCCATGGCACTGGGCGCCTTTCTCGCCGGCATGCTGCTCGGGGAAAGCCACTACCGCCACCAGATCGAAGCCGACATCCGTCCATTTCGCGACGTGTTGCTGGGCCTGTTTTTCGTCAGTGTCGGCATGCTCATCGACTTGCGCCTGTTCCTCAGTCATGGCCTGACCATTATTGCCCTGACGCTGCTGCTGATCGCTATCAAGGGGCTGATCGTGGCCCTGCTGGTGCGCCTGCGCGGCAATACCACAACCGTCGCCTGGCGCAGCGGCCTGGCCCTGGCGCAAGGCGGCGAGTTCTTCTTTGCCCTGCTGGCCCAGATGCAAAGTAGCACGCTGCTCGACAGCAATCTGGCCAGCCTGTTGCTCGCGGCGGTGTTCTGCTCGATGAGCGTCACCCCCCTGTTGCTGCGTGGTGCTCCGCGCCTGGCGGCACGCCTGCAACGTCGCCACAGCGGAGACAGCTCACTGGAGGCCATCAGTGCCAGCGGCGAAGCCCAGCAGGGACATGTACTGATTTGCGGCTACGGTCGGGTCGGCCAATCCATCGGCCGCTTCCTGCGGCGCGAAAACATCCCCTACATTGCCCTCGATGACGATCCGGTACGCGTCCAGGAGGCGGCAGCCGGCGAAGATCACGTGCACTACGGCGACTGCCGACGTGCCGATCTGCTGCAAGCCATGAACATTGCCCAGGCACGCCTGCTGGTGGTCGCCGTGGACAACAGCGAGGCTGCCTTGCAGATTGTCGAGCAGGCCCGGCGCCTGCAGGCGGAACTGCAGATACTGGTTCGCACCCGCGACGATAGCAAGCTGGATGCCCTGTTGGCATTGGGCGCCAATGAAGTCGTGCCGGAGCTGCTGGAATCCAGCCTGATGCTCGCTTCACACGCGCTGGTCATGCTCGGCCTGCCGGAATCGCGGGTACAGCAGAGCATGGATGCCGTACGAGCCGGACGCTACCGCTTGCTGCATGGCTTCTACCATGGCGGTCATGCCGACCTGCTGGGGCAACATCAACAGCCGCGCACCCTGTTGCACGCAGTGACACTCAGCGCGCAAGCCAGCGCCTGCCAGCGCAGCCTGGACGAACTACAACTCGAGCAACTGGGCGTCGAGATACAGGGCATCCGCCGCCATGGCGAGGAGCTCAGCCCCGCTCCGCAATTGCGCCTGCAAGCTGGCGACACCCTGCTCCTGGCGGGCCCGCTGGCCGCCATTGAAAGCAGCGAAGCCCACTTGCTGGCCAGCTGAAGCAGCACGACAGGCAGCGCCTGCGTTAATTCCCACGTTTCGACTATGGTCTAAGGGCAGCCCGCCGGCTGTCGTGTTTTAGTCACGGCGCTGCAACATTGCCCCCTCCATGCACAGGGCGGCATTCATAAGAACAATCAGGAGACCTCACCACCATGAGCCGCACTCTGCTCGCCCAGGCGGTAGCACTGGCCACCGCCGGCGCCGGCCTGGCCCTTCCCAGCCTGGCCCAGGCCGACTTCATCAATGACAGCAAGGCCACTCTGGAACTGCGCAATTTCTATTTCAACCGTGACCTGCGCAACAGTGCCCCCGGCAGCCAGGCCAAACGCGAGGAGTGGGCCCAGGGCTTCATTCTCAAGGCCGAATCCGGCTTCACCGAAGGCACCATCGGCTTTGGCCTGGATGCCTATGCCGGGCTGGGCGTCAAGCTCAGCTCCTCGGACGATCGCGCCGGCAGCAACCTGCTGCCCAACAGCTACGGTAGCGAAGGCAGCGACGAGTATTCCGAAGCGGCGGTCGCCGCCAAGGTGCGCCTGTCCAAGACTGTCGCCAAGGTCGGCGGCCTAATGCCCAAGCTGCCGGTCGTCTCCTCGGGTGATGCACGCCTGCTGCCCCAAGTGTTCAATGGTGCCATGCTGACCTCGCAGGAAATCGCTGGCCTGACCGTCAATGCCGGTCAGCTGCGCGAGGTCAACTACCGTGACTCCACCGACATGCAGAAAATGCGTGCCAGCAATTATGCGGCAACGGCTACCAGTGATCGGTTCAACTACTTCGGCGGCGACTACAAGTTCAACCAGGACAATACTGCGGTCGGCCTGTGGTACTCCGAACTGCAGGACGTCTATGACCAGAAGCTGCTGCAACTGAGCCACAACCAGGCCGTAGGTGCATGGAAACTCGGTGCAGTCTTTGGCTATTTCGACTCTGACGAGAACGGCCGCCAGCTGGCCGGCAAAATCGACAACGACCTGACCAGCCTGATGCTCTCGGCCAACACCGGCGCGCATACCTTCCGCCTGGGTTATCAGCACAGTGACGGCGACAATCCCTTCCCGTTCCTGCAGGAAACCGATCCGGCAATTTCCAGCTACCTGCAGATTCTAGACTTCACCCGCGCTGGCGAGCGCTCCTGGCAAGCCCGCTACGACCTCAACTTCGCCAGTTACGGCGTACCCGGGCTGAACGCCTTCGTGCGCTACGTACGCGGCGACGAGTTCAAGGTCGGCAACGTCGACGGCAAGGAATGGGAACGCGACCTGGACATCAGCTACACCATCCAGGAAGGCACCTTGAAGAACCTGGCGTTCCGCTGGCGCAACGCCATGGTGCGCTCCAACGCCTCGATCGGCGATCTGGACGAAAACCGCCTGATCGTCAGCTACACCATTCCCCTGCTGTAACCGAGGCCGCAACCAGTCCGCGCTTTCCACAAGGCGGGCTGGTTGCCAGGCCGCTCATTCGCCCGCTGCGTCACGCCGCTGCTGCAGCGCACGGCGCACCATGCTGGCATAAGGCGCAGGTGTCAGCTGATAGAGCTGCAGGGCCACCCAGGCATGCCAGCGCCCCTGCAAAACCTCACGTTGCGCCCACAAGCGCTGTGCTTCGGCTTCGGCCCGCGCCTGATGGGCCTGGTGATAGGCTGCCCGCCCCTTGCTCACTTCAGACCCCCGATACCCGCCACTGTGCCAGCCAAGCCAGGCTCTCGCGCGTCTCGCCCTGCGGGTGGTACTCCGCAGCCAGCCAGTCCTCGTAACCTACCTTGTGCAAGGCTGCAAACGCCCGTGAAAAGTCCAGGCTGCCGGTGCCCGGCTGTCCCCGCCCGGGGCAGTCGGCAAACTGCACATGGCCGATGCGCCCCGCCAGGCACTCGATAGCCTGCGGGATATCCAGCCCCTGCCGCGCCATGTGATACAGGTCCAGCTGAGCCAGGCAATTGCTATGTGCCACATCATCCAGCAGGCGCAGCAGATCTTCAGGGGTATTGATCAGGAATCCCGGCATATCCAGCGGGTTGATTGCCTCGACCAGCACCTTGATGCCCAGTATGGCAAAGGCATCGGCCGTTTGCCGCAGATTATCCACCAGGGTTTGCCAGGCCACTTCGCGGGTTAGCGGGGCGACCAGACGACCGGCCAGCACATTGACCGCACGCGGCCGCAGCAAGGCGGCATAGCGCAAAGCCAGCTGCAGACCCTCGGCAAAAGCCTCGCGGCAATCCGGCTGTGCCGCCAGGCCGCGTCCCCCTTGCAATAGATCGCCCGCCGGCAGGTTGAACAGCACCAACGGCACGCCGGCGCGCTGCAAGGCTTCATGCCAAAGCATCGCCGGCTGTTCATAGGGAAACTGTACCTCGACCCCGGAAAAGCCAGCCGCCACCGCCGCCTGTACGCGGTGCAGCAGCGGCAATTCGCTGAATAGCAGACTGAGGTTGGCGGCGATCTTCATGGACAGGCCTCGCGCAGCATCTCGATCAACGTCGACGGATCACGCGACAGGTTGCCCTGGCTGCCATGCAGGCGCATCAACTGCGCCGCCAGGCCGCTCATCGGCGTGGCACTGCCCTGCTCACGGGCGAGCTTGACCGCCGTATCCAGGTCCTTGAGCAACGTACGCACATGCCAGCGAACCGGCTCGAACTGGCTCGCGGCCATCTGCGGCGCGAGAATCTGCAAGGGTTTGCTGTCGGCAAAGCCACCGGCCAGGGCGCTGGCCAACAGGCTGGCATCCACCCCGCTACGCTCGGCCAGCGCCACCACCTCGGCGATCACCAGCGCATTGCACGCCACCAGCATCTGGTTGCACACCTTGCTGACTTGTCCCGCGCCCACCTCGCCCATGTGGGTCAGGCGTTGTCCGAGATGCGCCAGAATCGGCCGCACGCGCTGCACATCGTCCGCACGACCACCGGCCATGATCGCCAGGCTACCCGCCTCTGCGCCAGCCGTGCCGCCGGAAACCGGTGCGTCCAGCCAGTGCATCCCGGTGCGCTGCAACAACTCCTCCGCCATCTCACGGGTAGCCGCGGGCTCCAGGCTGGAGAAGTCCACCAGCAACTGGCCAGGACGGGCGCTTTCGACCAGGCCACCCGCGCCGAATACCACCTCGCGCACCGCCGCCGTGTCTGCCAGGCAGAGCATGACCACCTCGGCATCAGCACACAGCTCGGCCGGGGTTTCGACACGCCCGGCCCCCTCCTGCAATAAAGGCAGGCATTTGTCCGCACTGCGGTTCCACACTCGCAGGGGATAACCAGCCGCCAACAGGCGACGGCACATCGGCAGGCCCATCAGGCCGATGCCGGCAAAGCCCAGGGAAGGCATGATTTGCATGATGTCTCTCAAACTACTGAACAGCGTTACAGCTGGCGCAAGTCCTGCTCCAGGTGTGCGAAATCGACGGGTTCGCCACTCACCGCGCCAAGGCGCTCGCGGATGTCGCGATACATCGCATCATACTCGGCATGTTCGCGCATGATCGGACTGGCATTACGCGGCAGGCCGTAACGACCGGCCAGACGCCCCAGCACTGCGGCAAAATTGAAGGCGGTATCCCGATGCAAACGCACCTGCTCGGTGAAAGCCCGGCCATCGACGACCCCCTGCATGGTCAGGCACAGCAAGAGGCCTTCGCCCGGCTCCTCCTGCACCTCGTAATAGACGTCTACCACGTAGTCCGGCACATCAGTCACCCCGGGGGCACGCTGCCTGTGCAAATGGCCTGGCTTGAACATGCGGGTTTTCTCCTGCGGGTCAGTTACCAGGCAGTGTAGCGCTGTCACGCTCCTGAACCAGCACCCAGGGCGCTACCACTACAGCCCAAAGGAGCGGATCACGAGCCTGCCAGTCCTGCGCCTGGTCATCGCTCAGGCGCACCAACTGCCCACCTTGCAACCAGTCGCGCAGACGCGCCTGGTCATTCTCGGCCATGGCCAGGGCCACCCCCACCATATCCTCACCCGGCTGCACGCTAAGCAACGCCCCACGGGCAAAGAATGGTTGCAGCTCGGCCCAGGTGATCTGCGCCGTCTCGCCCAGCAGCTTGGCATAAAGCAGGCTAGTCTCTTCGTTCATGCGGCTCTCCTCATTGGAAAAGGCGCACATGATACCTGTGCCTGGCCACGCCGCCAGCCAGGCTTTTTATTGATCAGGCAGTCAATAAATGCCGCTTTTCTATATCAATATTTCAATCAGGCGACACGACCATGACAGGCGACGATTTGCACGCTTTTCAAGGCGTTGGACAGCCCCCTACACTGTACCGGTACAGTTTTTTCGACCCTTCCGAGCGTCGTCGAAGCCGCCATTGCCCTGCCAGCAGGCCGGTGCAGATCCGCAACAGAACAATGACCAACCATGAGTGGAGCACTATGAACAAGGCTACCAAGCACGTATCCAAGCTGTTCGCAGCCATGGCCCTGGCCGGCATGGCCAGCTACTCCGTTGCCGCCGACACCATCAAGATCGCCATGGCCGGTCCGGTGACCGGTGCCGTGGCGCAATACGGTGACATGCAGTTCATCGGCGCCAAGATGGCCATCGAGCAGATCAACAAGGCCGGCGGCGTCAACGGCGCACAGCTGGAAGGCGTGGTCTATGACGACGCCTGCGATCCCAAGCAGGCCGTTGCGGTAGCCAACAAGATCGTCAATGACGGCGTGCAGTTCGTGGTCGGCCACCTTTGCTCAAGCTCCACTCAGCCCGCTTCGGACATTTACGAAGACGAAGGCATTCTGATGATTACCGCGGCCTCCACCAGCCCGGAAATCACCGCGCGCGGCTACCAGCTGGTATTCCGCACCATCGGCCTGGACAGCCTGCAGGGCCCTACCGCCGGCAAGTACATTGCCGAGCAGGTCAAGCCGAAGAACATTGCCGTGGTACATGACAAGCAGCAGTACGGCGAAGGCATCGCCACGGCGGTCAAGCAGACCGTCGAAGCCGCCGGCTACAAGGTCGCCCTGTTCGAAGGCGTGACCGCCGGCGACAAGGACTTCTCCGCACTGATTGCCAAGCTCAAGCGTCAGAATGTCGACTTCGTCTACTACGGTGGCTACCACCCGGAACTGGGCCTGATCCTGCGCCAAGCCAAGGAGCAGGGCCTGAATGCCAAGTTCATGGGTCCGGAAGGCGTGGGTAACGCCGACATCTCGGCCATCGCCGGCGAAGCCTCGGAAGGCATGCTGGTTACTCTGCCCAAGGCGTTCGATGAAGATCCGAAGAACGCTCATCTGGTCGAAGCCTTCAAGGCCAAGAAAGAAGACCCGAGCGGTCCGTTCGTGTTCCCCGCCTATGCCGCCGTGCAAGTGATTGCCGAAGGCATCCAGAAAGCCGGCAGCACCGACACCGACAAGGTTGCCGAAGCCATTCGCAGCACCAGCTTCGACACCCCCACCGGCACGCTGGCCTTCGACGAGAAAGGCGACCTGAAGGACTTCAGCTTCGTGGTCTATCAGTGGCACGCCAACGGCACCAAGACCGCTCTCGGCGAATAACCCGCCCCGCCTGAACACAAAGCCCACTGCTCGCGCAGTGGGCTTTGTCTGTCCGCTCTTGCAGGTTACGCAGTTATGACCGAACCCCTGTACTACTTTATCCAGCAGTTGCTCAACGGCCTGACCGTGGGCAGCACCTATGCGCTGATCGCCATTGGCTACACCATGGTCTACGGCATCATCGGCATGATCAACTTCGCCCACGGCGAGGTGTACATGATCGGCAGCTACATTGCCTTCATCGTCCTCGCCGCGCTGGCCTTGCTGGGCCTCGACTCACTACCGCTGATGCTGATCGGCGCCTTTGCCATCAGCATGATCGTCACCAGCGCCTACGGCTTCAGCATCGAACGCGTCGCCTATCGCCCACTACGCGGTGGTAACCGCCTGATCCCGCTGATCTCGGCCATCGGCATGTCGATCTTCCTGCAGAATGTGGTGCGTCTGGCCCAGGGTTCACGCGACATCGCCATGCCCAGCCTGATCACCGGCGGCTGGAGCATCGGCCCGGAGGAAGGCTTCCACGCCACCCTGTCGTACATGCAGTTGGTGATCTTCATCGTCACCTTCATCACCATGACTGCCCTGACCCTGTTCATCTCCCGTTCGCGCATGGGCCGCGCCTGCCGCGCCTGTGCCGAAGACATCAAGATGACCAACCTGCTGGGCATCAACACCAACAACGTGATCGCCCTGACCTTCGTCATCGGCGCCGCGCTGGCTGCCGTGGCCGGCGTACTGCTCAGCCTGTACTACGGGGTAATCAACCCCTACATCGGCTTCATGGCCGGTCTCAAGGCGTTCACCGCGGCCGTACTGGGCGGCATCGGCAGCATTCCGGGGGCGGTGCTCGGCGGCCTGCTACTGGGCGTTACCGAGGCTATCACCGCCGGTTACTTCAGCACCGAATACAAAGACGTGGTGGCCTTCAGTCTGTTGATCCTGATCCTGTTGTTCCGTCCGACCGGCATCCTCGGCCGCCCGGAGGTAGAGAAGGTATGAAGCGTTTGCATTTCAAAGCCGCCCTGCTCTCGCTGACTGTGGTGGTAGCCCTCACCGGCCTGTTGCTGGGCGTACGCCTGGAGCAGCAAGGCACCAGCCTGAGCCTCAGCGGTGCGACGCCCGACGTACTGTGGAAAATGGCCGGCGCCGGCCTGTTCATCTTCCTCTTCAACCTCCTGCGCGACTGGATCGATGCGGCACGCGGGCGCCTGCCAGCACTGCCGGGCGTGCCGGGCGGTATCAGCCAGCTGAGTGAACTGGTCGCGGTACGCCGGCTGTTCTGGTGTTTCGTGATTGCCGCGGCGATCGTCTTCCCGTTCTTTGCCAACCGCGGCGCCATCGACCTGGCCACCCTGGTGCTGATCTACGTGATGCTCGGCCTGGGCCTGAACATCGTGGTCGGCCTGGCCGGCCTGCTGGACCTCGGCTACGTGGGCTTCTACGCAGTCGGCGCCTACAGCTATGCCTTGTTGGCCATGTACTTTCAGGTGGGTTTTTGGACCGGCCTGGTGGCTGCCGGTGCCCTCGCCGCGCTGTTCGGCTTCCTGCTCGGCTTCCCGGTGCTGCGCCTGCGCGGTGACTACCTGGCCATCGTCACCCTCGGCTTTGGCGAGATCATCCGTATCCTGCTGAACAACATGACCTGGCTGACCAACGGTCCCAACGGCATTGGCGGCATCGACAAGCCCACTCTGTTCGGTCTGGAGTTCAACCGCCGCGCAGCGGAAGGCGCACAGACCTTCCATGAATTCTTCGGCATCGCCTTCAACACCAACCACCGGGTGATGTTCCTTTACCTGCTGGCCCTGGCTCTGGTACTCGCCACCCTGTTCGTCATCAACCGGTTGTTGCGCATGCCGCTGGGACGCGCCTGGGAAGCCATGCGCGAAGACGAGATTGCCTGCCGCGCGCTGGGCCTCAACCCGACGCACATCAAGCTGACCGCCTTCACCATCGGCGCCACCTTTGCCGGCTTTGCCGGGTGCTTCTTCGCCGCCCGTCAGGGCTTCATCAGCCCTGAGTCCTTCACCTTCATCGAGTCGGCGATCATCCTCGCCATCGTCGTGCTCGGCGGCATGGGCTCGCAGCTCGGGGTGATCCTCGCCGCCATCGTGATGACCGTGCTGCCGGAACTGGCACGCGAGTTCAACGAGTACCGCATGCTGCTGTTCGGGCTGCTGATGGTGGTCATGATGATCTGGCGCCCACAAGGGTTGCTGCCGATGAAACGTCCGCATCTGGAGCTGCGCACATGAGCCAAGCCCTGTTAGAAGTCTCCGGCCTGACCATGCGCTTTGGTGGCCTGCTGGCCGTCAATAATGTCGCCCTGCGCATCGACAAGGGCCAGGTGGTCTCGATCATCGGCCCCAACGGCGCCGGCAAGACCACCGTGTTCAACTGCCTCACCGGTTTTTATCAACCCACCTCGGGCAGCGTACGCTTCCAGGGGGAGGAAGTGTCCGGGCTACCCGGCTTCCGCATCGCCCGCAAGGGCATGGTGCGCACCTTCCAGCATGTGCGTCTGTTCAAGGAAATGACCGCGGTGGAAAACCTGCTGGTCGCCCAGCACATGCACCTCAACACCAACTTCCTCGCCGGCCTGCTGAAAACTCCAGGATTCCGCCGCAGCGAACGCGAGGCCATGCAGCTGGCCGCCTACTGGCTGGAACAGGTCGACTTGCTGGACGTCGCCAACCGGCCGGCCGGCACCCTCGCCTATGGCCAGCAGCGCCGCCTGGAAATCGCCCGCTGCATGATGACCAAGCCGAGTCTGCTCATGCTCGATGAGCCGGCCGCCGGCCTCAACCCCAAGGAAACCGACGATCTCAAGGCGCTAATCAGCCTGCTGCGCGACCAGCATGCGGTGAGCGTATTGCTGATCGAGCACGACATGAAGCTGGTGATGAGCATTTCCGACCACATCTACGTGATCAACCAGGGCACCCCCCTGGCCGACGGCACACCGCAACAGGTGCATAACAACCCCGATGTGATCAAAGCCTATCTGGGAGAAGCCTGATGCTGCGTTTTGAAAATGTCTGCACGTTCTACGGCAAGATCCAGGCCCTGCATGACATCAGCCTGGAAGTGCAGAAAGGCGAAATTGTTACGCTGATCGGTGCCAACGGTGCCGGCAAGTCGACCCTGCTGATGACCCTGTGTGGCGACCCGCGCGCGGCCAGCGGCAGTATCCGCTATGAAGGCGAGGAGCTGATCGGTCTGGACTCCGCCGCCATCATGCGCAAGAGCATTGCCGTAGTGCCGGAAGGGCGTCGCGTGTTCGCCCGCCTGACCGTCGAGGAAAACCTGGCCATGGGCGGCTTCTTTGGCAGCAAGGCCGACAACCAGGCCCAGTTGGACAAGGTGCTGCATCTGTTCCCGCGCCTCAAGGAACGCTACGACCAGCGCGCCGGCACCATGAGCGGCGGTGAACAGCAAATGCTGGCGATTGGCCGGGCGCTGATGAGCAAGCCCCGCCTGCTGCTGCTCGACGAGCCCTCGCTGGGCCTGGCACCGATCATCATCCAGCAGATTTTCCAGATCATCGAGCAGTTGCGCGAGGAAGGCGTGACCATCTTCCTCGTCGAGCAGAATGCCAACCAGGCACTCAAGCTGGCTGACCGGGCCTACGTGCTGGAAAATGGCCATATCGTCATGCAGGGCAGCGGCCACGATCTGCTGCACGACCCCAAGGTGCGCGACGCCTACCTCGGCGGTTGAGTCCGCCGGACCTGCGAAAACCAACGACTGGCAGCGGCGGCAATCCCTCCGGCCAGTCTTTCACCGAGCGCCGCATGACGGCGCTCGTTTCGCACCGTGCTACGCGCCCGGTTGCCCGCACAGGAACACCTAGCCATGCTTCTTCGTCCCCTCCTGCATTTCATCGAGCGCACCAGCCTGGTCGCACAGATTGCCCTTGGCCTGCTCGCCGGCATCGCCCTGGCCCTGTTCTTCCCCCAGGCCACCGCCCAGGTCAGCTTCCTCGGCAGCCTGTTCATCGCCGCGCTCAAGGCCGTCGCGCCCATCCTGGTATTCATCCTGGTTGCCTCGGCCATCGCCAACCACACGCCCGGCCAGCCAACCCATATCCGCCCGATTCTCCTGCTTTATGTTATCGGCACCCTGGCCGCCGCCATGGTCGCCGTACTGGCCAGTAGCCTGTGGCCAACGACCCTGGTACTCCGCGAAGCCGCCAGCGGCAGCACACCGCCCGGGGGCATTGCCGAAGTACTCAAGACACTGGCCATGAATCTGGTGGACAACCCCATCAATGCCCTGCTGCGCGGCAATTTTGTTGGCATCCTGGCCTGGGCCATCGGCTTGGGCATTGCCCTGCGCCACGGCAGCGCCAGCACGCGCAACCTGTTTAGCGACCTGTCGCACGGTGTCAGCCTGATCGTTCGCGTGGTGATTCGCTGTGCGCCGCTGGGCGTATTCGGCCTGGTCGCCAGCACCCTGGCCGATGCCGGCCTGGCGGCACTGGCCGGCTATGCGCGACTGCTGCTGGTGCTGGTCGGCTGCATGTTGTTCGTGGCGCTGGTGGTCAACCCCCTAATCGTATTCAGCCTGATTCGTCGCAACCCCTATCCACTGGTCTTTACCTGCCTGCGTGAAAGCGGCATCACGGCCTTCTTCACGCGCAGTTCGGCGGCCAACGTACCGGTCAATCTGGCACTGTGCGAACGCCTTGGCCTGCATGAAGACACCTATGCGGTATCCATTCCGCTGGGCGCCACCATCAATATGGCCGGCGCAGCCATCACCATCAGCGTACTCAGCCTGGCGGCCGCACACACCCTGGGCATCAACCTGGATCTGCCCAGCGCACTGCTGCTCTGCGTGGTTTCTGCGGTATGCGCCTGCGGCGCCTCGGGCGTAGCCGGGGGTTCGCTGCTGCTGATTCCGCTGGCCTGCAGTCTGTTCGGCATTGATGCGGAGACGGCCATGCAGGTGGTGGCCATCGGTTTCATCATCGGTATCGTGCAGGACAGTGCGGAAACCGCCCTCAACTCCTCGACCGACGTACTGTTCACCGCCGCAGCCTGCCAGGCCGACGAGCGGCGTCAGGCCTGATCAGCTACTCGGGCGGCAAGCCGCTATAGCAAACGGACGAACTGGGCGGCCCACGCCGCTCCAGTGCTTCATCCAGCCAATCGGCAAGCACCCCGACATGGCTACGCGGCAGGTCGCGTACTGCGCTGCACAACGTCAGCTCGCCTCGCTCGGCACTGTCCAGCAAGCCCCACCAGAGGCCCGGTTGCGCTGCCAGTTCGCGCCGATAGGCCAGGCGAAACGCCGCAAAATCATCATCTTGGTGAAAGGCTCGACGCAGCGCATGGCTGGGTGCCAGGCCCGGCATCCACTGCAGCACCTGCAGCCGTTCACGACTGAAGCCGCGAGGCCACAGACGATCGACCAGCAGCCAGCGGCCGGGCAACGCCTCGGGCAGCTGCTGGACTCGACACAGACTGATCACCTAGCGTCCCAACAACACCCACGCGGCGCCTGCAACGACCAGCAGCAGGGCGGCGAGCAAAGGCCAGGGGGCTCCACGGCGCACAGGCTCGGCCCCGCTTGGCGGCGTGTCCGCTGCACTGGCGCGGGCCGGATTGACCGCCGCACCGCGACTGCTCTGGCGCTGTACTGGTGCACGGGGGGCACTGACCATGGGCATGAAGCGCGTGGCATCCTGATCCTCCTCGGCGCTGTGCTGAGTGATCTTGGGGCCTATCACCAGCAGGCTCATGGAGCCCAGCTGCAGCTGGTCGCCGGCATGCAGCGGCGCCGCCTTGCTCGGTTGCTGGTTGAGCAGCACACCATTGGCCGAGCCGAGGTCCTTGAAATGCAGTCCGCCCTCCTTGAGATAGAACTGGCAGTGCCGCCGCGACAACTGCTGATCACCGGCGAAGCACAGTTCGCAATCACTGGCACGTCCCAGCGTCAGCGCGGCATTGACCGGATACTTGCTGCCCTCACGCTCGCCCTTGAGCACCTGCAAGGACCAGCCGCCCGCAGCAGCGCGCGGCGCTGTTGACTGCTTGACCGGATCAAGCACCTGCAACTCGACACTGGCCAGGCGGATCTGATCACCACTGCGCAACTGCAGGCCGGTGGTCACCCGCTCTTCGTTGACCCAGGTGCCAGCCAGGCTGCCACAATCGGACAGGTAGTAATAACCCTGTTCCTGACGAATCTCGGCATGAAATGCACTGATTCCAGGGTCATCCAGCTGTAGCTGGTTACGCGGATCCTGCCCCAGGGTGAAGCGCTCCTCGGTTAGCCACAGAGGTGCCTGGCGAGCGTCTTTGAAATGCAGTTTGAGCATGATGATCTAGTTGTTCTTCTGTCAGCGTTTCAGTTGCCAAACAGGCTGTTCCACAGCCGCTTGACCGGATTGGGAGCTGTCGCCTGTGGCTCGGCCGGTTCGCTGGCCGGCGCAACAGCTACCGGCTCGACACGCTGGCTGCGCTCGTTGCGCGCGGCCCTGGCCGCATTAAGCAAGCCCTGGTGTTCGCGCTTGAGGCGCCGCAATTCGCCGTGCTCGGGCTGCACCTGCAGGCCCCGCTCAATCATCGCCAGCGCGGCCGGAAAGTCTCCCCGCGCATAGGCGGCCTGAGCCAGCTCACGATACATCTGCGCAACGCGCTCCAGACCCGCCAGGGCATCCGCCTGATCGGCTTGCAGGAGCAACACCTGGCGATAGTAATAGACCGCACTGTCATCCTCCGGCAGCAGCAGGCGCTTGTCCGCCAGGCTGGCTCGCGCCTGCTCGAGCAGGGCATTGATACGCGCCTGCTGCAGTGCGGCCGCGGCAGCCAGTACCTGTGCATCACTGGCATCCAGGGTTTGTGCCAGCTGCAGGTAGAACTCGGCACTGTCATCAGCCGGTGTCTGCCAGTGGCCACTGGCCAGGCGCTGATTGAACAGATCCAGCCAGGCCTGGATACGCGCCTGCTGGACACGTTGCAAACCCGTGGCCGCTGCTGCACTGTCGCTATCCAGATTCAACGCCAGCTGGAAATGATCACGCGCGCTATCGCCAGCCGGCTCGATCAACTGGCCCTCGCTCAAGCGCTGCTCACCTAGCAGCAACGCGGCGGCTACCCGTGCATCACGCAAACGCCGCAAACCAGACAGCGCTTCGGCATGCTGTGGGCGTTGCGCCAGTACCGCATTGAAATAATGCTCGGCACTGTCCTCGGCCGGCTCTATCCAGCGCCCCTCCGCCAGACGCTGCTCGCCCAGCGCCAGCCACTCGGCAAGCTGCCACTGCTGACGCAGGTACAGCCCACTGGCCAACAGGGTAAGCAGCGCTACCAGCGCAGTCGTCGCTGGCAACAGCCAGCGGCGCCGCTGCGGGCTACGCGCCGGCCTGACAGGCGCAGGGCTGGCCGCCTTGAGCGGCACAGCCGGAAGCAGCTGGGTGGCATCCAGGTCATGCAGCTCGATCTGCCCGAGCGCCTTGAGCAGCTCGGCGCAACCGGCAAAGCGCTGCGCCGGGTCCTTGGCGAGCATGCGTTCCAGCACCGCCTGGAACATCGCCAGGCTGTCCGGCAGCACCGGCATGGGCATCTGCAAATGGTTGAGCACGGTCAGCGGATAGTTGGCGCCGCGATAGGGATTCTTGCCGGTGAGCATCTCGAGGAGGATCACCCCCAGGCTGTAGATATCGCTACGCGCATCCAGTCGCTGGCACTGGGTCTGTTCTGGGCTGCTGTAGGCCGGGCTGCCAACCGCCACACCGCACTGGGTCATGTCGCTGTCCAGCTGCACTTCCTTGGCAATCCCGAAGTCGGTGAGTACTGCCGTGTCGGGCGTGCGAAAAAGGATATTGGCCGGTTTGATGTCACGGTGTACCAGCCCCTTCTCATGCACGACCGCCAGGGCGCTGGCGATTTGCTGGACGATCTTCAGGGCACGCTGCGGGGCAAACACTTCACCCTTGTGTGCAGCCAGGTCGCCGCCCGGCAGGTACTCCATGGCCATGTAGTGGCGACCGTCATCAAGCCGGTTGATGTCATAGATTGTGACGATCGACGGATGATGCAGCGAAGCGACGATGTGCCCTTCCTGGATAAAACGAATGCACAACGCCGGATCGGTTCCGGCACTCAGCACCTTGATCGCCACCTTGCGCTGCAGGCTTTGCTGGGTCGCCAGGTAAACCTCGGCCATGCCGCCTTTGCCCAGGCGGCCATGGATGCTGTACCCGGGAATGAAGATCTCGCTGTCGGTCATGCTGCTCGGGCTATTCATAGGTTGCGCCATGCTGCCAGCCATTGGCCTAGCAGCCCCGGTTTGTCGGCTGGCAGCGCACGGGCGGCCAACGCCGGCGCCAGTACCAGGCAGGAAATATTATCGCGCCCGCCTGCGGCATTCGCGGCGCCAACCAGCTGGCTGACCAGCTCTTCAAGCGTCGCGGCCGTGTTGCAGCAGGCCAGAATCTCTGCGTCCTCCAGCTCGCTGCTCAGGCCATCGCTGCACAGCAGAAGGATTTCATTGTCGGCCAACTGGCCCTCCAGCCAGCCGGGCTGCAACTCGGCGCCCACCTGGCCGAGGCACTGCAGGATCAGATTGCGCTGTGGGTGCTGACGAGCCTGTTCAGCATCCAGCTGGCCAATGTCCAGCATGCTCTGCACCCAGCTGTGGTCATGGCTGAGCTGCTCGATGTGCTGCGGGCCAACACGGTAGGCACGGCTGTCGCCCACCCAGACCAGCTGGAAGCGCTGCGCCTGCAAACGTACCGCCACCAGCGTGGTACCCATGCCCTGGCTGGCCGGGTCGTCTTCGGCAGCCTGGCAGATCGCCTGATGCGCTGCCGCAGTCGCCTGCAGCAGCTCATCGCCGGCCTGTACGCGCTCCGCCAGCACCTGCAACGCCAGGGCACTGGCGACTTCGCCACGCTGGTGACCGCCCATGCCATCGGCGATGGCCCATAGCTGTTGTTGCGGCAGGCACAGCAGGCTGTCTTCGTTATGCGGGCGCAGCTGCCCTGGATCGCTGAGCGCAGCAAAATAGGCCATGGTGCAAGGGCTGGCGAGAGTCATGAATACACCGATCCACGCGGCAAAATCAGTCGCACATCATGCGCAGCACGGCGCTGACTGGCCAGTCTCTGGCACATGGAACTGTCAAAGCGTGCAGTAATTCGCAGATCAGCAGCCTTGCCCCACCCAGCCACGCCCGGTAGCCTGCGCCGAGGTTTTCCCGGAGCTCCATCATGCGCCTGCTACTTGCATTCATCTCCAGCCTGTTACTCGGCGGTTGCCAGCTGTTCAGCGAAGCTCCCGTCGCCCCCGCCGACGAGGTACGCCTGCAAGGCCAGTTACGTCTGCAGGATGGCCAGTGGTTGTTGCGGCCTTGTGGCGAAGCACGCCTGTTTCAGCTGGATAGTCGCCAGCTGCCAGGATTCAACCAGGAGTTGCAACGTCTGGCCGAGGATGCCGGCCCGGTACTGTTCGCCGACCTCGGTGGCTACCTGCAGGCAGCTGCCCAGCAGGATGGTCTGTTGCAGCTCACCCAGCGCTGGCGCCTGCAGGGTGAAGGACCCGCGTGCAACGACGTGGCGTTCTCCCGCCTGCTGCTGCGCGCCACGGGCAACGAGCCGGCCTGGTCGATCCAGCTGGGCCAACGCGGCCTGCTGCTCAGTCGCCCAGGACAGCCCGCACTGGCCCTGCCCTACATCGAAGAGCAACTTCCTGACGGCCGCCTGCAGGTCAGCAGCCAGGCTGACGGCGAAGATATCCAGCTGTGGCTGGTCAGCGCGCGCTGTGTCGACAGCATGACGGGGGCGATCAGCCACTTGCGTGCCGAACTGCGCCTGAATGGCCAGCGGCATACCGGCTGTGCTTATTTCGGTGGCGCCCGCCAGGCCCGCTGAAGCCTGCTACTGACTGAGCAAAACCGCGTAGCCTGGGCGGCGAGTTGAATTAGCCGGACAGCCCACTAGGCTTGCAGGTAAACCTGCAAGCCTAGGAGCTCGCCATGTTACGCATTGCCATCAACGGTTACGGGCGTATCGGCCGTGCCATCCTGCGGGCACTCTTTGAACGCGGCCTGGAACAGCAGATCCATCTGGAAGCCATCAACGACCTGGGGGATGCCAGCACCCTCAGCCATCTGACGCGCTTCGACTCGACCTTCGGCCGTTTCAATGCACGGGTCGCCCAGCATGACGACATCCTGCAGGTCAACGGCCAGTCGATTCGCCTGCTGCGCGAGCGCGATCCACGACAGCTACCCTGGGCGGAGCTGGGCATGGATCTGGTTCTGGAGTGCTCCGGCAACTTCAAGAGCCGCGCCCAGGTCGAGCAGCATGTGCAGGCCGGAGCCCCGCGGGTGCTGCTCTCCCATCCACTGGACAGCGCCGACCTGAGCGTGGTGTACGGTGTCAATCACACACTGCTGAACAGCCAGCAGATCGTTTCCAACGCGTCCTGCACCACCAATTGCCTGGCGCCGCTGGCCATGCTGGTGCATCAGGAGCTGGGTATCGAGCAGGGTCTGATGACCACCGTGCATGCCTACACCAACGACCAGAACCTGCTGGACAAGACGCATGTCGATCCGTATCGCGCACGTGCGGCGGGCCTGTCGATGATCCCCACCAGTACTGGCGCCGCCAAGACCATCGGGCTGATTCTCCCGGAACTGGCCGGACGCCTGGATGGCCTTGCCGTGCGGGTGCCTACAGCTGCAGTGTCCTTGCTCGACCTCAGCCTGCAGGTACAGCGTCCACGGCCGGCCGAGGAGCTGAATGCCGCGCTGCAACGCCTGGCGCGCCAGCTGCCAATGGGGGTCATGGAGTGCAACGAGCTACCGCTGGTGTCCTGCGACTTTGCCGGCTACCCGGTGTCCTGCGTGGTCGATCTCAACCATACCCGGGTACAGGGCAAACTGGTCAAGCTGCTGGCCTGGTATGACAACGAATGGGCTTTTGCCAACCGCATGCTGGATGTCAGCCTGCACTGGCTGGCTCGCTAAGTGTTCACTGTTCCCAGGGCTGACCACCTGTACCGGGGCGAATCGGCAGCTTCTGCTGCAAGGCAGCCTTGGCCAGCATGTGGCAGCTGACTGGCGCGGTAATGAACAAGAACAGGGTAATCAGCAACTCGTGCAAGCTGAGGCTCTGCTCACTGACGCTGAAGTGGATCATCGAGGCGATGACCATGCCACCCACTCCCAGGGTGGTAGCCTTGGTCGGCCCATGCAGACGCGTATAGAAGTCCGGCAGGCGATACAGGCCGATGGCACCGATCAGCGCGAACAGGCTGCCGAGCAAGAGAAACAGCGCCACCAGCGCTTCGATCCAGGGATGCATAGCTCCTCCTTTATTCGATGATGTCGCCGCGCAACAGGTATTTGGCGACCGCCACCGTACCGACGAAGCCCATCAGGGCGATCAGCAAGGCCGCTTCGAAAACGATGTTCGAGCCCAGCCAGATACCGAACAGCACGATCAGCGCAATGGCGTTGATGTACAGGGTATCCAGGGCGAGGATACGATCCGGCAAGTCAGGCCCCTTGAACAGCCGGGCCAGCGTCAGCAACACCGCCAGACCGATCAGCACCAGGCACAGCGGGATCACTAGGCTGAGCATGGGAATACCTCCAGCAGTGGCGCCTCATAGCGCGCCTTGATTTCCGCCACCAGCGCCGCGCTGTCCTGCACATTCAGGCAATGCAGCAACAGGCGACGACGGTCATCGGAGAGATCGGCGGACACCGTACCCGGAGTCAGCGAAACGATGCTGGTCAGCAGGGTCAGGGCCAGCTCGTCATGCACCTCCAGCGGCACTTCGACGAAGGCTGGCTGCAGATCGTCCATGGAACCGAGGATACGCCGGGACACCTGCAGGTTGGCGACGACGATATCGCCCAGCACGCGCAGAAAGAACGGCAACAGTCGCCAGGGCTGATGCGTACGCGGCGGATTGATCCACAACACGCGACTGAGCAGGGGAATCAACACGCCCAGCAAAGCCCCCAGCAGCCATTGCCCAGCGCTGAAATCGTTGACCAGCAGCAGCCAGACCAGCAACAGCGTCAGGCTTAGCCAAGGGTGAGGCAAACAGCGGGCGATCATGTGCGACCTCCGGAAACCAGCGCCAGGTAAGGGGCAAGATCGAGCAACTGGCGCGCCGTCGCCTCACAATAGGCCAGCACCGGCCCGGCCAGCAGCACCAGAAGCGGACTGCAAGACAGCAACAGGACGCAAGCCAGGGTACGCCCGCCATCCACCTCAGCACGCCCGTGCACATCCCGCGCGGTACGCCAGAACAGGGTACTGCCGGCGCGGCTCAGCGCCACCAACACCAGCAGGCTGGCCAGCAGAAGCAGCGGCCACAGCCACAAGGCTTGCGCGGCGGGCGTGGCTTGCAGCAACAGCAGCTTGCCAAGAAACCCCGAGAAAGGCGGCAGGCCAGCCACGGCAATTGCCGCAAGGAAGAACAAGCCACCCAGCAGGCGGCCTTGCAGAATAGCCGGCCCCTGCTGCAATTCGCCGGCCTTGTCGCCACGCTGGCGGGCAATCAGATCAGCCAGCAGGAACAGGCCACCCGCCAGCCAGGTACTATGCAGCAGGTAATAGAGACTGGCACTCAGCGCCTCGACATGGCCCATGGCCAGGCCGGCCAGCAAGGTGCCTACCGACACCAGTACCAGATAGCCCAGCAGCACACCCAGGCTACGCGCGGCCAGCGCACCCACCGCCGCCAGCAGCAGCGTCAGCAACGCCATCGGCCACAGCCAGGCATGCCCGAGGCCTTCCAGCGCGCCGGCGGCACTGCCAAAGAGCAGCGTGTAGACACGCAGAATGGCGTAGAAACCCACCTTGGTCATCACCGCAAACAACGCGGCAACCGGCGCACTGGCGGCGGCGTAGGCACGCGGCAACCAGAAGTACAGCGGCAGCACGGCGGCCTTGAGGCCGAACACCAGTAGCAGCAACAGCCCCGCAGCGGCCAGCAAGGGTTGCTGATCAGGCGTAGCCTGGGCCACCTGGCGTGCCAGGTCGGCCATGTTCAGCGTGCCGCAGATGCCATAAAGCACCCCCACGGCAATCAGGAAAAACGACGAGCCGAGCAGATTGAGCACCACATAGTGCAGCCCCGCGCGCACCCGCGCAGCGCCCGCGCCATGCAGCAACAGGGCATAGGAGGCAATCAGCAGGATCTCGAAGAAGACGAACAGGTTGAACAGGTCAGCCGTCAGGAATGCGCCATTGATGCCCAGCAACTGGAACTGGAACAGTGCATGGAAGTTGGCACCGCGCTGATCATCACCACGGCAGGCATAGAACACCGCGACACTGGCCAGCAACGCGGTCACCAGCAACATCAGGGCTGCCAGGCGATCCAGCAACAATGCAATACCGAAAGGAGCAGGCCAGTCTCCCAGCGCATAGCTGTACAGCTGCCCGCTGTCAGCCTGCCAGAGCAGATAGCCGGCCAGCGGCAACGAAGCCCAGGTTGCCAGGCAGGACAGCAGGCGCTGGTGTAGCAGATTCAGGCGCGCGGCAAACAACAGCAAGGCGCCACTCAACAGGGGCAGCAGGATAGGCAGGATCAGCGCATGGTTCATGGGCGCGGCTCCTCGCCATCGACATGATCATTGCCCTGCTCGGCCAGGCTGCGCAGTGCCAGCACCACGACAAAGGCGGTCATGGCAAAGCCGATGACGATGGCGGTGAGCACCAGCGCCTGCGGCAGGGGATCGGCATATTCAGTGGACTGGCCAATGACCGCAGCCGCCCCGCTCTTCAGGCGCCCCATGGCAAACAGGAACAGGTTGACCGCATAGGAAATCAGCGTCAGCCCAAGTACCACGGCAAAGGTGCGGGCACGCAACAGCAAATAGACACCACAGGCCGTCAGCAGGCCAAGCGTGATGGCATACAACGCTTCCATCAGGTTGCCTCCTTGGTAGCGGGTTCCTGAGTCAGCTTGCCCAGGTTGGCAAGAATCAGCAGCGTGGTACCCACTACCGTGAGATACACGCCCAGGTCGAAGAGCATCGCCGTGGCCAGTTCGAATTCCCCCACCAGCGGCAGGCTGAAGTGACCGAAGGCGGTAGTGAGGAATGGCCGGCCAAACAGCCAGCTGCCCAGGCCGGTCAGCGTGGCCAGGATGACCCCCAGAGCCGCCATACGGTGATAGTTGAAGGGCAGGCGCTGCTGCGTCCACTGCACGCCCATCGCCACGTACTGCAGGATCAGCGCGACAGCCGTCACCAGGCCGGCGATAAAGCCACCACCCGGCAGGTTGTGGCCGCGCAGGAAGATGAACACCGAGACCAGCAACGCCATCGGCAGCAAAATTCGCGACAAGGTGGCCAGCACCAGCGGGTGGCGGTCACGCGCCCAACTGCGCCCCTGTGCATCGGTGCTCGGCTGGAACAGGCGCAGGCCGTGCAACAACGCGTAGATGCCAACACCGGCAATCGCCAGCACGGTAATCTCACCCAGCGTATCGAAACCGCGGAAGTCCACCAGGATAACGTTCACCACGTTCTTGCCGCCGCCGCCCGGCACGCTGTTGTCGATGAAGAATCCGGAAATGTTCTCATAGGGCCGGGTCAGCACCGCATAGACCAGCGTAGCTACCAGCGTGCCAATCCCCCCGGCCAGCAGGAAATCGCGCAGGCCGCGCAGGCTGCTCGATTCCTGCGGGGTATAGGCCGGCATGAAGAACAGGGCAAGCATCAGCAACACCATGCTCACCACCTCGACTGACAACTGGGTCAGCGCGAGGTCCGGCGCCGAGTAGCGGGTAAACAGCAGGCTGACCATCAGCCCCACCACGCCGACCGCCAGCAAGGCCACCAGGCGCTGGCGATGAAATAGCACGGTGGCCAATGCGGCCAGCGCCAGCAGCAGCAAGCCCAGCGCCGTGATGCCATCCAGCGGCATGCGAGGCAAAGTCCCCCCCAGACTGGGTAGCGGCTCCAGCGCGACGGCCACCAGCACCAGGGCGGCCAGCATCATCCAGGCCAGATAGCGTTGCAGCGAACCGTTTTCCAGCCTGTCGGTCAGCCAGCCTGAAAGCGCCACAAGACGTTGCACCTGCTGCTCGAAGAAGTCCTTGGCGTCCACGCTGGGCAAGCCGGCATACCAGCGAAACAGTGGCTGGCGCAGCGCATAGACCAGAATCCCCCCCAGTAATGCCACCACACTCATTGCCAAAGGCAGATTGAAGCCATGCCAAATCGCCAGGCTGTAGCTCGGCAACGCAGCATTGACACTGGCCTCGGCAGCTACCGCCAGCAAGGGCGCTACGGTATAAGCCGGCAGCATGCCAACCAGCAGGCAAAGGAACACCAGCACCTCGACCGGCACCTTCATGTAGCGTGGCGGCTCATGCGGCGGGTATTTGGGCAGGTTGATCGGCTCACCATTGAAAAACACGTCGTGGATGAAACGCAGTGAGTAGGCCACCGAAAACACCCCGGCCAGGGTCGCCGCTGCGGGAATCAGCCAACTGAAGCTACCCAGCATGTGCTGGTCGAGGGTTTCCCCGAAAAACATTTCCTTGCTCAGGAAACCGTTAAGCAGCGGTACCCCGGCCATCGCCGAAGACGCCACCATGGCCAGCACCGCGGTATGTGGCATGTACTTCCACAAGCCGTTGATGCGCCGCATGTCGCGGCTCCCCGTCTCGTGATCGATTATACCGGCGGCCATGAACAACGAGGCTTTGAAGGTGGCGTGGTTGATCACATGAAAAATCGCCGCTACCGCCGCCAAGCGCGAATCCAGCCCGAGCAACAGGGTAATCAGCCCCAGGTGGCTAATCGTCGAATAGGCCAGCAGGCCTTTCAGGTCGTGCTGGAATAGCGCCATGCAAGCGCCTACCAGCAAGGTGGTCAGCCCCGTCAGGCTGACCAGATAGAACCAAAGCTCATGCCCGGACAATGCCGGATAGAGACGTGCCAACAGGAATACCCCGGCTTTCACCATGGTCGCCGAATGCAGGTAAGCGGAAACCGGGGTAGGCGCCGCCATCGCCTGTGGCAGCCAGAAATGGAAGGGAAACTGCGCCGACTTGGTAAAAGCGCCCAGCAGGATCAGTACCAGCAACACGGGATAGAGCGCATGGGCCCGCACCTGATCACCGGCCGCCAGCACATCCTGCAACTCAAAGCTGCCGACCACATGCCCCAACAGCAGGATACCGGCCAGCAGCGCCAGGCCACCACCCGCTGTCACCGTCAAGGCCATCCGCGCACCACGCCGAGCGTCGCTACGCTGCCCCCAGAAGCCAATGAGCAGGAAAGACGAAAGGCTGGTCAGCTCCCAGAACACCAGCATGAGCAACAGGTTGGATGACAACACCACCCCGAGCATCGCCCCCATGAACAGCAGGAGATAGGCATAGAAGCGCCCCATGGGCTCTTCTTTGCCCAGGTAATAACGTGCATAGAGGATGACCAGCAAGCCAATACCGAGGATTAGCAAGGCGAACAGCAGCGCCAAGCCATCCAGGCGCAAGCTGAAGTTGAGGCCCAACTGCGGCAACCACTGCCAGTACAGGCTCGGACGCGCGCCATCGATCACCGCCCCCGCCTGCCCCAGCAGCAGCCCCAAAGCCAGTAAGGGTGCCAAGGCGGCTGCCACGGCACACAGCGAACGACCATAACGCTCGGCCAGCAAAGGCAGGCCGGCACCAAGGAACGGCAGGGCGATCAACAGCGCCAGGGTCATCTAGGGTGATCCTCCAAGCACCTCGGCGGTGCACTCGGCAAAAGCGCGGATTATCACGAGCCTGACGACAATCGTCAGGTACGCAATTATTTCCAAACACGAACGGAGTGGCCGTTGAACGTCATATGCCGATCAACAGGCCACGCAATGAGATAGCTTTCTAGCACAGGCCGTGCCAGAACGAAAAGCCGCCCCAGAACAGGGGCGGCGGCAGGTTCAGCGTGCGACGCGGCTAGTGCCGTTGACCGTGAGGATACGGACCCGGTCGCCCACACGGAAGATTTCGTTGGGTTGTACTTCCTGTACATAGGCTCGCAGGCTGCCATCATCCTCGCGCACGGTGATCTCGACACCCTGGGTGCGGGTCAAGCCTTCCTCGGCAGCGGCACCCAGCATGCCGCCAGCCACTGCACCGATCACCGCGGCCACGGCACTGCCCCGACCACCACCTACGCTACTGCCACCGATACCACCGATCACCGCACCCGCCCCTGCGCCGATCGGCGTCTTGGTGCCTTCGATCTGCACCGGACGTAACGACTCGATGGTCCCCAGGCGCACGGTCTGCACCCGGCGTGCTTCATCCCGACTGTAGGTATCGCCGCTCAGGTTGGAGGTACAACCAGCCATCCCCAGCAGCATGGCGCTGAGGGTAACACCCAGCCACATCGATTTACCCATGACTCTCTCCCTATGGCAGGTCGCCTCTGGCGCCCATGCATTGTTTGACTGCACCCTGTTAGAGCAGGGCGAGCGGCATCTGGTTCAATCCTTTGTGTTCTTCGAGACGCCAGCAAGGCGTAACTGGCCCTAGAATAGCTGCTCTTTCCCGCCAGCCCAATCATCAGGAGTGCCGCACATGGACTACTTCATCATTTTCATCACCACGGCCGCCGGACTGTATTTCCATTACTGGTTATACCGGCGCATCCGCCTGTGGACACAACGCGACCTGGCCTTATCCATGGCTGCAGACAACCCACAGATGCGCCCGTTCATGCTCGAACAACTGCAACAGGCCCAGCAACGCAAGCTGCGCGGCGCAGCGCTGGAAAACTTCCTGCGCCAGGCCGCTGCCAGCTACCACCAGCAAGCGCGCTGAGCGGCGCGCCGCTTAACCCAGGCAAACCACGCGCGGGCGCCCGAGCAGGCGATCAACCAGTACCGCCACCAACAACATGGCCAGTACCGGCAACAACCAGCCCAGGCTCTGCTCGGCCAAAGGCAGCCCACCAATCCAGGCCGGCACCCATTCGTTCAGGCCGGCCGCAGCCAGGCCGTCGCACAGCCCAAACAGCAGCGTCACCAGCATCACCGGCACGAACACCCGCGCCGGCGACAACCACAAACGATCTGCCAGGCTCAGCGCCACCAACACAATGGCCAGCGGATAGAGTCCAACCAAAACAGGGATCGAAACACTGATCAACTGGGTCAGCCCCTGGTTGGCCACCAGCAGACTGAACACACCGAACACGACGACGACTGTGCGGTAGGACACCGGCAACAGATTGCTGAAAAACTCACCACAGGCCGTCAGCAAGCCTACCGCGGTGGTCAGGCAGGCCAGGGTAATAACCACCGCCAACAACAGGCTGCCTGACGTGCCAAAGCTGTGCTGGACATACGCGGTGAGTACCTGCACGCCATTCTGCGCCTCACCGGCAATGCCCTGGCTGGTCGCCCCCAGATAGAACAGCGCCAGGTAAACCAGCGACAGACCGCAGGCAGCTATTACCCCGGCAATCACCGAGTAGCGGGTTACCAGCGCCGCTGCGCTGACCCCACGATCACGAATAGCCGTGGCGATAACGATGCCGAACACCAGTGCACCGAGCGTATCCATGGTCAGATAGCCCTGCAGGAAGCCCTGCACGAACGGCGCCTCGCGATAGCTGTCAGCCACCTGGCCAATCTCTCCAGCCGGAGCAAACGCCGCAGCGCCACCCAGCACCAGCAAGGCGGCCAGCAATACCGGGGTGATGAATTTACCAATGCGATCGACCAAGCGCCCGGGATTGAGTGCCAGGAACAACACCGCAGAAAAATACACCAGCGTGTAGATCAACAAGGCCTGCGCGCTATTGCCAACGAAAGGCACCACGCCCATTTCGAAAGACACCACGGCAGTGCGCGGTGTTGCGAAGAGCGGGCCGATTGCCAGGTAGACCGCCACGGCCAGCAGGCTCCCGGCCACTTTGCCTAGCGGTGCGGTCAGGCGATCCATGCCTCCGCCCACACGCGCCAGAGCTACCACGGTCAACAGGGGCAGACCGACTCCGGTAAGCAGAAAGCCCAGTGCGGCCTGCACGAGGTTTTCCCCTGCGGCCAGCCCGGCGCTGGGCGGGAAAATGATATTGCCTGCCCCGAGGAACAGGGCAAAGGTCATAAAGCCAAGGGCCAACAGGTCCTGGCTGCGCAATTGGTTCATAAGCGTTAGCACCACACGGAAAGTATTCGGTTCGGGCGCGTGCTCGGGCGGTTGGCCGCACGCTGTGCGTGCCAGCGGTTGGCTGGCTGCACAACAGACCATCAGCCTCCTTGTGGGAGGCAGCGGCTTGACAAAGTGGCGCACCTTAAAGGAAGCCGGCAGGTACCGCGATGCACAGCCGGCGGAGCGTCGGCAAGACATTCAGCAATGTCGCATATCTATAACTTGACCTGGCAATCAGCTTATCGCGCCTGCTACAGCAGCCCAGCACATGCAATCCGCTGGCAAGCCACAACGAAGCGGATTATTGTCAGATGAGTGCTCTGGTATCGCACCGTACCGGCGTACCGTTTCCATCACAAAAGGAGTTTGCCCATGAAAAACTGCTCACCCTTGGCCTGGCTGCCCTGCTGCTGACCGGCTGTGCCAGCGAGTACCTGTTGATCACTAACAACGGTGATGTGCTGACCAGCTACGGCAAGCCGGAACTCGACAAGAACAACGGATTGCTGGAGTTCACCGATAGCGAAGGGCGGATTCAGCAGGTGCCTCAAGACACCATCAAGACGGTGATCGAACGCTAGTCCAGATAGCCCCGGCGGGTCATGCAGTCCCGCCAGGAGCGGCGTTCAGAGGAGCGCCTCGTCCGCCATCAGACGAGCGACTTCGCACAACGCCAACTCCTCCTGCCCCTGCCAGTCACCGGCGAGCGCACTCAGGCGCAGTACATGCGTGTCATGCTGGCAATCCACCTGCATCCAGTGCAGCGTGCCGGCGGGCAGGCTTAGCCCCTCCCCCGCATCCAGCCAGAGCTGCCAGACCTGCTCCTGACAAACCAGCGACAGTAGACAACTGCCCTCCAGCACCAGGCGCGCCTCTGCCCCGACAAAGCGCTGCGGCATGCCCAGGCGCTCCCGGCAGCCTTCCGATAAGGGCTGGCGCGGGCCACAGCTCAACAACTGCAAGGCTGGTAGAGTGGCCAGAAGCGCTTGCACACCCTCGAGCTGGCGCACGGCTTCCAACCAATCATCGTTAGCCTGACGAGCACGTCGCCAGGCTGCCGTATCAGGCAGGTGCAGGAGTGTCACGCCCGCCTCAGCCAGGGTCGTGGCAATATCCTCGGCATGCGTCAGGGTCTTCCAGGGCTGGGCAGGCTGGGCCAGGGCAAACACACTCAAGCGACTCATGGGCAACTCCAGGTCAGCGATCAACAGGCAGGCGCCAGGCCAGTAACAGAAAAGCCAGCAATGCAGCCAGACTGGCCAGCGCGAAGGTCCAGCTCGCCCCCAGGACAGTCCAGGCATAGCCCGCGTACAGGGCTCCCAACGCACCACCAATACCCGACAGGGTGGCATAGAGTGCCTGCCCCTGCCCTTGCTGGCCAGCGGCAAAGTGGCGCTGGATGAAATGAATGGCAGCGGCGTGGAAACAGCCAAAGGTGGCAGCATGCAACAGCTGACTGAACAGCAGCAGCGCCAACTGATCTGCCCACCAGGCCAGCACCTGCCAGCGCAAGGCGGCCAGCAACAGGCTAAGCAGCAACAACTGGCGCAGCGTCACGCGCGCAAGGATCGGCAGCATGGCGAGGAACAGAAGGATTTCCGCCACCACCCCCAGCGCCCACAGCTGACCAATCAACCCGCGGCTGTAGCCCAAACCTTCCAGATACAGGCTGATAAAGGTGTAGTAAGGGCCATGGGACAACTGCATCAGCGCCACCGCCAGGTAGAACAACAGCACGCCCGGGGCACGCAACTGCTGCAGAAAACCGCTCGCGGCACGCGCCGCCGCCACCGTCTGGCGCACATCGGGCACCCACAGACTGGCCAGCAAAATACCCGCCATGATGAGCAGCAAGAGCCAGGGATAATGGCGCAACGGCAACCACTGCAACAGATATCCCAGGCCCACCACGCTGACGATGAAGCCCACCGACCCCCACAGACGCAGGCGGCTGTACAACTCCGGACGCTCCTGCAGGTGCGCCAGGGTCAGTGCTTCGAACTGTGGAAGCACCGCATGCCAGAAGAACGCATGCAGGGCCATGACCAGCGCCAGCCAGAAGAACTGCTGACTGACGAAGATCAACGCCAGACTGAGCAGCGTGGCCAACGCCCCCAGGCGCACGATAAGCAGCCGCTGACCACTGCGATCAGCCAGCCACCCCCACAGGTTGGGTGCCAGACAGCGCATAAGCATGGGAATAGCCAGCAACTCACCGATGCGCGCCGCGGAAAAGCCCAGCTCGGCGAGGTACAGCGCCCAATAAGGCGCCGTAGCCCCCAACAAGGCAAAGTAAAAGAAATAGAAGCCGGACAGGCGCCAATAGGGCAAGGCGGCGCGCATTGACATCACCTTGTGGCGAGTAGCGCCGGGCTAAGCCACACAAGGCAGAGGGACATTCAGCACTGTCCCAACACCGGCGTCTGTACACGCACCTCGGCATTCTGACCACGCTGGCGCAACAGGTGGTCGAGCAGCACGATGGCCATCATCGCCTCAGCGATCGGTGTGGCGCGGATGCCGACGCAGGGGTCGTGGCGGCCCTTGGTGATAACGTCCACCGGGTTGCCGTCGACATCGATGGAACGCCCCGGCGTGGTAATGCTGGAGGTCGGCTTGAGCGCCAGGTGCGCGACGATTGGCTGGCCGCTGGAGATTCCACCGAGGATGCCGCCGGCATTGTTGCTGAGGAAGCCCTCGGGAGTCAGCTCATCGCGGTGCTCGGTGCCGCGCTGGGCCACGCAGGCAAAGCCGGCACCGATTTCCACACCCTTGACCGCGTTGATACTCATCAGCGCATGGGCAAGGTCGGCGTCCAGGCGATCGAAAATCGGCTCACCCAGTCCGGGCATCACGCCTTCGGCGACCACGGTGATCTTTGCGCCCACCGAATCCTGGTCGCGGCGCAGCTGGTCCATGTAGGCCTCCAGTTCGGGCACCTTGTCCGGGTCGGGACTGAAGAAGGCATTCTGCTCGACGCTGTCCCAGGTTTTGAACGGGATCTCGATCGGACCGAGCTGACTCATATAGCCACGAATGATGATGCCCTGCGCAGCCAGCACCTTCTTGGCGATGGCACCGGCGGCCACGCGCATGGCAGTTTCGCGCGCCGAGCTACGCCCGCCGCCGCGGTAGTCGCGGATGCCGTACTTGTGGTGGTAGGTATAGTCGGCGTGGGCCGGGCGGAACAGATCCTTGATCGCCGAGTAATCCTTGGACTTCTGGTCGGTATTGCGGATCAGCAGGCCGATGGAACAGCCGGTGGTCTTGCCCTCGAACACCCCGGAGAGGATTTCGACGACGTCGTCTTCCTGGCGCTGGGTAGTGTGGCGGCTGGTGCCCGGCTTGCGACGATCAAGGTCGTGCTGCAGATCAGCCAGGCTCAGCTCGATGCCCGGCGGGCAACCGTCGACGATGGCCACCAGGGCCGGACCGTGGCTCTCGCCGGCCGTGGTGACAGTGAACAGCTTGCCAAAGGTGTTACCGGACATGCAGCAGCTCCGCAAATTCAGCAGGATCAAAGGCCGCGCAGTATAACAGCGGCTTCAAGCGCAGCGCATAGCGGCCGATAGCTTGTTGGCCTGGCGCAATGCTTGCGGCAGACTGCAGAAAACCACCACAGGCCCTGCGCATGAGCGAAACCGCCCCACATAGCCCGGAGACTCCCCTCGCCAGCGAGCCTGAGGAACTGCCGAGTGCTTTCCCACGGGAAGACCAGGCGCATCCCTGGACCGACCTGCCGGCCGAGCGTTTTCAGCTATTGCGCCTGGCCCCCTTGCCGATCGAACGCAAGAGTGGTGCGCGCCCCCTGCGCTTTGTCGAGCTGGGCCGGGTCGAACGCCACCACCCACGCCTGAGCCTGCTACGCCTGAGCCTGGCCCTGCCTGGCCAACTGCTGCACAAGGAAGACAACCTGCTGGAAATATGGGTCGATCATGGCCATAAACGGGTTCGCCTGGGGCCTGCCGGCGGCCTGAGCCTCAACCCGGAAAACCGCGGCCTGGGCCGTTTCATCCTGGCCCAGGCGATTCTCTGGCTACGCCAGCGTTGGGCGCATTACCTGCTGGAAGGGCAACTGCTACAACCGAAGAACCCGCTCGACGAGGAGCTGCGGCAACGCCGCGAGCAAATGCTGGACAGCCTGGGCATTGCCTACGAGTACCTTGATCCACTGTTTACCCAGCTGCAGCTGAAGCCCTGTCGAATCAGCGAGCTCAAGGGTGAGTGGAACCGCGACAAAGTCCAGCTGGTCAGCCTGCTGGATGCCGCCAACATGCTCCAGCAGGCTGACCAGAACCTGCGCGAGCAGGATGCCCGCCTGCGCCAACTGGACGAGCAACTGCGCGCCCACAAGCGCGACGAGCATGGTCTGCGCTTCACCATCACCAGCCTGCTGGTATTCTGCCTGTTTCAGACTGGCCTGCTGATCTGGATGGCCCTAGCCTGATCACTCCTTCTGCGCGCGGCTGCGAAACAAGGCCTGGTGCTGGCGACACTGCTCGGCGCTCAGCATGAACACCCCGTGCCCACCCTGGCTGAACGACTGCCAGGCGAAATCCACTTCCGGGTACAGCGCCTCGACATGCACCTGGCTGTTGCCGACTTCGACATACAGCAGACCGCGTTCATTGAGATGATCAGCCGCTTCGGCCAGCAACTGACGCACCAGATCCAGGCCATCCTCGCCACAGGCCAGGCCCAGCATGGGCTCATGTCGGTACTCGGCCGGCATATCGGCAATATCCTCGGCATCCACATAAGGCGGATTGCACAGGATCAGATCGAAACGCTGCCCGGGCAGCCCGGCAAACCCATCGCCCTGTACGGTGTACACCCGCTGCTCCAGGCCATGTCGCTCGATGTTCAGGTTAGCCACTTCCAGCGCCTCGAAAGACAGGTCGCCCAGCACGACCTCCGCTTCGGGGAAGGCATAGGCCGCTGCAATACCGATACAACCCGAGCCACAACACAGATCCAGCACACGCTGCGGTGGCTCGGCCAGCCAGGGCTCGAAGCCCTGCTGGATCAGCTCACCCATGGGCGAGCGCGGGATCAACACACGCTCGTCGACCACGAACGGCAGCTCGCAGAACCACGCTTCACCGAGTAGGTAGGCCGTCGGCACACGCTCTTCGATACGTCGACGCAAGAGATACTGCAAATGCTCGCGCTCGTCGTCCTCCAGGGCACAGTCCAGGTAGGCATCGGCCATGTTCCAGGGCAACTGCAAGGCGCCCAGAACCAGTTGCCGCGCCTCATCCCAGGCATTGTCAGTGCCGTGACCAAAGAACAGTTCATGCTGGTGAAAGCGGCTGACCGCCCAGCGGATATGGTCGCGCAGGGTACGCAGGGAGGAAGTAGTGGCCACGAAATGCGCTCCTTGAAAGGGGCCGGCAGTTTAGCCTGCCGGTCAAGCTGAAAAAAATATTTTGCCAGCCAGGCTGCGACATCTTGCCCCAGACGGGGCTTCCAGCTAGTTTGCAACAAATTTTTTCGACCGCCCGGCAGGCGCTCTAACAGGGGCAAAGCTCTCCAAGGAAGGCAGTCGCCGCTGCGGGCAGAACGCCACTTTCCCATCCTACGAGACGCCTACCATGGTTATTGAACCCTTCTCGCTGACCGGCTTGCTGGTCCTGGCGATATTCCTGATTGGCATGACGCTGATCATCTTCGAAGCCCAGCTGGAAATGGACAAGTTCAAGCCAGCGATGTTCATGATGTCCGGGCTGGTGGTCATTGGCGTGCACTATGCCTTCTACGACCCCAGCGGCTTCCCGCGTTTCCTCGAGGCGCAGAACGAAACCAAAGAGGAGCTGTTCGGGCTGATCGCCTTCATGGCCTTCATGTGGATGATCGTCGAACTGCTCAATGAACGTAATGTGTTCAATGCCCTGAATGGCTGGCTGAAAGCGCGTGGCCTCGGTGCACGCGGCATGTTCTGGGCGACCGGCGCACTGTCGGCGATGCTTGCGCCCTTCATCAACAACTTCACCACGGCAATGATCTTCGGCAAGTCGATCACCCACATGTCCAGCCACACCCGCTACCGGCATATCGCCCTGTGCAATATCGTCGTAGCGTCCAACAGCGGCGTCTGGTTTCTCGGCACTTCAACCAGCCTGATGGTCCTGCTGGCAGGCAAGATCAGCCTGCTGGGCCTGTTGCTGTTGCTACCCTCGGCGCTGATCGGCTGGCTGCTATTCGCCCTGGTCATGCACCTCTTCTACCTGCGCCCACTCAAGGGTGAAGATCTGCTGGACGTCAGCGACACGGTCGACAGTGCCCTCAAACCTGGCGGTGCCGGTATTGCCCTGGTCGGACTGCTCGCCGTGGTGGGTGCCGTACTGTGCAACGTCGTGCTGCATGTCAGTATCGAATTCGCCATTGGCATCGGCCTGGGCTTCGTCGCCCTCTACACCTGGACCCTGATGCGCCGCGGCATCGAACTGCCCTGGCAGGATCAGCTACAAAAGGTCGAGTGGAACGCCCTGCTGTTCTTCATCGGCATCATCACCTCGGTGGCCTGCCTCAACCATGTCGGCTGGCTCAGCTACATCTCCCGACTGTTCGAGATGTTCGACCCGACCACGGTCAACCTGCTGCTCGGGGTTATCTCCGGGATCATGGACAACGTGCCGGTAGAGGCCGCCGCGCTGATGTCCAAACCCAACCTGGGCGCTGACCAGTGGGCTCTCAACACCCTGATGGTCGGTATCGGCGGCTCGCTGACCGTCGTCGGCTCGGCAGCCGGGATCATGGCCATGACCCTGGATCGCAGCTACAGCTTCGGCGTCCACCTGCGCTTCCTGCCGGCCATTCTGGTCAACTTCTTTGGCTCGCTCGGCGCCTGGTACGTGCAATATCAGGTATTCGCCCTGTATTGAGTCGCGACGGTTCACAACGGACGGCAGAGGACTGACAATAGCGCCCTGCCGTCAACAAGGAGCCGCCAATGTCCAGCGTCAAGACCCTGCTACAGCTGACCGGGCGCAGCTATGCGCCGGCCAGCCTGAAGAATGCCACCCTGGTGGTGATCGATACGCAGGAAGAATACCGCAGCGGTGCCTTACGCCTGCCCGCGCTGGAAAGTGCCGTGGCGGAAATCAGCCGCCTGTTGCAGCAGGCCCGCGAACAGCAACGTCCCATCGTGCATGTTCGTCATCTGGGCGTGCCCGGTGGCATCCTCGACCCCAGTGGCCCGCGCGGCGCACATCTCCCCGAGTGCATCCCGCAGCCTGGCGAAGTGCTGATCGAGAAGCGCCTGCCCAATGCCTTCTCCAATCCGCAACTGCATGAGCAGCTGCAAAGCATTGGCAATCTTGACCTGATCGTGGTTGGTTTCATGACTCACTCCAGTGTCAGCACCACGGTCAGAGCGGCCAAGGACTACGGTTATCGCGTCACCCTGGTCGAGTCTGCCTGCGCCACCCGCGACCTGCCCGACCGCACCGGTGGCAGCATGCCAGCCGAGCAGGTACAACGTGCCGAACTGATCGCCCTGGCTGACAACTTTGCCTGCGTGGTCGACAACCTGCAGGCGCTCAACTGAGTATCCTCCAGGAACCGCTCGCCTCCGATACGGTCTCACGGCCAACCCTGCGAGGATCGCCGATGAAGTCGAACAACGGTTTCAACCCCCGCTGCCTGCGCCAACACACGGTGCGCTGCTGGCCACTGCGCCTCCTCACCCACGCCCTGTTGCTCGGCGGACTGCTGTTGACTGGGCTGGCCGGATTCAGCGTCTGGCCTTATCGCACAACGCCCGCGGCAGACATGGAACAGGCCATTGCCTACCTGGCAGGTGCCGGCCTGCTGCTGGCAAGTGCCTGGCTGGTACGTCGCCGTCAGGGTCGCCGCCTGCAACACAACAGCCTGGTGCTTGATCCACGCCTGCTGAAGAAGGGTCGCTGAGCGGGCGGCAACCCGGGTAGAATGCCGCCCCCTTGTGGAGAGCCCGATGCAAGACGACGATTTTTTCCTGTTCACTCGCCAGATGCATGGCATACGCCGGCTACAGGTCGACCAGGCCGACACGGGCAAACCCCGAGCCGATCGACAATTGATCGAGCGACGCCGTCAACAGGCGCTACAGACCACAAGTAGTCTGCAGGTGGACGGTCTGTCCGATCTGTTCGTCATTGATGTCGGCGCCGAAGATGCACTGTACTGGGGGCGTGACGGCCTCCAGGATAGCCAGCTGCGCAAGCTCAAGGCTGGCCAGGTGGCTTTCGAGGGCAGTCTCGACCTGCATGGCATGAGCGTGGAAAAAGCCCGGGAAAACCTCTGGGAATTCCTCGCCGAAGCCACCCGCCTGGAAGTGCGCTGCGTGCGCATCACCCACGGCAAGGCCGCGCGCCTCGATGGCCGCAAGCCCTTGCTGAAGAGCCACGTCAACACCTGGTTGCGCCAGCATCCGCAAGTACTCGGTTTCACCTCCTGCCTGCCGCGTCATGGCGGCACCGGCGCACTCTATGTGTTGCTCAAGCGCAGCATGCTCGAAGGGCGCGACGAATAAGTCGTCCGCCTGCCGCACCCGCCCCGTATTGCCAGAGACCCCTGCCATGCCCCTGCAACAGCATTACCACGCCATCCTTGAACAACTGGGTGAAGACCCGGCTCGTGAGGGCCTGCGCGATACCCCCAAGCGTGCCGCCAAGGCCATGCAGTACCTGTGCCGCGGCTACCAGCAAAGCCTTGAGGAGGTCACCAACGGCGCGCTGTTCAGCTCGGACAACAGCGAGATGGTGCTGGTGCGCGACATCGAGCTGTACTCCTTGTGCGAGCATCACCTGCTGCCCTTCATCGGCAAGGCCCAGGTTGCCTACATTCCCAATGGCCAGGTGCTGGGCTTATCCAAAGTAGCGCGCATCGTCGACATGTATGCGCGGCGCCTGCAGATCCAGGAAAACCTTACCCGGCAGATTGCCGATGCCATCCAGCAGGTGACCGGCGCACTCGGCGTAGCCGTGGTTATCGAAGCCCAGCACATGTGCATGATGATGCGCGGTGTGGAAAAGCAGAACTCCAGCATGGTCAGCTCGGTCATGCTCGGTGAATTCCGCGACAACCCAGCTACACGCAGTGAATTTCTCAGCCTGATTCGTCGCTAACCAGGAGTGATCATGCTTATCAAGACATTACGCCTGGCCCTTGGCCAACTTATCGTACTGCTCGACCTGCTGACCCGCCCACGCAAGCAACAGCGCACACCACAGGCCCAGGCCGAAGTCGAACAGGCCGCCCAGCACTTGACCCTCTACCAGTTTCACGCCTGCCCGTTTTGCGTGAAGACACGCCGCGCCCTGCATCGCCTGAATGTGCCGGTTGCTCTGCGTGATGCCAAAAACAACGCCGAGCATCGCCAGGCACTGGCCGAACAGGGTGGCAAGATCCAGGTGCCCTGCCTGCGCATCGAAGAAAACGGCCAGAGCCAGTGGCTTTACGAGTCCAAGGCGATCATCGCCTATCTGGAGCAACGCTTCGCCTAACAGGCCATGGCCAGGTGCCCGGGCTGGCTGGCAACCCGTGCCAGCCAGGCGCGTACGGCCGGATAAGCGTGCAGCGTAAAACCCGCCTGCTCGGCCACATGGCTGTAGGCATATAACGCAATATCCGCCAGGGTGTACTGCTCCCCGACCAGAAACGGCGTGCGCTGCAACTGCTGCTCCATCACCCGGAAGGCCTTGTCGCCGCCCAACAGGCACTGCGCGTATTCATCGCGACGCTCATCCGGCAAGCCCTGGAACAGGCGAATGAAGCGCGCGGTAGCGACATAGGGTTCGTGGCTGTATTGCTCGAAGAACTGCCATTGCAGCATTTGTGTACGCAAACGCGGCTCGTGCGGAATCCAGGCCGTGCCGTCGGCCAGGTAGTTGAGGATGGCATTGGACTCCCAGAGAAAGCTGCCATCCTCCAGCTCCAGCAGAGGAATCTTGCCGTTGGGGTTCTTGGCCAGGAACTCGGCGCTGCGCGTTTCGCCCTTGAGCACATCGACAGCCTGCCACTGGTAATCCTGCTGCAACAGGTTCAGCAGCAGTTTGACCTTGTAGCAGTTACCGGAACGCTCATCGCCATAGACCTTGAGCATGGCTAGCACACTCCCTGCGCCCGACGGATCACCGCCGCCAGGCGGCGCAGGCCCTCAGACAGCTTTTCCGGCGGAACGTGGCTGAAGTTCAGCCGCAGATAACCCGGATTGGCCTCGGGATCAACGAAGAACGGCTCACCCGGCATGAACGCCACCTGTTCGGCCATGGCCGCCGCCAGCAGCTGGCGAGTGTCCTGCTTGTGCTTGAGGGTCAGCCAGAAGAACAGCCCGCCCTGCGGCACCTGCCAGGTCGCCAGGTCGCTGAAGTGCTCCTCCAGCGCAACCTGCATGGCATCACGACGCAGGCGATAGAAGTCGCGCAACTCGGCCAGGTGCGCGCGGTACTTGTCCGTGCCCAGCCACTGCAACGCCTGCCACTGGCCAATACGGTTGGTGTGCAGGTCGGCCGCCTGCTTCAAGCGCAGCAGATAAGGGAACAGATCCGGCGTGGCGATCAGGAAACCGACGCGCAAGCCCGGCAGCAGGGTCTTGGACAGCGTGCCGGTATAGATCCAGCTGGCCCGTTTGAGGCGGCTGACAATCGGCGTAGCGTCCGCCTGGTCGAATACCAGCTCGCGATAGGGTTCATCCTCGATCAGGGTGACCTGGAATTCATCCAGCAGCGCCGCCACGGCATCCCGCTTGGCCTCGCTGTAACGCACCGCAGACGGATTCTGGAAAGTCGGGATCAGGTAGGCGAAAGCCGGTTTGTGCTGCTGCAGCCGCTCGCGCAGCACGGCCAGATCAGGGCCATCAGCCTCTTGTGGCACGGTCAGGCAATCGGCACCGAACAGCTGGAAGGACTGCAGTGCGGCCAGGTAGGTCGGCGCCTCGAGCAGAATCTCGGTACCCGGATCGATGAACAGCTTGCTGGCCAGATCGAGCGCTTGCTGCGAACCGCAAGTCACCAGCACCTGACTGGCATCGCAGGGCACACCAAGGCGGCGCGCCTCGGCGGCAATCGCCTCACGCAGTGCCGGCTCGCCTTCGCTCATGCCGTACTGGCTCAGCGCCGCCGGCATCTCGTCCCACTCCACCTTCGGCAGCATCGGCTCGGCGGGCAAGCCGCCGGCAAAGGACATGACTTCCGGGCGCTGCGCGGCAGCGAGGATTTCACGGATCAGGGAGCTTTTCAGGCGGGCGATGCGTTCGGAGAAGGCCATGGAAATACCTGGGTGCAAAAGACAAGAAAGATGAGTCAAACTGATTGACCGAAACTACGCCGCCACCCAGGGATACGTCAATATGCCTGACCTAAAAAATCCACAGGTGCAACAGGCCGCCATGGAAGCCTTCTTCTTCGGCTACCAGGCCTTCACCGCCAAGCCGGACGAAATGCTCGCGCGCCGAGGGCTGTCGCGCGTGCATCACCGCATCCTGTTCTTCATCGCCAAGTACCCGGGACTGAGCATGAAGGAACTACTTGGCTACCTGGGGGTGAGCAAGCAGGCACTCAATACGCCCCTGCGCCAGCTGATGGAAATGCATCTGGTGCAGAGCGAGGCGGCCTCCGATGACAAACGCAAGCGCCTGCTCGGTTTTACCGCCGAAGGTGCACGCCTGGAACAGGCCCTGCGCCGTGAGCAGGCACGCCTGCTGCAACGCGTCTTCGCCGAGGTGGGCGAAGACGCCGTGCAGGGCTGGCTGAAGGTCAATCTGGCCCTGGCCCACGGTCGCAACGTCGGCTCGTGACTGTACGGCTCACTGACCCGCTGACTGTACCGTGACGTCCGGCACGCTCAACGCCTAGGCTTGCCTGCTGTCGCGGAGCCTGTCATGACCCCAGAACTGCTGTTGGCCTTTGTCCTGTTTGCCTTTGTCACCTCGGTCACCCCGGGGCCTAACAATATGATGCTGCTGGCCAGCGGCGTGAATTTCGGCCTGCGCCGCAGCGTGCCACACATGCTCGGGGTCAGCCTGGGTTTCATGCTACTGGTGCTGGCTGTCGGCCTGGGTCTGGGCCAGCTGTTCCAGCGCTGGCCGTTGCTGCACGCGCTGCTGGCCTGGGGCGGCGCGACCTACCTGTTGTACCTGGCCTGGAAGATCGCCCGCAGCGTCGCGCCGAGCGACAGCGGCGCAGCCCCCGGAAAGCCCTTTACCTTCGTCCAGGCCGCGGCCTTCCAGTGGATCAACCCCAAGGCCTGGATCATGGCGATCACCGCCATAGGCACCTACATCCCCCAAGAGGATTTCCTCGGCAATCTGTTGCTGCTGGCCCCGCTGTTCGCCCTGGTCAACGGGCCCAGCGTAGGTCTCTGGACCGTGGCCGGCAGCCTGCTACGCAAGCTGTTGCAGGACTCGCGCAAACGGCGTCTGTTCAACCATGGCATGGCCATGCTGCTGGTACTGTCGCTCTACCCCATCCTCGCCGAGCGTAGCCTATGAGCATGCCGTTTTTGCAGCGCCTGTGGCGCGACTCAGCCCCCAGCACCCTGATCGCCGGCTTCATAGCCATGCTCACCGGCTACACCAGCTCGCTGGTCCTGATGTTTCAGGCGGGCCAGGCAGCCGGCTTGAGCAACGGGCAAATTTCCTCATGGATCGCCGCCCTGTCGATCGGCATGGCCGTGTGCTGCATCGGCCTGTCCTTGCGCTACCGGGCACCGGTAATGATCGCCTGGTCGACGCCAGGCGCCGCACTGCTGGTCAGCAGCCTGCCGCAAGTGCCCTACGGGGAAGCCATCGGTGCCTACATACTGGCCTCCGCACTGATCGTGCTGATCGGCCTGAGCGGCAGCTTTGATCGTCTCATGCGGCGTATCCCCGGCTCGCTAGCCGCCGCCCTGCTGGCTGGGGTGCTGTTCAAGATCGGCCTGGAAATCTGCGTAGCCGCCGAACAGCAGCCCGTCCTAGTCATCGCCATGCTGCTCGCCTACCTGCTCGGCAAACGCCTGTGGCCACGCTACGCCGTACTCGTTGCCCTGCTGACCGGCAGCCTGCTGGCCGGCTGTTTCGGCTTGCTGAACTTCGATAGGTTCCAGCTACAGCTGGCGACCCCGCACTGGACCACCCCCAGCTTCTCGCTGGCGGCGACGATCAGCATCGGTATTCCGCTGTTCGTCGTCGCCATGACCTCGCAAAACCTGCCCGGTATGGCCGTATTGCGCGCCAACGGCTACGACGTACCGGCTTCCCCCTTGCTGACCAGCAGCGGTCTGGCTTCGCTTCTGCTGGCGCCCTTCGGCAGCCATGGCATCCATCTGGCGGCCATCAGTGCTGCACTCTGCGCCGGTCCGGAAGCCCACGAAGACCCCCACCGACGCTATACGGCTGCCGTCTGTTGCGGGCTGTGCTACGCCATTGCCGGGGTTTTCGGAGCGACGCTGGCGGCACTGTTCAGCGCCCTGCCGAGTGCACTGATCCTGTCCATTGCCGCTTTGGCGCTGTTCAGTTCGATCAGCGGCGGCCTGACCCAGGCGATGAGCGAGCCGAGCGAACGCGAAGCGGCACTGTTGACCTTTCTGGTCAGCGCCTCGGGCATGACCCTGCTGGGGATCGGCTCGGCATTCTGGGGCCTGGCCGCCGGGCTGCTGTGCCTACTCCTGCTACCCGGCAACGCGCAGAAAAAAGGCGCCTGAACAGGCGCCTGGCAAGCCCCGAAGGACTCAGATGACCGTCGCTCCGCCATCGACCACCAAGGCATGCCCGGTGGTAAAGGCCGCCTGGTCACAGCACAGGTAAAGCACCGCCATGGCCACTTCTTCGACGCTACCAATGCGCCCCACCGGGTGCATGGCGGCAGCAAATTCGCCTTTCTTCGGATCAGCCTGATAGGCACGGCGGAACATTTCGGTATCGATCACCGCCGGGCATACCGCATTGACGCGGATGTTCTTCTTGGCGTATTCGATGGCCGCCGACTTGCTGAGGCCAATCACCGCATGCTTGGAAGCGCTGTAGATACTCATCTTCGGTGCCGCATTGACCCCGGCCACCGACGCAGTATTGACGATGACCCCGCCGCCTTGGCCAAGCATCAGGTTCAGTTCCTCGCGCATGCACAGCCAGACACCTTTGACATTGACGCCCATGATGGCGTCGAAGGCTTCTTCGTTGCCTTCGCCCAGACGCCCCTGTTCGATCTCGATACCGGCATTGTTGAAGGCATAGTCAATGCGACCGTAGCGCGCCTTGCCGGCCTCGATGAGCGCCTTGACCTGCTCAGCGCAAGTCACGTCGCATGCCTGGAAAAAAGCCTCGCCGCCGGCAGCACGAATCAGCTCGGCAGTTTCCTCGCCACCGTGCGCATCGCGGTCAGCCAGCACTACCTTGAGCCCTTCGCCGGCAAAGGCCAGCGCCGTGGCCCGGCCAATTCCTGCTGCTGCCCCCGTCACCAGGGCGACCTGCCCGGAAAACTTCATCGCCATTGCATGATCCTCTGCATTGAGTAAAAAACCCCTGCAGTCTAGTCATGCCGGGCCTGGCATCGGCAGCATCATCAGCCGGGTAATGGCCGGACCATGCGGCGCATTGATCATGCGCGCCCTGAGCGGCTCAGCGCAGCTCGGCCAGCACCCCTGCCAGCGCCTGGGCCGGATCACTCGCCTGGCTGATTGGCCGACCGATCACCAGGTAGTCGGCACCAGCGAGCAACGCCTGGGCCGGCGTGAGAATACGCTTCTGGTCATCCGCGGCGCTGCCGGCGGGGCGAATGCCCGGTGTGACCAGTTTGAGCTGTGGCTGGGTCTGCTTCAAGGCCGGTGCTTCCTGGGCGGAACAGACCAGGCCATCCAGGCCAGCCTCGGCAGCCAGGCTGGCCAGACGCAACACCTGCGCCTGCGGCAGCACATCCAGGCCGATACCCACGAGGTCATCGCGTTCCATGCTGGTCAGTACGGTCACTCCGATCAGCAAAGGGCGTGGCCCGGCGAGCTTGTCCAGCTCGTTGCGGCAGGCCGCCATCATGCGCAGCCCTCCACTGCAGTGCACATTGACCATCCACACACCCAGCTCGGCGGCGGCACGTACCGCCATGGCCGTGGTATTGGGAATATCGTGGAATTTCAGGTCAAGGAATACCTCGAAGCCGCGCCCCTGCAGGTCCTCGACGATAGCCGGGCCGCAGCGGGTGAACAGCTCCTTGCCGACCTTGACCCGGCATTGCTGCGGATCTAACTGGGTAGCCAGCGCCATGGCGCTTTCGCGGTTGGGGAAATCAAGGGCGACGATGAGGGGGGACTGGCAGGACATGGACAGCTCTCGGCAAAAAAACGCTGGGCATTCTAGCAGGCCGGAGTGCCGACCGGCGCAAGGCAGGCCAGCGCCCAGGCAACTATGCTGTTAATCAGCCCGACAACGGCCAAGGAGGACGCCCATGCTTACCCGCCCAACCCTGTTCCTGCTCGGTCTTACACTATCCGGCGTCCTGTTGGCCGCACAACCTGAACCGCCGGTGCTGCATTACCTGACCGAATCCTTTCCCCCCTACAACTACAGCGACAGCAACGTGCTGCGCGGCATTGCCGTGGATTTGCTGGTCAGCGCCACCCAGGGCAGCGCCCGGCCGGTGACGCGCAGCCAGATCCGCTTGCTGCCCTGGCCTCGCGCCTACCGCATGGCCCTGCAGGAGCCTGGCAGCGTGCTGTTTTCCACCACACGCAGCGCCGAGCGTGAAACACTCTTCAAATGGGCAGGCCCTATCTGTGCGACCCGGGTCGTACTGCTCGCCCTGAAAAGCCGGCAGATCCGCATCGATGATCCACAACAGCTCAGGCAATACCGCATCGGCGTAGTGCCCGAGGATATCGGCGAAGTCGCCAGCCTGCGCGTCGGCGTGCCACGCCAGCAACTGCAGCGTTCATCCAGCGCCGATGCCCTGGCCCGCCAGCTGCATGCCGGACGCATCGACCTGTGGGCCTACGACGAGCATGTGGCACGCTGGTTCCTGCGCAATGTGCGCCTGGACCCGGAGGATTTCGAAGTAGTCCACGTGCTGCAGGAAGGTGAGTTGTGGTACGCCTTTCATCCACAGACCGATGATCAGCAGGTACGCCAGCTACAGGAAGCCCTCGATCGTGTACGCCGCCTACCCGGCAAGATCGGCCCAAGCCTGTATGACGATATCCTGCTCAATTACCTGTAGCTGTAGCCGGCTGGCGTAGTCGGCCTGATCTCTGCAACACTGCACAGGCCATCAATCGCCCTCAAGGAGAACAGCATGCCTTGGTATGCCTGGCTGATCATCGCCCTGGCCCTCGGCGCGATCATCGGCAACCTGCTGCTGCTACGCGACAGCGCCCGCAAGATCGACCTCACACCCGAGCAACTTGAGCGCATACGCCAGCGCAACGCCCAGGCCGATCGCGACGAACAGGCCTAGCGTGGTTAACGCGCCTGCAGGTCGTAGCGCGCCAGCAAGGCAGCATATTCGGCCGTGCCCCGCAGCTGTTCGAGCAATTGACTGAGCTGTGTGCTACTGATCGGTGCTTGCGCCCGCAGCAATGCCTGATGCTGGTAATACTGATCGGCGCGCTCTGATACCAAGAGGGCCTGACGTAGCTGCGGGTGCCGGGTCAGGTACAGGGCCAGGTAAGAACGCGCCACCACGGTAAGATCGACACGACCGCGCTGTACCATCAGCAGGTTACTGTCGTGCGAGTAGGTCAACACCGCCTGGAAGGTTTGACGTAGTTGTTCCTGGTCGGCGTTGAAGCCGGCAAAGCCATAGTGGTAGCCGCTGTACAGGGCCATGCGCTTGCCAGTGAAATCATCGAAATAACGCTGATCACGCCCGGCCATGGCCTTGGCCACATACACCTCGGCATCCTCGATCAGCAGATCGACAGTTTGCACCGGCTGCGTCTGCCAACCCCAGCGCAACGACTCGAAAAACATCAGGTCGACACGCCCGCGTGCCATGTCCTGATAGCGCCGGGTAGCCGAAGTCGGCACCAAGTGGAAGCGAAAGTCAGCCTGCTGGCGATTTAGCAAGACCAGCAGCTCCGGCAACAGGCCGGCAGCACCGGCACGCTCCGGATGCTCGACATAGGGCGGGAAATGGTAGGCGCCGACACGCACATCCTGTGGTTCGGCCAGTGCCTGCAGGGAATGGAACAACAGCATGAGGGCCAAGCCCACCGGCTTCAGCCCGCGCCAGGGTAACGACATCAAAACCTCAACTGATCAATGAGGACGCCTGAAGTGTCAGGCTAGCGCAGTGCCAGCCGTTTGCCAGTTCAGCGTTCCTTGATGACCAGCGCCAGGGCTTCCTCTGCCAACTGGTCCAGGCTCATCGGGCCATCGGCACGAAACCAGGTGGTTGTCCAAGACAACGCACCGGTCAGCAAGCGGCGCATGATGAACGGATCGCTATGGAAGAACCCGGCATCCCGTGCCTCGTTCAGCACCTGCAGCCAGAGCTGCTCGTAGGTGTCACGCAGACCGAGAATATAGGTACGCCCCTCGTCGGACAGCGAACGCCATTCGTACACCAGCACGCCCATGGCTTCGCCGGTACCGCCCATGATCGACTGCAGCTCACAACGAATCAGCGCCAGTACGCGCCCGCGAATATCCTGCGCATCGGCCAGCGCGGCCTGCATCAATGCCGTGTTGTAGCGAATGGTCTCCTCCATCACCGAACGGAGGATCTCATCCTTGCTCTTGAAGTGATGAAAGATGCTCCCCGACTGGATACCCACCGCGCCAGCCAGATCACGCACCGTAGTGCGCTCATAACCCTTGCTGCGAAACAGGTGTGCAGCCGTTTGCAGCAGTTTGCCGCGTGCACTCTCGGGGTCGGTGACCTGGCCGCTGGCCACCAGTTGCTGCATGACCTCACGGGCTTTCTGCTCATCCAGACTCATGTCTTGGGCCTCATACTGCTGATGCCGCGCACTCTAGGCGCAGGCAGCCAACCAAGCAAGCGCTTGGATTAAATTGCCACACCCTCTTTTCAACCAAGCGCTTGCTTGGTAGTGTTCACTTCACCCTATTCATGTGTTGCGGATAACTCCAATGACCCAAACCGTACGCATCGGCTGCGCCTCCGCCTTCTGGGGCGACACCTCCACTGCCGCCGCCCAACTGGTTCGCAGCGCCGAACTGGATTACCTGGTGTTTGACTACCTCGCCGAGGTGACCATGTCGATCATGGCCGGCGCGCGCATGAAGAAGCCGGACGAAGGCTACGCCACCGACTTCGTCGAGGTGATGGCGCCGCTGCTCGGCGAGATCGCGCAGAAGAAGATCCGCGTGGTGAGCAACGCCGGCGGGGTCAACCCGAGCGCCTGCGCCGCCGCCCTGGCCGCCGCCTGCGACAAAGCCGGGGTGAGTCTGAAGATCGCCGTGCTGCATGGCGACAACCTGCAACCCAAGCTGGGCGAGCTGGCCAAGGCCGGCACCACCGAGATGTTCAGCGGCGCCCCGCTGCCGCCGATGTGCGTGTCGGTCAATGCCTACCTGGGCGCCCCCGGCATCGTCGCCGCGCTGGAAGCCGGCGCGGATATCGTCATCACCGGCCGCGTGGTCGACAGCGCGGTGGTCAGCGCCGCGCTGGTGCATGAATTCGGCTGGGCCTGGACGGACTACGACAAGCTGGCCCAGGCCGCGCTGGCCGGCCACATCATCGAATGCGGCGCACAGTGCACTGGCGGCAACTTCACCGACTGGCGCGACGTGCCGGACTACGAACATATCGGCTTCCCGATCGTCGAGATGCAGGCCGATGGCCGCTTCGTGGTCGCCAAGCCCGAGGGCAGCGGCGGACTGATCTCCACCCTGTCGGTGGGCGAGCAGATGCTCTACGAGATCGGCGACCCGCGCGCCTATTACCTGCCCGATGTGGTCTGTGACTTCACCGGCGTTGAACTGACCCAGGTCGGCGCCAACCGCGTCGAGCTGAAAGGCGCCAAGGGCCTGCCGCCGACCGACCAGTACAAGGTCAGCGCCACCCACCCGGACGGCTTCCGCTGCACCGCCAGCTGCCTGCTGGCCGGTATCGATGCGGTAGCCAAGGCCGAACGGGTCAGCCAGGCGATCATCAACAAGACCGAAGAGATGTTCGCCGAGCGCGGCTGGGGCCCCTACAAGGAAGTGTGCATCGAGCTGCTGGGCAGCGAAGCCACCTATGGCCCGCGCGGCCAGCGCGCTGACACCCGCGAAGTGGTGGTCAAGCTCGGCGTGCGCCACGCCAAGAAGGAAGCGCTGATCCTGTTCTCCCGCGAGATCGCCCAGGCGGCCACCGGAATGGCGCCCGGCCTGACCGGCATCGTCGGCGGGCGCCCCACCGTGTACCCGGTGATCCGCCTGTTCAGCTTTCTGGTCGACAAGAGCGCCTGCGCGCTGGAGATCGAAATCAACAACGAGCGCCAGCCGGTCACCCTGCCGGAAGTCGCCGTGTTCGACGCGGCCCAGATCGCCAGCGAGGCTGCCCTGCCCGCCCCGGCCGGCAGCGCCGATGCAACGGTACCGCTGGTCAAGCTGGCCGTGGCCCGCTCCGGTGACAAAGGCAACCACAGCAATATCGGCGTGATGGCCAGAAAGCCCGAGTATCTGGCGTGGATCGCGGCTGCGCTCTCCGAAGGCGCCGTGGCGCAATGGATGGCGCATGTACTCGACGGCCAGAGCGGCAAGGTCAGCCGCTGGCACCTGCCGGGCAGCCACAGCCTGAACTTCCTGCTGGAAAACGCCCTGGGTGGCGGCGGCGTGGCCAGCCTGCGCATCGATCCGCAGGGCAAGGCCTTCGCCCAGCAGCTGCTGGAATTCCCGATTCCGGTGCCGCGTGCACTGGCTGACAGCCTGTAAGGACAACACGCACGATGAGTTACGACTCCGTATTCAAGCCCGGCCTGTTCAGCGGCCAGACCATCCTGGTCACCGGTGGCGGCAGCGGTATCGGCCGCTGCGTGGCCCACGAACTGGCTCACCTGGGCGCCCAGGTGGTGCTGGTCGGCCGCAAGCTGGAAAAGCTGGAAAAGACCTGCGGCGAAATCCTCGAAGACGGCGGCCAGGCCAGTTTCCAGGTGTGCGACATCCGTGACGAGGAAGCGGTCAAGGTCATGGTCAAGGCAGTGCTCGCCGAGCACGGCCCCATCCATCACTTGGTCAACAACGCCGGCGGCCAGTTCCCGGCCCCGCTGATCGGCATCAACCAGAAAGGCTTCGAGACGGTGGTACGGACCAACCTGGTCGGCGGTTTCCTCGTGGCCAAGGAAGTCTACCTGCAGAGCCTGAGCAAGACCGGCGGTAGCATCGTCAACATGCTCGCCGATATGTGGGGCGGCATGCCCGGCATGGGCCACTCCGGTGCTGCCCGCGCTGGCATGGAGAACTTCACCAAGACCGCCGCCTATGAGTGGGGCCATTCGGGCGTGCGGGTCAATGCCGTGGCGCCGGGCTGGATTGCCTCCAGCGGCATGGATACCTACCCGGAATCCATGAAGAACATGATCCGCAACCTCAAGGATCACGTGCCGCTGCAGCGCATCGGCAGCGAGTCGGAGGTGGCCTCGGCCATCGTCTTCCTGCTCACCCCCGGCGCCAACTTCATCAGCGGCAATACCATCCGCATCGATGGCGCCGCCAGCCAGGGCACCCGCGCCTGGACCCTGGGCAAGGCGAAATCCAGCGAGTCCTACAACGGCTTCCACCGGGCCTATTTGCCCGACGTGTTCAAGGAGTAACCCGATGCCTGTCATTCAGTCGGAAATCGACGTTCACGGCGAAGGCTTCGCGCAAAACCGCGAGGCCATGCTTGCCGCCATCGCCAGCTTCCGCGACGTGGAGCAGAAGGTGCTGGACAAGGCCAATGAGGCCAAGGCCAAGTTCGAGCGCCGTGGCCAGCTGCTGCCACGCGAGCGCCTGAACCTGCTGCTCGATCCGGGCGCACCGTTCCTCGAGCTGTCCTCGCTGGCCGGCTACAAGCTGCACGACGACAAGGACGGCAGCATGGCCGGCGGCGGCATCATCGCCGGCATCGGCTACATCGCCGGCGTGCGCAGCCTGGTGATCGCCAACAACAGCGCGATCAAGGGCGGCACCATCTCCCCCACCGGCCTGAAGAAATCCCTGCGCCTGCAGCAGATCGCCTTCGAGAACAAACTGCCGGTGGTGACCCTCGCGGAAAGCGGCGGCGCCAACCTCAACTATGCCGCCGACATCTTCGTCGAAGGTGCACGCGGCTTCGCCAACCAGGCGCGCATGTCGGCCATGGGCCTGCCGCAGATCACCGTGGTGCACGGTTCCTCCACGGCCGGCGGCGCCTACCAGCCGGGCCTGTCCGACTACGTGGTGGTGGTGCGCGGCAAGGCCAAGATGTTCCTCGCCGGCCCGCCCCTGCTCAAGGCCGCCACCGGTGAAGTGGCCACCGACGAGCAACTGGGCGGTGCCGAGATGCATGCCCAGGTCGCTGGCACCGCCGAATACCTGGCCGAGAACGACGCCGATGGCGTACGCCTGGCTCGCGAGATCGTCGGCATGCTGCCGTGGAACCAACAACTGCCCGCTCGTGAGAAACGCACCTGGCGCGAGCCGTTGTACCCGGCCGAGGAACTACTGGGCATCGTCCCGGCCGATGCCAAGAAGCCTTATGACGTGCGCGAAATCATCGCCCGTATCGCCGATGGCTCCGAGTTCCTCGACTTCAAGAACGAGTTCGACAGCCAGACCGTTTGCGGCCACCTGCAGATCGAAGGCCAGCCCTGCGGCTTTATCGGCAACAACGGCCCGATCACCCCGCGCGGCGCGGCGAAAGCCGCCCAGTTCATCCAGCTGTGCGAGCAGAGCAACACGCCGATCCTGTTCTTCCACAACACCACCGGCTTCATGGTCGGCACCGAGTCCGAGCAGAACGGCGTGATCAAGCACGGCTCCAAACTGATCCAGGCCGTGGCCAACTGCAGCGTGCCGAAGCTGACCATCGTCGTCGGCGGCTCCTACGGCGCCGGCAACTACGCCATGTGCGGCCGCGGCCTCGACCCGCGCTTCATCTTCGCCTGGCCCAACAGCAAGACCGCCGTGATGGGCGGCGCTCAGGCCGGCAAGGTGCTGCGCATCGTCACCGAGGACAAGCACCGCAAGGAAGGCAAGGAAGCCGATCCGAAAATGCTCGACATGCTCGAGCAAGTCACTGCGCAGAAACTCGACAGCCAATCCACCGCGCTCTACGGCACTGCCAGCCTGTGGGACGACGGCCTGATCGACCCGCGTGACACGCGCAAGCTGCTGGGCTTTCTGCTCGACATCTGCGCGGAGGCCGCGGTACGGCCGCTCAAACCCAACACCTTCGGCGTAGCCCGGCTCTGAGCCGGTCGCCCACCTTTCATTCGAGATCGCAGGAGAACAACAAGATGATCTTCACCCAGGAACACGAAGAACTCCGCCGCACCGTACGCAACTTTGTCGACAAGGAAATCAATCCGCACGTCGACGAATGGGAAAAGGACGGCCGCTTCCCGATCCACGAAATTTTCAAGAAGGCCGGTGATCTGGGCCTGCTGGGCATCTCCAAGCCGGAAAAGTTCGGTGGCATGGGCCTGGACTACAGCTACTCCATCGTCGCCGCCGAAGAGTTCGGCACCATCCGCTGCGGCGGCATCCCGATGTCCATCGGCGTGCAGACCGACATGTGCACCCCGGCCCTGGCCCGCTTCGGTTCCGATGAGCTGCGCGAAGAGTTTCTGAAGCCTGCGATTGCCGGCGACATGGTCGGCTGCATCGGCGTCTCCGAGGTCGGCGCCGGCTCCGACGTGGCCGGTCTGAAGACCACCGCGCGCAAGGACGGCGATGACTACGTGATCAACGGCAGCAAGATGTGGATCACCAACTCCCCGTCGGCCGACTTCATCTGCCTGCTGGCCAACACCAGCGACGAAAAGCCGCACGTCAACAAGTCGCTGATCATGGTGCCGATGAACACCCCGGGCATCACCGTCAGCCCGCACCTGGACAAGCTCGGCATGCGCAGCTCGGAAACCGCGCAGGTGTTCTTCGACAACGTGCGCGTACCGCAGCGCTACCGCATCGGCCACGAAGGCGCCGGCTTCATGATGCAGATGCTGCAGTTCCAGGAAGAGCGTCTGTTTGGCGCGGCCAACATGATCAAGGGCCTGGAGCACTGCGTGGACAGCACCATCGAGTACTGCAAGCAGCGCCACACCTTCGGCAACCCGCTGATCGACAATCAGGTCATCCACTTCCGTCTGGCCGAACTGCAGACCGAAATCGAAGCCCTGCGCGCCCTCGTCTACCAGGCCACCGAGATGTACATCAAAGGCCGTGACGTGACCAAGCTGGCCTCCATGGCCAAGCTCAAGGCCGGCCGCCTAGGCCGCGAAGTCACCGACTCGTGCCTGCAGTACTGGGGCGGCATGGGCTTCATGTGGGACAACCCGGTTTCCCGCGCCTACCGCGACGTGCGTCTGGTGTCGATTGGCGGCGGCGCCGACGAAATCATGCTGGGTATCATCTGCAAGCTGATGGGCATTCTGCCCGGCAAAAAGAAGTAAGGAGCACGTCATGGCCGAGCTGCCGAACTGCGAAACCCTGCTGCTCAACCTGGAAGGTGGCGTGCTGCACGTCACCCTCAACCGCCCGGACAGCCGCAACGCCATGAGCCTGGCCATGGTCGGTGAGCTACGCGCGGTGCTGGACAGTGTACGTGCCAACGCCGAGGTACGCGCCATTGTTCTGCGCGGCGCCGGTGGCCACTTCTGTGCCGGCGGCGACATCAAGGACATGGCGGGAGCCAGAGCACGCTCTCAAGGTGAAGGGCGCGGCGACGCCTACCGCGAGCTGAACCGTGCCTTCGGCGCCATGCTGGAGGAGTTCCAGCAGGCACCGCAGGTGGTGATCGCGCTGCTCGAAGGCGCGGTGCTGGGTGGCGGCTTCGGTCTGGCCTGCATCAGCGATATCGCCATCGCCGATCAGGCCTGCAAGTTCGGCCTGCCGGAAACCACCCTCGGCATCCTGCCGGCACAGATCGCCCCCTTCGTGGTCAAGCGCGTGGGCCTGACCCAGGCACGCCGGCTGGCGCTGACCGCGGCCCGCTTCGACGGCACCGAGGCCCTGCGTCTGGGCCTGGTGCATTACTGCGAAGCCTCCGCTGCCGGGCTGGAACAACGCCTGGGCGAAGTCCTCGGCCAGGTCCGCCAGTGCGCGCCGGGCGCCAATGCGGCGACCAAGGCCCTGTTGCTGGCCAGCGAGGAGGAGGCCCTCGGCCCGCTGCTCGACCGCGCCGCCGAGCAGTTCGCCGCCGCCGTCACCGGTGCCGAAGGCATCGAGGGCACCATGGCTTTCGTACAGAAACGCGCTGCCCGTTGGGCACAATAAGAACATCGAACGGAGCAGCAGCATGCCCGCCTTTCACAAGATCCTGATCGCCAACCGCGGTGAAATTGCCTGCCGCGTCATGCGTACCGCCCAGTCACTCGGCTACCGCACCGTGGCGGTGTATTCCTCGGCCGATGCCGGTGCCCGCCATGTCCATATGGCCGATGAAGCAGTCTGCATCGGCCCGGCGCAGGTCAACCAGTCCTACCTGGTGATCGACAACATCATCGCGGCAGCGCAGAAAACCGGCGCCGATGCCATCCACCCCGGCTACGGCTTCCTCTCCGAGAACGCCGACTTCGCCCGCGCCTGTGAGGCCGCCGGGATCGTCTTCATCGGCCCGACCGTGGAAGCCATCCACCTGATGGGCAGCAAGCGCCTGTCGAAGATCGCCATGCTCGAAGCCGGCGTGCCTTGCATTCCCGGCTACGAGGGCGCGGCCCAGGACGACGAGACCCTGGTGCGTGAAGCCGAGCGCATCGGCTATCCGCTGATGATCAAGGCCAGCGCCGGCGGCGGTGGTCGCGGCATGCGCCTGGTGCATCAGGGCAGCGAGCTGCAGGAGCAGATCCGCACCGCACGTTCGGAAGCGCAGAACGCCTTCGGCTCCGGCGAGCTGATTCTCGAGCGCGCGGTGATCCGCCCGCGCCACGTCGAGATTCAGGTGTTCGGCGACCAGCACGGCCATATCGTTTACCTCGGTGAGCGTGACTGCTCGGTGCAGCGCCGCCACCAGAAAGTGGTCGAGGAAGCGCCCTGCCCGGTAATGACGCCCGAGCTGCGCCGCGCCATGGGCGAGGCGGCGGTCAAGGCCGCCGCGCGGGTCAACTATGTCGGCGCCGGCACGGTGGAATTCCTGCTCGATGCCAGCGGCGAGTTCTTCTTCCTGGAAATGAACACCCGCCTGCAGGTGGAGCACCCGGTCACCGAACTGATCACCGGGCAGGACCTGGTGGCGTGGCAGATCCGCGTGGCCGAAGGCCAACCGCTGCCGCTGGCGCAGGACGAGATCACCCTCACCGGCCACGCCATGGAAGTGCGCCTGTACGCCGAGGATTCGGCGCACAACTTCCTGCCGCAGACCGGCTGCGTGCTGCGTTGGGAGCCGGAACTGCTGGAAGGCACCCGCATCGACCATGGCCTGGTCGAAGGTCAGGAAGTCACGCCCTTCTACGACCCGATGCTGGCCAAGGTCATCGCCTACGGCGCGACCCGTGAGGACGCCCGGCGCAAGCTGGTGCGTGCCCTGGAAAACTGCGTGCTGCTGGGGGTCAACGGCAACCAGCGCTTCCTCGCCAACCTGCTGGCCAACCCCGAGTTCGCCGCCGGCAACGCCACCACGGCCTTTATCGCCGAGCACTTTGCCAGCGACGAAAGCCTGACCCCGCAGGCGCCGGCCGCCAGCGAGCTGGCCATCGCCGCCGCTCTGCTCTATCAGGAGTCGGCCAACAGCCGCAGCCACCAGTCCGGTCTGGCTGGCTGGCGCAGTGCCGGCAGCGCGCCGTGGCGCTTCATCCTCAAACAGGGCGAACACAAGCACAGTGTCGAGCTGGATGTGCTCGGCGACGGCGCCCAGCCACAGCTGCGCGCCCGCGTGGGCGACAACCAGATTGAACTGCGCCTGCTGGCCAGCGACGGCCGCTGGCTGACCCTGGAGCAGGACGGTATTCGCCGCCGTCAGGCCTACCAGCACGATGGCGACCGCCTGTGGCTGTTCGGCCACTTCGGCAACCTGGAACTCACCGACGTGACCCACGAACCGGCCGGTGGCCAGAACGCCGCCAGCTCCGGTGCGGTGAAGGCCCCTATGGATGGCGCCATCGTCGACGTACTGGTCGAGGAAGGCGCGCGCGTCAGCAAGGGCCAGCTCCTGGTGGTGCTGGAAGCCATGAAGATGGAACACCCGCTCAAGGCCGGCGTGGACGGTGTGGTCCGCCGGGTTGGCGTGAGCCAGGGCGACCAGGTCAAGAACCGCCAGTTGCTGGTGGAAATCGAAGCCGACGAAGCCTGACCTTAATTCCAATGGCTGATACCAAGCCCCGCGCCAGGAAATCCTGGGCGGGGTTTGCCCATTTCTGTGCAAGCGCCGCCTTGGAGGCCCTATGTCACTTAACGGAAAAACCCTGTTCATCACCGGCGCCAGCCGCGGCATCGGTCGCGAGATCGCCCTCAAGGCCGCCGCCAACGGCGCCAATATCGTGGTCGCGGCCAAAAGCGCCGAGGCCCACCCAAAACTGCCAGGCACCATCTTCTCGGTAGCCGAGGAAATCGTCGCCGCTGGTGGGCAAGCCCTGCCCCTGCAACTGGACGTGCGCGACGAAGAAGCGGTGAAAGCGGCCATGGCCCAGGCTGCCGAGCACTTCGGTGGTATCGATGCGCTGATCAACAATGCCGGCGCCATCCGCCTCAAGGGCGTTGAGCATCTGGAGCCCAAGCGCTACGACCTGATGTTCCAGATCAACACCCGCGCGGTGATGGTTTGCAGCCAGGCGGCGCTGCCCTACCTGAAGAAAACCCAGGGTCATATCCTCAGCCTGTCGCCGCCACTGAACCTCGACCCCAAGTGGTTCGCCAGCTACGGCCCCTACACCACCACCAAGTACGGCATGAGCATGCTGACCCTGGGGATGCACGAGGAATTCAGGAAATACGGCATCAGCGTCAACGCGCTGTGGCCGAAGACGGTAATTGCCACCGCGGCCATCGAGTTCGAGGCCGGCGGCCCCGCCGTGATGAAGGCCGCGCGCCTGCCGGCGATTATGGCCGATGCCGCCCATGCCATCCTCAGCAGCAGCGGCCGCTGCATCAGCGGCCGGCTGCTGATCGACGAGGAGATCCTGCGCGAACAGGGCCAGACGGACTTCGAGCAGTACCGTTATGACCCGGCCGGGCAACTGATGACCGACCTGTTCGTCGAATAACCGCCTGTTACAGCAGGTCGCCCGGCACGCGTACCCAGCCTTCCATGAGGATGCGTGCCGAACGCGACATGCTCGCCTTGGTTACCGTCCACTGCCCGTCGGCCTGCACCGCCTGAGCGCCGACGCGCAGGGTGCCGGACGGATGACCGAAGCGCACCGCCCCGCGTTCGCCACCGCCCGCCGCCAAGTTGACCAGGGTGCCGGGCACCGCCGCCGCCGTGCCGATGGCCACCGCGCAGGTGCCCATCATCGCGTGGTGCAGCTTGCCCATGGACAGCGCACGGACCAGCAGGTCGACCTCGTTGGCCGCGATGGTCTTGCCGCTGGACGCCGTGTAGGTTTTGGGCGGGCTGACGAAGGCAATCTTCGGCGTGTGCTGGCGGGTCAAGGCCTCTTCGGCACTCTTGATCAGGCCCATGCGCAGCGCGCCGGCCACGCGGATCTGTTCGAAGCGTGCCAGCTGTGCCGGATCGCCGTTGATGGCCTCGCGCAGCTCGGTGCCCTGGTAGCCGATGTCCGCGGCGTTGACGAACACCGTGGGGATGCCGGCGCTGATCAGGGTGGCCGGGAAGGTACCGACGCCGGGGACCTCCAGCTGGTCCACCAGGTTGCCGGTGGGGAACATCGAGGCGCCTTCCTCGCCGTCATCGGACGGGTCGAGGAACTCCAGCACGATCTCGGCGGCCGGGAAGGTCACCCCGTCCAGCTCAAAATCGCCGGTTTCCTGCACCTGGCCATTGCTCACCGGCACATGGGCGATGATGGTTTTCTGGATATTCGCCTGCCAGATGCGCACCACGCACACGCCATCCTGCGGCACCCGCGCCGGATCGATCAGCCCGGCATGGATGGCGAAGGCCCCGGCGGCGGTGGACAGGTTGCCGCAGTTGCCGCTCCAGTCGACGAAGGCCTTGTCGATCGACACCTGGCCGTACAGGTAATCGACGTCGTGCTCCGGCTGGGTGCTTTTCGACAGGATCACGCACTTGGAGGTCGACGAAGTGGCGCCGCCCATGCCGTCGATATGCGCGGCATAGGGATCGGGACTGCCGATCACCCGCATGAACAGCGCATCACGCGCTGCACCCGGCACCTGGCAGCTGGCCGGCAGGTCCTGCAGGCGGAAGAACACACCCTTGCTGGTACCGCCGCGCATGTAGGTGGCGGGGATTCTGATCTGGGCTGCATGAGCCATAAAGCATTCTCCTCAAAGAAGACCGGGGCGTTGCCGCCCCGGTGATGCCTCAGCCCTGGGACGACTCGAGGAAGTCCTGGGCAAAGCGCTGCAGCACGCCACCGGCCTGGTAGACACGCACGTCGGCCGCGGTGTCTAGGCGACAGGTGACCGGCACGCGCAGCACCTCGCCGTTGCGCCGGTTGACCACCAGGGTCAGGTCGCCACGCGGCGCCAGCTGGCCTTCGATGTCGTAGGTCTCGGTGCCGTCCAGGCCGAGGGTCAGGCGGGTGGTACCCGGCTTGAACTCCACCGGCAGCACGCCCATGCCGACCAGATTGGTGCGGTGGATGCGCTCGAAGCCCTCGGCGACGATCACCTCGACCCCGGCCAGGCGCACGCCCTTGGCCGCCCAGTCACGCGAGCTGCCCTGGCCGTAGTCGGCACCGGCGACGATGATCAGGTTCTGCTTGCGGTTCATGTAGGTTTCGATGGCTTCCCACATGCGCATGACCTGACCTTCCGGCTCGACGCGGGCCAGCGAGCCCTTCTTCACCTGGCCATCGACCACCACCATCTCGTTGACCAGCTGCGGGTTGGCAAAGGTCGCACGCTGCGCGGTCAGGTGGTCGCCCCGGTGGGTGGCGTAGGAGTTGAAGTCCTCCTCCGGCAGGCCCATCTTCGCCAGGTACTCGCCCGCTGCCGAATCCAGCAGGATGGCGTTGGACGGCGACAGGTGGTCGGTGGTGATGTTGTCCGGCAGGATCGCCAGCGGCCGCATGCCCTTGAGCGTACGCTCACCGGCCAGCGCGCCTTCCCAATACGGTGGGCGGCGGATGTAGGTGGACATCGGTCGCCAGTCGTACAACGGGCTGTCGGCTTCCTTGACGGCACCCAGATCGAACATCGGGATGTAGATCTGCTTGAACTGCTCCGGCTTCACGCTCGCAGCAACGATGGCGTCGATTTCCTCGTCGCTCGGCCACAGGTCCTTGAGGGTGATCGGCTGGCCATTGGCGTCATGACCCAGCACGTCCTGCTCGATATCGAAGCGCACGGTACCGGCGATGGCGTAGGCCACCACCAGCGGCGGCGAGGCGAGGAAGGCCTGCTTGGCATAGGGGTGGATGCGCCCGTCGAAGTTGCGGTTGCCCGACAGCACCGCGGTGGCATACAGGTCGCGGTCGATGATTTCCTGCTGGATCACCGGGTCCAGCGCGCCGGACATGCCGTTGCAGGTGGTGCAGGCGTAGGCAACGATGCCGAAGCCGAGCTTTTCCAGCTCGCTGAGCAGACCGGCTTCTTCCAGGTACAGCTTGGCGACTTTGGAACCCGGGGCGAAGGAAGTCTTCACCCACGGTTTGCGCACCAGGCCCAGGGCGTTGGCCTTCTTCGCCAGCAGGCCGGCGGCGACCACGTTGCGCGGGTTGGAGGTGTTGGTGCAGCTGGTGATGGCGGCGATGATCACCGCGCCATCGGGCAGCAGGCCCTGGGCTTCTTCGGCACGCGCCGCGGCCAGCTTGGCCTCGTCGGCAATCCCCCGCTCATGCAGCGCCGAGGTCGGCAGGCGCTTGTGCGGGTTGCTCGGGCCGGCCATGTTGCGCACCACGCTGGACAGGTCGAACTCCAGCACCCGCTCATATTCGGCGGTCTGCAGCGCAGTGGCCCACAGACCAAGGGTCTTGGCGTACTGCTCGACCAGCGCCACCTGCTCCGGCTCGCGGCCGGTGAGTTTGAGGTAGTCGATGGTCTGCTGGTCGATGTAGAACATCGCCGCGGTGGCACCGTACTCCGGGCACATGTTGGAGATGGTCGCACGGTCGCCGATCGACAGGCTGTCCGCGCCCTCGCCGAAGAACTCGACCCAGGCCCCCACAACGCGTTCTTTGCGCAGGAACTCGGTCAGTGCCAGGACGATATCGGTGGCGGTGATGCCCGGCTGGCGCTTGCCGGTGAGCTTGACACCCACGATGTCGGGCAGGCGCATCATCGACGGATGCCCAAGCATCACGGTCTCGGCTTCCAGGCCGCCGACACCGATGGCGATCACGCCCAGCGCGTCCACGTGCGGGGTGTGCGAGTCGGTGCCCACGCAGGTGTCCGGGAAGGCCACGCCGCCGCGCGCCTGGATCACCGGGCTCATCTTCTCCAGGTTGATCTGGTGCATGATGCCGTTGCCGGCCGGGATCACGTCGACGTTCTTGAACGCGGTCTTAGTCCACTCGATGAAGTGGAAACGGTCCTCGTTGCGGCGCTCCTCAATGGCGCGGTTCTTCTCGAAGGCATCCGGGTCGAAGCCCGGCGCTTCCACCGCCAGCGAGTGGTCGACGATCAGCTGGGTCGGCACCACCGGGTTGACCTTGGACGGGTCACCGCCCTTCTCGGCGATGGCGTCGCGCAGGCCGGCCAGGTCGACCAGCGCGGTCTGGCCGAGAATGTCGTGGCAGACCACCCGCGCCGGATACCAGGGGAAGTCGAGATCCTGCTTACGCTCGATGAGCTGGCGCAGCGCGTCATTCAGCAGCTGCGGCTCGCAACGGCGCACCAGTTGCTCGGCCAGCACCCGGCTGACATAGGGCAGGCGCGCCCAGGCGCCGGCCTGCAGGGCATCCACGGCGGCGGGTGCATCGAAATAATCCAGCGCGGTGCCGGCCAGCGGTTTGCGAAATTGACTGTTCATGATTAGCGACGATCCTTGAGCGGCACGAAGGTCAGGTCTTCAGGGCCGACATAGTTGGCGCTGGGACGAATGATCTTGCCGTCGATACGTTGTTCGATGACGTGGCTGGACCAGCCGGAGGTGCGGGCGATGACGAACAGCGGGGTGAACATGGCGGTGGGCACACCCATCATGTGGTAGCTGACCGCACTGAACCAGTCGAGGTTGGGGAACATCTTCTTGATATCCCACATCACGCTCTCCAGGCGCTCGGCAATGTCGTACATCTTGGTGTTGCCCTGCTCCACCGACAGCTGGCGTGCCACGTCCTTGATCACCTTGTTGCGCGGATCGGCCACGGTGTAGACCGGATGGCCGAAGCCGATGATCACTTCCTTCTTCTCTACGCGAGCACGGATATCCGCCTCGGCTTCGTCCGGGTTGTCGTAGCGTTTCTGCACCTCGAAGGCCACTTCGTTGGCGCCGCCATGCTTGGGCCCGCGCAGCGCACCGATGGAGCCGGCGATGCAGGAGTACATATCCGAACCGGTGCCGGCGATCACCCGGCCGGTGAAGGTCGAGGCATTGAATTCGTGCTCGGCGTACAGCACCAGGCTGGTGTGCATGGCGCGTACCCAGGACTCGCGCGGCTTCTCGCCATGCAGCAGGTGCAGGAAGTGCCCGCCAATGGAGTCATCGTCGGTTTCCACGTCGATGCGCTTGCCGTTGTGGCTGAAGTGATACCAATAGAGCAGTGCCGAGCCCAGGCTGGCCATCAGCTTGTCGGCAATGTCGCGCGCGCCGGGATGGTTGTGATCGTCCTTCTCCGGTGACAGGCAGCCGAGCACCGACACCGCGGTACGCATCACGTCCATCGGGTGCGCCGAGGGCGGCAGTTGCTCGAGCGCCACCTTGACCCCAGCCGGCAGACCACGCAGGGATTTGAGCTTGGCCTTGTAGCCGGCCAGTTCGGCGACGTTGGGCAGTTTGCCGTGCACCAGCAGGTGGGCGATTTCCTCAAACTCGCAGGCCGTGGCGACATCGAGAATGTCATAGCCACGGTAGTGCAGATCGTTGCCACTGCGCCCTACGGTGCACAGCGCGGTGTTACCGGCGGCAGTGCCGGAGAGGGCCACGGATTTCTTCGGCTTGAAGCCTGGGGTGGTCTCGGTGCTCATGGATATCTCCTCAGGGTTCTGGTTATTTCTTGCCGGCAGCAAACAGCGCGTCGAGTTTCTGCTCGAAGGCGTGGTAGCCGATGCGGTCGTACAGCTCGGCACGGGTCTGCATCAGTTCGATCACGTCCTTCTGGTGGCCGTTCTGGCGGATCGCGGTGTACACCGCCTCGGCGGCCTTGTTGGCGGCGCGGAACGCCGACAGCGGATAGAGCTGGATGGCTACGCCCACCGAGGCCAACTCATCGCGGGTGAACAGCGGGGTGGCACCGAACTCGGTGATATTGGCCAGCACCGGCACCTTCAGGGCATCGACGAAGCGCTTGTAGGTCGGCAGGTCGTAGGCGGCCTCGGCGAAGATGCCGTCGGCACCAGCCTCGACGTAACGCTGGCAACGCTCGATGGCCGCGTCCACGCCCTCGGCCTGGATCGCATCGGTGCGCGCGATGAGGAAGAAGTCCGGGTCGGTCTTGGCATCGGCGGCGGCACGTACGCGGTCGACCATCTCTTCGCAGGAGACGATTTCCTTGCCCGGACGGTGGCCGCAGCGCTTGGCACCGACCTGATCCTCGATATGCGCGGCGGCGGCACCGGCCTTGATCAGGTTCTTGATGGTGCGTTCGATGTTGAAGGCACTCGGCCCGAAACCGGTGTCGATGTCGACCAGCAGCGGCAGGTCGCAGACATCGGTGATACGCCGCACGTCGGTGAGCACGTCATCCAGCGTGTTGATTCCCAGATCCGGCAGGCCCAGCGAACCGGCCGCCACACCACCACCGGACAGGTAAATGGCACGGAAGCCGGCGCGCTTGGCGAGCAGTGCATGGTTGGCGTTGATCGCGCCGATCACCTGCAGGGGTTGTTCTTCGGCAAGGGCCTGACGGAAACGCTGACCTGGAGAAAGCTGACTCATGACTCACCTCGGGTTTTGGCTGTCTTGGGAAGTGCGCCCTGCCCCGCGCTCATGGCGAAGTGACGCTCGATATTGCGTTTTGAAGCGCCGATGTGGCGGCGCATCAGCAGCTCGGCCAGTTCGCCGTCTCGCTCGGCGATGGCATCGAGTATGCGGTGGTGCTCATTGAAGGCCTGACGCGGCCGACTGGGCACGGCGGAAAACTGCAGGCGATACATGCGCACCAGCTGGTACAACTCGCCACACAGCATGCGCACCAGCGTCTGGTTGCCGCTGCCCTGGATGATCCGGTAGTGGAAGTCGAAGTCGCCTTCCTGCTGGTAGTAACCGACCCCAGCCTTGAACGCCGCGTCCTGCTCATGCAGGTCGAGGACCCGGCGCAGCTCATCGATTTCCTGCTGGCTCATGCGCTGCGCGGCCAGCCGACAAGCCATGCCTTCCAGCGATTCACGGATTTCGTAGAGCTCGATCAGCTCGGCATGGCTGAGTGAAACCACCCGCGCACCGACATGCGGAATACGCACCAGCAGCTTCTGCCCTTCCAGGCGATGAATGGCCTCGCGCAACGGGCCACGGCTGATTCCATAGGTACGCGCCAGTTCGGGCTCGGAAATCTTGCTGCCCGGCGGGATCTCGCCTTTGACGATCGCTGCCTGAATACGCCGGAAGACGTGTTCGGAAAGCGTTTCCGAATCAGTCTCAGGTAACAGCAGAGGCTCTACGGCTGAATGCATATTGTCGACAACCTGCAAGAGTGCGTGGCGCAAAAACTAGGACAAAGCCGACAACCCGTCAACTAATACCTTAGGATTGTCGACAATGTATCTGGGTACTTTTTACCGGCACGCTCCGTAAAGTCCTTCAGCAGATAGCCGCAAGTACCTGTGCCGGCTAAAAAAGCCCTGCTAGAATGACCGCCATCAAGAAGCTGTCACACAGCTTCCCGTCTGTCCGGCGCCTCGACGTGCCACTCTGTCTCAGCCAAGGCACCATGAAATCCAATTATTTCGCCGTCCTGCTTAGCTGCCTCTGTTGCTTGCCCTCCCTAGCGCAGGCCACGGAAAAAACCATCTACGGTCTCAATGAATACGTGCTGCTGGATGACTTCGGCATGAAACTGCCGGCCAAACTGGATACCGGGGCGATGACTGCATCGCTCAGCGCACGCAACATCCAGCGTTTCAAGCGTGATGGAGAGACCTGGGTGCGCTTCGAAGTAGCCACCGACAGTGAACAACCGCAACAGATCGAAAAACCGCTGGCACGCATCAGCAAGATCAAGCGCCGTGCCGGCGACTATGATCCCAAGCAGGGCAAAACCTACACCGCCCGCCCGGTGGTGTATGTGAACGTCTGCATGGGCGAAAGCTATCGGCGCATCGAGGTCAACCTGACCGACCGCAGTGCCTTTGAATACCCCTTGCTGATCGGCTCTACCGCGCTGGAAACCTTTGATGCGCTGGTTGATCCGAGCCAGAAATACGCAGCCGGCAAACCCGACTGCACAACCACCGTCGCCAACTCTGCCGAGTAAACAGCATGCGCGCGCTCTCGCTTCACTTGAAAGTTCTCATTACCCTGCTGGTGACCCTGGGTGTGGCGATCACCGCCTACCAGATCTTCGTCCTCGGCATCCCGGTTACCGAGGATGAAACCGATGACCTGTGGAATATCGATGCGCGCATCGAGTTCCAGGCCAGTCCGCGCGAGCCGGTCAAGCTGCAGATGTACGTACCGCCGCTCAACCAGGACTACGTGAGCCTCAACGAGAGCTTCATCTCCAATAACTACGGGGTGAGCATCAACCGCGCCAACGGCAACCGCAAGGTGACCTGGTCGGCCCGTCGCGCCAACGGCAAGCAGACCCTCTACTATCGCCTGGTGCTGACCAAGCGCTACAGCGGTGAGCGGCCCATCGAGAAGGGCCCGATCTTCCGTGACAGCCTGCCGGTAGCCGGCGCCGAGAAGATCGCCGCCGAAGCCCTGCTGGCACCCATTCGCCAGCACTCGGCGGATGTCGAGACCTTCATCAGCGAAACCATCAAGCGCGTCAACGCCAAGGGCGACGACAACGTCAAGCTGCTGCTCGGCGGTGACAACTCCACCGCCAACAAGGCCCGCGTCATCGAACTGCTGCTGTCGATTGCCCACGTGCCACTGGAGCGACTGCACACCATTCGCCTGGTCGCCAACCAGCAGCAAAGCCCGGAACTCTGGGTGCGCAGCTTCAACGGCGAGAAGTGGCTGTACTTCAACCCGGATACCGGCGAGCAGGGCCTGCCGGCTGACCGTCTGGTCTGGTGGACCGGTGCCGATGAACTGCTCACCCTGGACGGCGGCAAGAAGGCCGAAGTCAGCTTCACCCTCAACAACAGCGAGATGAATGCCATCCGCCTGGCCAAGCTGACCGACGAAAATACCGATGCAGCGTTCCTCGAGTACTCGCTGTACGGTCTGCCGCTGCAGACCCAGCAGACCTACCAGATCATGATCATGATCCCGATTGGCGTGCTGGTAATCCTCATCCTGCGCAACCTCGGCGGCCTGCAAACCCTCGGTACCTTCACCCCGGTACTGATTGCCCTGGCCTTCCGGGAAACCCAGTTGGGCTTCGGTATCCTGCTGTTCACCCTGATTACCGCCCTGGGCCTGTCGCTGCGCTCGTACCTGGAGCACCTCAAGCTACAGATGCTGCCGCGCCTGTCGATCGTGCTGACCTTCGTGGTCGTGCTGATCGCCATCATCAGCCTGCTCAGCCACAAGCTGGGCCTGGAGCGTGGCCTGTCGGTGGCACTGTTCCCGATGGTGATCCTGACCATGACCATCGAGCGCCTGTCCATTACCTGGGAAGAGCGCGGTGCCAGCCATGCCTTCAAGGTGGCCGTCGGCACGCTGATCGCTGCGACCCTGGCGCACCTGCTGATGAGCATTGATGAGCTGACCTACTTCATCTTCACCTTCCCCGCCGTGCTGCTGATTCTGGTCGGGTTCATGCTGGCGATGGGTCGCTACCGCGGCTACCGCCTGACCGAACTGTTCCGTTTCAAAGCCTTCCTCAAGGATTGATGCCATGTTCGGTCTGATCAAACGCTGGAAGGCCCTGGAAGCCAAGGGCATCATGGGTATCAACCGGCGCAATGCGGATTACGTGCTGAAGTACAACAAACGGCACCTGTACCCCATCGTCGATGACAAGATCCTCACCAAGGAACGTGCCATCGCCGCCGGCATCCATGTGCCCAAGCTGTACGGGATCATTTCCACGGAAAAGGAAATCGACAACTTCGAGCGCATCGTCGAAGGCCATAACGACTTCGTCATCAAGCCGGCACAAGGCGCCGGCGGTGACGGCATTATCGTGATCGCCGACCGTTTCGAAGATCGCTTCAAGTCGGTTTCCGGCAAGATCATCAGCCGCGAGGAGATCGACCAGCAATTGTCGAGCATCCTCTCCGGCCTGTACTCGCTGGGCGGCCACCGCGACCGCGTACTGATCGAGTACCGGGTGACCCCCGACCCGATCTTCAAGAGCATCAGCTACGAAGGTGTGCCGGACATCCGCATCATCGTACTGATGGGCTATCCGGTGATGGCCATGCTGCGCCTGCCAACCCGCCAGTCCAACGGCAAGGCCAACCTGCACCAGGGGGCCATCGGCGTTGGGGTCGACCTGGCCACCGGCATCACCCTCAAGGGCACCTGGCTGAACAACAAGATCAGCAAGCACCCGGATACCGGCAACGCCGTGGACGGCGTGCAATTGCCCAACTGGGACGGCTTCATGAAGTTGGCTGCCGGCTGCTACGAGCTGTGCGGGCTAGGCTATATCGGCGTGGACATGGTGCTCGACGAAGAGAAAGGCCCGCTGATTCTTGAGCTCAACGCCCGCCCTGGCCTGAATATCCAGATCGCCAACGACTGCGGCCTGGCCAAACGCACCCTGGCCATCGAGGCACACCTGGAAACCCTGAAAAAACAGGGCGTCTCGGAAACTCCGGAAGAGCGCGTGCGCTTCTCGCAAAGCCTGTTCGGTCACGTCAACGAGGCCTGAGTGACCCGGCAGCGGTACGCTGTACCGCTGCCAAGCTCTTTGCCAGGCCTGCCCTGCGCCCTACAATCGCCCTCCCGTAGCCTGCGAACAGCCCATGCCCCGCTGCAGCCTGTACCGCCTGCCTTACCAGGCCGACCCCAGCCATTATTTCAGCCGACTCAGCCAGGCGCCTGGCGCCGTCCTGCTGGATGCCGGGCAACCCCATGGCCGCACCGCGCGCTTTGACCTGATGAGCGCCTGGCCTGTGCAACAGCTACAGCCACACGCGGAAGAATCTGCCACGCAGTTTGCCCAACGGCTGCGCCAGGCCCTGCAGTCACTTGGCCCGGCCAGCCTGCCGGCCGACTGCGCACTGCCCTTCGCTGGCGGCCTGCTCGGCTACCTCGGCTATGATTTTGGCCGACATATCGAGCACTGCCTGGCACCTCGCACGCGCGATCTGCAACTGGCGGATGCCAGCCTGGGTCTGTATGCCTGGGCACTGATCACGGACCACCAGCAACGCAGCAGTCAACTGCTGTTCCATCCGGCCCTCGACGAGACAGAGCAGCAACGCCTGATTGCCCTGTTCAGTCAGCCGACAACAGACGTTGCGCCACCCTTCAAGCTGCTGGCACCTTTCCAGGCCCAGCAAAGCGCCGCGCAGTACGCCCAGGCCTTTGCACGTATCCAGACCTATATCGCCGCCGGCGACTGCTATCAGGTCAACTATGCACAACGCTTTCAGGCGGCCTACCGTGGCTCGCCCTGGACGGCCTACCAGCATCTGCGCCAGGCCTGTCCAACGCCCTTTGCCGGCTACCTGGCGCTGGGCGGTGACAACGCCATCCTCAGCCTGTCCCCCGAACGCTTCCTGCGGGTCAGCCAGGGCCAGGTGGAAACCCGACCGATCAAGGGGACCCGGCCACGCGGCAGCGAGCCGAGCAGCGACCAGGCAGCGGCGCGTGAATTGCTGGCCAGCAGCAAGGATCGTGCGGAAAACCTGATGATCGTCGATCTGCTGCGTAACGACCTGGGGCGCAGCTGCGCCACTGGCAGCGTGCGCGTACCAGAACTGTTCAGCCTGGAAAGCTATCCCAACGTGCATCATCTGGTGAGCAGCATCACCGCGCGTCTGGCGCCCGGCAAGGATGCCCTGGACCTGCTGCTGGGCAGCTTCCCCGGCGGCTCGATCACCGGCGCGCCAAAGATCCGCGCCATGCAGATCATCGACGAACTGGAGCCCTGCCAACGCGGCATCTACTGCGGCTCACTGCTTTATCTGGATGTGCGCGGAGAGATGGACAGCTCGATTGCCATCCGCACCCTGCTGCTGGAGGACGGTCAGGCGTACTGCTGGGGGGGTGGCGGCATCGTCGCGGACTCGGCCTGCGAGGCCGAATACCGCGAATCGATCAGCAAGGTCAGCGTCTTGCTGGGCAGCCTGGAAAACCTCTGAGCGGCCCACCACCGAGCGCCGCAGATTACAGGCTCAGCGAGCGATTGGAGGCCTTGAGGAACTCGCGCTTGAGATCTTCATAGGTGTGCACCGCCGGGAACTGCGGGAACTCGCGGATCACATTGTCCGGGGCATGGAACAGGATGCCGGCATGCGCTTCGCTGAGCATGGTGGTGTCGTTGTACGAATCGCCGGCAGCGATGACCCGGTAGTACAGGCTCTTGAAGGCAATCACCGACTGACGCTTGGGATCCTTCTGGCGCAGCTGATAGTCCACCACACGATCCGTCTCGTCGGTGATCAGCTTGTGGCAAAGCAGGGTCGGAAAGCCCAGCTGGCGCATCAGCGGCTGGGAGAACTCGTAGAAGGTGTCGGAAAGGATCACCACCTGGAAGCGCTCGCGCAGCCAGTCGACGAACTCCACCGCGCCGTCCAGCGGCTTGAGGGTGGCAATCACGTCCTGGATATCCTTGAGCTTCAGGCCATGCTCATCGAGGATGCGCAGGCGCTGTTTCATCAGGACGTCATAGTCGGGAATGTCACGCGTGGTCGCCTTGAGCGCATCGATTCCGGTTTTTTCGGCGAAGGCGATCCAGATTTCCGGAACCAGCACACCTTCCAGGTCAAGACAGGCGATTTCCACAAGTACATCCTCGGCAAGAGTGGGAGAAGGCGGCACTCTAGCGGCAGCGCGCGACACACGCAATCCGAGCTGGCACATCCTTATATCTAAAACCCATAGTCATCATGGAACTTCGTTATTTAGGCGAATAACACGCCTTTGCTACCATCGCCCGCCTACAGAGGTGCACGCAGCACCCAGCCATGAGGAAACCTGAAGCATGAGCCAAGCCTTCGACGTCGCCGCCCTCGCCGCGGCCTATGCCAGCAAGTCCCCGCAGGACATCCTCAAGCTCGCTTTCGAGCACTTCGGCGATGACCTGTGGATATCCTTCAGCGGCGCCGAAGATGTGGTGCTGGTCGACATGGCCTGGAAGCTGAACAAGCAGGTCAAGGTCTTCAGCCTGGACACCGGGCGCCTGCATCCCGAGACCTACCGGCTCATCGAGCAGGTCCGCGAGCACTATGGCATCGCCATTGAAGTGTTGTCGCCGGAAGCCGCCGCGGTCGAAGCTCTGGTACGTGACAAGGGCCTGTTCAGCTTCTACAAGGACGGCCATGGCGAGTGCTGCGGGGTGCGCAAGATCGCCCCGCTCAAGCGCAAGCTGGCCAGCGTACGTGCCTGGGCCACCGGCCAACGCCGCGACCAGAGTCCGGGCACGCGCAGCCAGGTAGCGGCGCTGGAGCTGGATGGCGCTTTCTCGACAGCCGACAAGCCGCTCTACAAGTTCAACCCGCTGGCCCAGATGACCAGCGAGGAAGTCTGGGGCTACATCCGCATGCTGGAGATTCCCTACAACCCGCTGCATGAGCGTGGCTTTATCAGCATCGGCTGCGAGCCCTGTACCCGCCCGGTACTACCCAACCAGCACGAGCGCGAAGGTCGCTGGTGGTGGGAGGAAGCCACTCACAAGGAGTGCGGCCTGCACGCCGGCAACCTGATCAGCAAGGCGTAGCCGAACTCGTCCAGCCCAGCGGGTAGAGCAATTCCTCGCGATAACCAGCCCATACCCGCACCGCGGGGGGAAAGGCCTGATCCAGGGCGGGATCGCCACTATCGACCAGCAACGGCCGCCCCTGCAGGGTGGCCAGCTTGCGCTTGGTGGCCACCACGCGCAGGTTGTCCAGACCGATCGCCCGCACCACCTGCGGGCTGATCTGCTGGTTGCCACGGCCGAGGATATGCCCCTGCCCGCCAATCGCGGTGACCAGCAGGCGGGCTGCGTGCCCGTCGACCAGCGCCAGCAACTGCGCGGCATCCACGTCGCGAGCCAGCACCCGCCCATCCTCGATCACGTCCACGCCGAGCAGCGTGGTCTGCAACCCCAGCTGGCTGGCCAGGCCGTGCAGGGTCGAGCCCGGGCCAAATACATAGCGCACGCCTGGCTGCCACTCTTCACGCAGCCAGTCGGCCAGTTCGAGCAGTACCAGTTCTTCAGACTCCACCCCCGCCTGCTTGACGTGCTGTAGGAAGTGCCCCTCCTGCGGTACCGTCATCTCGCCATACCAGCGGGCAGTCACCCGTCCCTCGCGCAGTGCCTGTTCATCCAGGTCGCGCACCTCGCCCTGGGTTAGGCGCACCAGACCGCCCTGCAGCAGACGCACCAGCAGTTCGCCCGCCGCCTGCGGGCTGAACGCATACACCCCGGAGTGGATCTTCACCCCGGCCGGAATACCCAACACGGCCTGACCGGGCGCAACGACCTCGGCGACATCACGTGCCGTGCCATCGCCACCGGCAAACAGCAGCAGAGCACAGCCGGCTTGCTGCAGAGCGATCACCGCGGCGCGCGTATCGGCTGCGCTAGTCGTTTCCTGCAGCGGCCGCGTCAGCAACTGATGACGAAAGCCCATGCGCGCCAGCAGATCACCGCCCATCGCCCCTGGCAGACTGAGGAATTCCACCTGTTCTCGCCAGGGCAGCAGCACCTGCAGGGCCTGCTCGGTACGCCACACGGCACGCGGCTCGGCGCCCAGTGCCAGGGCCTGTTCGGCCACCCCGTCACTGCCCTTGAGCGCCACACTGCCGCCTAGCCCGGCCAGCGGGTTGATGATCAAACCGATACGCATAGCACCTGCTCCCCGTGCATATTCCTGACATCTTCGTGTAACCCCGCGGTCATCAGCGGCGTCTAGCCTGTACCCAGCCTAGAACCCGATCTGACGAGGACCGCTCCATGCAACAGCTCGACGCTACCGCTACCCGCCAACCCGCCAGCCGTGCCGCCCAGCCGCTGTACAGCGCGGCAATCATCGATGCCGAAGGCCGGGAGATTCCCATCACCGAGCAAATGATCCAGCAAGCCTGCCGCGAGCTGGAGCAAAGCCTGGCTACTCAGTCACGTCCAGCCTGAAGCCGGCAACCCAGGGCCTGCAGCAGCGCGGCCAGTTGCTGGTTGTCACCCTGCAGGCTGACCGCCAGCCCCTGCAGCTCACGGCGCATGGGGTAATGCTTGCGCAACAGATCAAACTGCTGGCGACGCTGGATAGCGTCGCCCTGCAGACTACGGCGAAAATCCGCATCATCACGGCGCACGTCATACACGGCACGGCACAGCGTGGCCAATAGCCATTCCGGCGTGGCTTGTGCGCTCAACGCCAAGCCGGCCAGCCAGGGCGACGGCAGCAGGTCGCACAGCTGGTGATGTGGTTCCTGCCCCAGCCAGGCACACAGCGCCCGATAGATCTGTTCACTACCGCGCAGCTTGCCATCCAGGCTATAGCCGGCGATATGTGGTGTCGCCAACTGGCACAGCGCGGCCAGTTCGACATCCACCAGCGGCTCGCCCTGCCAGACATCCAGAACCACCTGCAACGCCTGCCCGGCCTGCAGGCAGCCTTTCAGCGCGGCATTGTCGACCACCTCGCCACGACTGGCATTGATCAGCCAGCAGCCTGGGCGCAGGGCTGCCAGGCGCGCCTGGTCAAGCAGGTGCCAGGTAGCATCCTCGCCCTCACGGGATAACGGGGTATGCAGGCTGATCACGTCGCATTCGGCGAGCAGTTGCTCCAGACTGACGAAATCCCCCCCCTCACGGCGCTGGCGAGGCGGATCGCAGACGCGCACCTGCCAGCCCAGGCCACGCAGCAGGGCCACCAGACGACCGCCGACCTGACCGGCACCGACCACCCCGTAGACCTTGTCGTGCAGCGCTTCGCCGTTACGCTCAGCCAGACAGAGCAGGCTCGACAGCACATAGTCGAGCACCCCCTGGGCATTGCAGCCGGGCGCACTGGCCCAGTGGATGCCGGCAGTGGCCAGGTAGTCGAGATCCAGATGATCGGTGCCGATGGTGCAGGTACCGACAAAACGTACCGCGCTGCCGGCCAGCAACTCACGGTCAACCCGGGTGACCGAGCGCACCAGCAGCACCTGGCAATCCTCCAGGTCTGCCGCGCTGATCTGCCGTCCCGGCAGACGGCGCAAGGTGCCGAACTCAGCGAAGAATGCCTCCGCCAGGGGAATGTTTTCGTCAGCCAGGATATGCATGCAGGACTCCTTCGCGGGGCCGCCATTCTACGCCAGTCGACAGGCGCTGGGGGCAGGCGCTTTCCTGACTGTCCGGCCAGGCGTAGACTGCCCTGCCGCCCTACCTTATCGGCAAGTTGTGTGAACACCGTGCAAAGCAAAACCCAGCGCATCGGCCACGAGCTGCGCGCCCTGCTCGGCCTCGCCGTGCCCATCATCATCGCCCAACTGGCACATACCGCCATGGGCTTCGTCGACACCCTCATGGCCGGCCGGGTCAGTGCCGCCGACCTGGCTGCCGTAGCCCTTGGCAACTCGCTGTGGGTACCGCTGTTCCTGCTGATGACCGGCGTCCTGCTGGCCACCACACCCAAGGTTGCAGTGCGCTTTGGCGCCGGCGAGCACGCCAGCATCGGCCCACTGGTACGCCAGGCGCTCTGGCTGGCCTTGCTGACCGGCGGCCTGTGCGGCCTGCTGCTCTGGCACAGCGAACCCGTGCTGCGCCTGATGGGTGTCGATGCAGCGCTGATCCCGCCCACCATGGGTTACCTGCAGGCCGTGGCCTGCGGCTTTCCTGCCGTGGCGCTGTATCACGTGCTGCGCTGCTTCAGTGATGGCCTGGGACACACCCGACCGGCCATGGTGCTGGGCATCCTTGGCCTGCTACTGAATATTCCCCTCAACTACCTGTTCATCTACGGCAAACTCGGCCTGCCGGCAATGGGCGGTGTCGGCTGCGGCTGGGCCACCGGCCTGGTCATGTGGGCCATGTTGCTGGGTATGCTCTGGTGGGTCTGCTGGGCGCCCTACTACCGCGCCTGCCAGGTATTCCAGCGCTATGACGGGCTGCAACTGGCTGTACAGAAGCGCCTGTTGGCGGTTGGCCTGCCGATTGGCATTGCCATCTTCGCCGAAGCCAGCATCTTCTCGGTAATCGCCCTGCTGATCGGCGGCCTGGGCGCCGAGGTAGTAGCCGGCCACCAGATTGCCCTCAACTTCAGCTCCATGGTGTTCATGATTCCCTACTCGCTGGGCATGGCCGCCACGGTACGGGTTGGCCAGACCCTCGGTGCCGGCCAGCCACGTGCCGCGCGCTTTGCCGCAGGCGTGGCCATGGCCAGCGCACTGGCCTATGCCTGTCTGTCGGCCAGCAGCATGCTTTGGCTACGCGAGTCGATTGCTGCCCTATACACCCACGATGCGGCGGTGATCAGCCTCGCCGCCAGCCTGATGGTCTACACCGCGCTGTTCCAGTTTTCCGATGCCATCCAGGTCACTGCAGCCGGTGCCCTGCGCGGCTATCAGGACACCCGGGTGACCATGCTGCTCACCCTGTTCGCCTACTGGGGCATCGGCCTGCCGGTCGGCTACGGCCTGGGGCTCAGCCACTGGTTCGGTACGCCCAGCGGCCCGGCCGGTCTCTGGCAGGGTCTGGTGGTGGGGCTGACCTGTGCCGCACTGATGCTCGGCATCCGCCTGGCGCGCAGCGCCCGACGGCAGATCAGGAACGCCTGATGCGCGGCCGGGCACTGCTGATACTCAGCGCCCTGTGCCTGGCCGCCTGCCAGCCTCAGGATACGGGGCAGGCCCTGCAGGATGATTACCTGCAGCGTCTGGCGCGGGTTCTCGACAGCCCACTGCCCAGCGCTCAGCCGCTACCGCGCAGCGACTACCGGCTGCCCGCACGCCGCACGCGCCTGCTGCCCATCGAGGAAATCCGCATCAGCCTGCTGGAGCTGCTGGTCGACATCCAGCCGTGTCCGCGCCTGCAGCAACTGCTCGGCGAGCGCAACGGCAGTCTTGGTCGACAACTCACCGCCAGCCAGCGCCTGGGTTTTGACAACGAACTGTTGCAGGCCATGCAGGACTGTCAACCTCATCTACAGGGGGCCGCCGCCGAGCGCCTGCAAGGGCTTTACCAGCAAAAGCGTGCGCAAATGCCCGCGGTATTCTGGAACGCGCTGAATGCCAGTAGCGAGTTCGAGCACCTGCTACGCGCTGCACGGCACAGCCTGCCACCCGGCCAGCCGATGGATCAGCAAGCCCTCGCTGCGCTGCAGCGCCTGGCACTGATTGGTCAGACACCGCATGCCGGCCCGCCACGCCCAGTCAGCGACGAGTTGTTCCAGGCGCTGCAACGCAATCACAGCCTGGCGCAGTTGCTGACCAGCCTGCTCAGCCTGCAACAGAGCCTGGAGCGCGGCAATGTGCTGCTGCGCGCCCGCCTACAGCGCCCGTTGTGCCCTGGCGGCTACGACAATCCACGCGCCCAGGCGGTGCTGAGGGTTTTTCAGCGCTACTACGCCGGCCAGTTGCAGCCCTACCTGGCCGAGGTGGAACAACAGGGACAGGCCTGGCAGCAGGCCCTGCAGGCGCTACGCCAGACACCCGGCATACCGCCGGCACTGGATGAGTATCTGGCCCGTTTGAGCGCTACCGAGCACTCGCTGTGGCAGTCGTTCCAGGCCAGCCGCCAGGCGCATGTCGAGCACTGGCAAGCGCTACTACGCAGCTGCCAGATGGCCCCTGGCCAGCCACGCTGGCGCCTGCGCTGAGCCATAGAAAGACCTGGCCGCGCAACACGCAGCTTCTCCCTGGCAAACCACTGGTCAGCCTGTCCGATTTTTTTCAATACCTGACCTTGCAGTCAGCACGACCTGTTCTACGCTCGAAAACATTGGCCATACCCCGCCCAGGATTGCCTGTAGTGGGCTTGGTGCAAGCTGTTGCCACAGTGATAGCCATCAAGACAAAACCACTGCGACGCCGGTTTGCTCACTGAATAACCTTGGCAAGAGACAACCAGCCTCTCCTGCCTGCGACCAGACTGAACATGGCAACACCTCACGGAGCGCACTGATTAAGGATAATCACATGCCCAGCCAAGCCTCCTTCCCTGTCGATTCCCGCCCTGCCGGCAACCACCAGGCCTCCAGCATGGTCTTGCTCGGCCCGTTAGTAGCGCTGGGACTAGTCGCTTGTGGGTTCCTGCTCGCTCTGGGGGGCGCCAACACAGCCACGGCTGGCGCCACGCTATGCCTGCTCGCTCTGGCCGCGCTGGCCTGTCGCATGGTCTTGCGCGGCCATCGGCAGGCACTGGCGCAACTGCAGGAACACCTGGATAGAGAGCAGCAGGCGCAACAGCTGACTCAGCAGCAAGCTACTTCACGGGGCCTCCAAGCCGTGTGCCTGCGCGCAATGCCCATCTGGTCCCAGCAAGTGGAAAGCTCACGCGAGCAGACTGAAGAAGCCATCGTCGCCCTTACTGCACGCTTCGCCGGTCTTTACGACAAACTACAAGAAGCCGTGCAGACCTCACAGCAAGCCGCCGGCAACCTGGCCACCGATCATCAGGACGGAGTGCTGGGGGTGATGGCACACAGCGAAAGCGCCCTGACCAAGGTCATCGACAGGCTCAAGGCGGCCCAATCCAGCCGCGATGAGCTTCTCCAACAGGTCCGCGGACTGACCGGATATACCGGCGAACTTCGCAGCATGGCCACCGAAGTAGCGGCTATCGCTGCACAAACCAATCTGCTGGCACTGAATGCCGCCATTGAAGCCGCCCGTGCCGGGGAAGCCGGCAGGGGATTTGCGGTTGTCGCCGACGCAGTCCGCAGCCTGTCGAGCCTATCGAGTCAAACAGGGCAAAAGATGTCTGCCACGGTGGACATTATCAACAACGCCATCCAGCAACTGGTGGAAGTCGCCGGCAATACTGCCGACAACGACAACCACTCCATCCGCAGCTCGGAAGAGAGCATCCAGCATGTGCTGGATCGCTTCCATGGCATTACCCAGAGCCTTTGCCAATCCACCGAAATGCTCCAGCAGGAAAGTGTAGGCATTCGTGACGAAATCAGTGAGGTCATGGTTGCCCTGCAATTCCAGGATCGGGTCAGCCAGATCCTGGCGCATGTCCGCAAAAACATGGAGGCGCTGCACAGTCACCTGCAGGACTGCCTTGAACAACCAGAACTGCTCCAGCAAATCGACGCAGACGCCTGGCTGGCCGACATGGCACTGACCTACGCCACCACCGAACAGCGACAGATTCACCACGGACAGGCACTGGACAACTCGCGGGAACAGGCAATCACCTTTTTCTAGGAGAAGCACATGGCTAAAACGGTAATGGTCGTCGACGACTCCAGCAGTGTTCGCCAGGTAGTCAGCATCGCCCTCAAGGGTGCCGGCTACGAGGTCATCGAAGCCTGCGACGGCAAGGATGCCCTGAACAAGCTCAGCGGACAGAAAATCCACCTGATGATCAGTGACGTGAACATGCCAAATATGGACGGCATCACGTTCGTCAAGGAAGTGAAAAAGCTCGCCAACTACAAATTCACGCCGATCATCATGCTGACCACCGAATCCCAGGAAGCCAGGAAACAGGAAGGTCAGGCTGCAGGCGCCAAAGCCTGGGTAGTCAAGCCATTCCAGCCGGCACAAATGCTGGCTGCCGTTTCCAAGCTCATATTGCCCTGACTGCCAGCCAGGAGCCCGCCATGAGCATACGCACGGAAAGCCATGATGGACGCACGCTGCTGCACATCGAAGGCGAAATGACGATCTACACCGCCGCCGACCTCAAGGCGCAGCTCATGCCACACCTGGGGCAGGACGGCGAGCTGGAAATCGTCCTGGCCGATGTCTGCGAAATCGACAGTGCCGGCCTGCAACTACTGATCCTGGCCAAGCGCGAAGCCAGTCGTAACGAGACAGCCTTGCGCCTGAGCCGGCATAGCCGGGCTGTGCTCGAGGTCTTCGACCTATGCAACCTGGCCGCCTTTTTCGGCGACCCACTGGTGATTGCCCATTCGCCCAACGGCTGAGCCAACGCTAAAGGAATGCCCCATGAGCACATCCCTGGATCAGGCCCTGCAAACCTACATCGCCGAAGCCCGCGAATTGCTGGAGGAGATGGAAGCAGCATTGCTTCGTCTGGAAAGTGCACCGGATGACGCCGAAACACTCGGAGCCATTTTTCGTGCCGCACACACCATCAAGGGCTCGGCAGGCCTGTTTGGTCTTGATCCTATCGTCAGTTTTACGCATATCGTCGAAGACATCCTGCAACGCCTGCGTGACGGTAATCTTGCTGTCACGGCCCAGTTGATTGCCCTCTTGCTCGAATGCGGCGATCACATGCAACAACTGATCGAGGTCGTTGCTGTACAGGGCGGGCAACTGGACGCCACTGCCCATGCCCACGAGTGCGGCTTGCGCGAGCGCCTGTACAGCTACCAGCAAGCTGTCACCGAAGAAGCCTGCATGCCAGTGGTGCATGCCCCGGAGCCCACCATTGAGGTGTGCGACGAGCAGCACGTCAGCTCCGAGCTATGGCACATCTCCCTACGCTTCGGCCCACAGGTACTGCGCAACGGCATGGACCCACTGTCCTTTTTGCGCTACCTCAACAGCATCGGCTCGATTCAGCGCATCAGCACACTAAGCGACAGCATGCCGCCCATGGACAGCATGGATGCGGAAAGCTGTTATCTGGGCTTTGAGATCGAGCTACAAAGTGATGCCGAGCGTGCCACGATCGCCGAAACCTTCGACTTCGTTCGTGACGACTGCCAGATTCATATCCTGCCACCCCACGGCAAGATCGCTGAATACATCGAGATGCTCCAGCAACTACCAGAAGACTTTTCCCGCCTGGGCGAACTGCTGGTCAGCAGCGGCGCGCTGACGCCCCAGGAGCTAGAGCGCGGGCTGGCGGCCCAGGAAAACCCATCTGGCGACCAGCCCCAGCAGCTGCTCGGGGAAATTCTCCTTGAACAGCGCGTCGTGCAACCAGCGGTCGTCCAGGCTGCACTCGACAAGCAGAGCCAGCTACAGGAGCAGCGTAGCCGTGAGCAGCGCTACGTCAGGGTGCAGGCCGACAAGCTCGACGAACTGATCAACCTGGTCGGCGAACTGGTCATTGCAGGAGCTGGAGCCAGCCTGCTGGCACAGAGCTGCCAGGACGAAGCGCTGCAAGAAGCCACCTCGGTAGTCAGAGGGCTGGTTGAAGAAATCCGTGACGGCGCACTGCGTCTGCGCATGGTACCGATAGGCGATACCTTTAATCGCTTCCAGCGCGTGGTACGTGATGTCAGCCAGGAGCTGGGCAAGGACATCGAGCTGCATATCAGCGGCGCGGAGACCGAACTGGACAAGAGCGTAGTGGAGAAGATTGGTGATCCGCTGATGCACCTGCTCCGCAATGCCATGGACCATGGCATAGAACTGCCGGAAGTACGCCAGGCTGCCGGGAAGCCCAGCAAAGGCAACCTGCACCTCAATGCCTATCATGATTCCGGCAGCATCGTTATCGAGATCAGCGATGACGGGCGCGGCCTTGACCGTCAACGCATCCTGCAAAAGGCCCGCGAGCGAGGCCTGATCAGCAGTACCGCCACACCTACGGATGCGGAACTGTACAACCTGATCTTCGAAGCCGGGTTCTCGACAGCCAGTGCCATCACCAGCTTATCCGGACGTGGTGTAGGCATGGATGTCGTCAAACGCAACATCACCGCCCTGCGTGGCAGCGTGGAGCTGGATAGCCAGCCAGGCCTCGGCACCCGCGTGCGCATTCGCCTACCACTGACCCTGGCCATTATCGATGGTTTTCTGGTGGGCATCAGCCAGGCCAGCTATGTCGTGCCGCTGAACATGGTGCAGGAATGCGTGGAACTATCTGCCGATGATCGGCGCGCCACGCGCGAGCGTGGCTACCTCAATTTGCGGGGCGAGGTACTGCCACTGATTTTCCTGCGCGAACACTTCAACATCGACGGTAGCCCGGGGCGGCGTGAAAACGTAGTGGTCGTACGCAGTGCCGAGCACAAGGCCGGCCTGGTTGTCGATGAGTTGCTGGGCGAATTCCAGACGGTTATCAAACCGTTGGGCAAGCTGTTCAGCACATTACGCGGGATCAGTGGTTCAACCATTCTTGGCAACGGTGCCGTAGCCCTGATTCTCGATGTACCCGCTCTGGTGCAGCAGATTACCCGCCAGGAATCTCACGCCGCCCAGCGACCCGCTGCGCTGTCGATTTTCGCTCGCTAAACAAGCGGTGCACAGCAAGGAACCATGCACATGCCATGACAGACACATCGAGCACAGATAACTGACACGGTTGCGCGACCCAGCCCGACAGCAGGTCAGCCAGATTGCCGCATCGCTTAACTTGAGAAAAGGGATAGAACTCATGCTCAACGATATGAAAGTCGCAACCAAGCTGGCCCTGGGCTTCGGTGTGCTGATCATCATGCTGACTATTGTGTCCTTTATCGGCATCAGCCGAATGGGCCAGATCAATGAGTCGCTGGATCAGGTCATGGAGCAACGCTGGCCAAGGACCGAAATGGCCTATGGCATCGTGGAGCGAACCAACACCATCGCCATTGCCTTGCGCAACATGATGCTGACCGACGACCCGCAGGACCGTGCCCAGCAGCGACAGACCATTCTGCAAACCCGTGCTGAACTGGGCGCCATCATCGACAAACTGGAAAAGGAACTGACCTCCGTCAGGGGCCTGGAACTACTCCAGGAAATCATCCAGCACCGCCAGGCCTATGTCGCCAGCCAGGATCAACTGCTGCAACTCATCGAGCAGGGCTCTCCCGAGCAATCACGGCAATACCTGCAAAATGAATTGCGCCCCATACTGATCGCCTACCAGACCAGCGCCAAAGGACTGCAAGCCTATCAGGCTGATCTGCTGGTCGCCTCGGGTGAGGCCGCGCACAAGAATTACCTGAATGCCCGCCTGCTAATGCTGATTGCCGCAGGCACTGCGGTACTGATCGCGCTCGTCGCCGCCTGGCTGATTACCCGCAATCTGACACGCCAACTCGGCGGCGAGCCGGGCTATGTGGCGAGAATTGCCCAGCAAGTCGCCAATGGCGACCTGACGGTGGATATCAACCTGCGCAAGGACGACGGCAGCAGCCTGCTTGCCTCGATCAGGGATATGGTCGGCAAGCTGGCACAGATCATCGGCGAAGTACGCAACTCGGCGGACAGCCTGGCCAGCGCCTCCGAGCAGGTCAGCGCCACCGCTCAAGCGATGAGCCAGGCAACCAGTGAACAGGCCGCCAGCGTCGAGGAAACCAGCGCCTCCATTGAACAAATGAGCGCGAGCATCAACCAGAACACGGAAAACGCCAAGGTCACCGACGGCATGGCCAGCAAGGCGGCCAAAGAAGCTACCGAGGGAGGCGAGTCGGTTCAGCAAACGGTCGCCGCCATGAAACAGATTGCCCAGCGCATCAGCATCATCGACGACATTGCCTACCAGACCAACCTGCTGGCGCTTAACGCCGCTATCGAAGCCGCCCGGGCCGGCGAGCATGGCAAGGGATTTGCCGTGGTGGCCGCCGAGGTCCGCAAGCTGGCTGAACGCAGCCAGATTGCCGCACAGGAAATTGGCGAGCTGTCGTCCAGCAGCGTGGAGCTGGCCGAGAAAGCCGGCAAACTGCTCGACGCCATGCTGCCTTCAATCAACAAGACCTCCGACCTGGTACAGGAGATCAGCGCGGCGTCCGAGGAGCAATCCAGTGGCGTGGCGCAGATCAATACGGCGATGACCCAGCTCAACCAGATCACCCAGCAGAACGCCTCCAGCAGTGAGGAACTGGCCGCCACCGCCGAAGAAATGAGCAGCCAGGCCGAGCAACTGCAGCAGGCCATGAGTTTCTTCAGCGTATCCGGTTCGACCGGCACAGCACACAAGGCCGTCGTGCATCGCGCCATGCGCGCCGGCAAGCCTGCTCACGTGCCGTTGCACAGCCAGGCCAACAGCTCGCTGCATGCCGCAAACAGTCCGGCGGAAGCCGACTTCACCCGCTTCTAGAGGAGGTCAGCATGGGCGCTCTGCTCACTCGCGAAACGGACCTACGCCAGTCCCAGGAAGAGGCGCAGTACCTGACCTTTATGCTCGGTGGAGAAATGTTTGCCATTGGCATACTGGGCATCAAGGAAATACTCGAATACGGCCAGCTCACCAGCGTCCCCATGATGCCGGCCTTTGTGCGCGGGGTGATCAACCTGCGCGGTGCCGTGGTGCCCGTCATCGACCTGTCGGCGCGCTTTGGGCGGCATAACGCAGAGGTCACAAGGCGCAGTTGCATCGTCATCATCGAGGCCGATAACGATGGCAATACACAGGATATTGGCCTGATGGTCGACTCCGTCTCGGCAGTGCTGGAAATCGCCCGCAGCGAGATCGAACCGCCACCTGCGTTCGGCGCGAAGATTCGTGCGGACTTCATTAGCGGCATGGCCAAGGTCAACGGCGCCTTTGTCATCGTGCTGAATGTTGACCAGGTGCTGTCCGTCGATGAAATGACCCTGCTCTCCGAAGCCAGCGGCCCCGCACTCGCCACCCCCAGCTAAAACGAACAGGGCTCGGCCAAGGACGCAATACGATGGATGTCACCCCACTACAGGATGGCGAATTCCAACAGTTCCGCGGCTGGTTGTACCGCACCGCGGGAATCAGCCTCAGCCCTGCCAAGAAAGCTCTGGTAGCCGGACGTCTGAGCAAGCGCCTGAAATACCACCAACTGCAAAGCTATGGTGACTACTTCCAACTGATCATGAGCAAAACGCCGGGGGAGGAGCAACAGATTGCCCTGGACCTGCTCACCACCAATGAAACCTATTTTTTCCGTGAGCCTCGGCATTTCGACTTCCTGCGTAGCCAGGTACTCGGCAAGCCGCTCAGTGGCAGGCCTTTTCGCCTGTGGAGTGCCGCCAGCTCAACCGGCGAAGAGCCCTATAGCCTTGCCATGACCCTGGCGGACTGCCTGGGTAGTGCGCCTTGGGAAATCCTTGCCTCGGATATCAGCAGCCAGGTACTGGCCCAGGCACGCAGTGGCCACTACCCACTGGCGCGTGCACGCCACATCGGCAAGCCGCAACTGTTCAGATATTGCCTGAAAGGCACCGGCAGGCAGGAAGGCACCTTTTTGATCGAACGCCACTTGCGCGAGCGCGTGCACTTCATGCAGATCAACCTCAACCAGACGCTTCCGCCAATAGGCGAGTTTGAGGTCATTTTCCTGCGCAACGTGATGATCTATTTCGATCAGCCCACCAAGCAGCAGGTCGTAGCGCGCATGCTGCCTTTGCTCAGGACAGGGGGCTATTTCATCGTTAGCCACTCGGAAAGCCTAAATGGCGTCACCGATGCCTTGGAACTCATCAGCCCGTCGATCTACCGCAAGCCATGAATACCGCTGACAGCATGCAACTCGTTACTCTGCAACCGGGCGAATTCCACTTCGGCGGTGCCAATACACGTATTCAGACACTGCTCGGCTCATGTGTTGCCATCACCCTGTGGCACCCCATACGCCGCATTGGTGGCATGTGCCACTACATGCTGCCCAGCCGGCATACCTCCACCCATGAGCTGGACGGCAGGTACGCCGAAGAGGCCATGCAGATGTTCCTGCGGCAGGCCGCACGCCATGGCACCTTACCCCAGGAATATCAGGTCAAACTGTTCGGCGGCGGCAACATGTTTCCTGCCTTCAGCAAACCTTCCGCACAGGGCAGCGTGGCCGAAAACAACATCGCAGCGGCACGTCGGTTGGTTGCCCGACATCAACTGCAACTGGTCGCCGAAAGCCTGGGCCACACGGGGCACCGCCAAGTCCTTTTCGATATTGCCACGGGCGACGTATGGGTACGCCACCACCGCCTGACAGGGAGTTGACGTACCAATGAGGAAAATCAAGGTCTTGCTGGTAGACGACTCTGCGGTGGTACGTCAGGTCGTCCTGGCCTTGCTGGAGCGCGAACCGGACATACAGGTCATTGGCACCGCCTCCGACCCGTTGTTCGCCATGGGCAAGATGGCCAAGCAGTGGCCGGATGTCATTCTGCTTGACGTGGAGATGCCCCGCATGGACGGCATCACCTTCTTGCGCAAGATCATGGCAGAACGCCCCACTCCGGTGGTGATTTGCTCATCACTGACGGAAAAGGGAGCAGAAACCACGCTACAGGCTTTGGCAGCCGGCGCTGTCGAAATCATCAGCAAACCCAAAATTGGCCTGAAAAGCTTCCTGCAGGACTCCGCCGCGGAACTGCTAGCTGCCATCCGGGCTGCAGCCCAAGCCAACCTGAATCAACTGATCAAACATGCAGCCAGCGCCCCCCCAGTACCCGCCAAACTACATGCCGATGTCATTCTGCCCGCAGGCAACGGGCAGGCGATGGCACAAACCACCGAGCGCGTCGTCGCCATCGGCACCTCCACCGGCGGCACGCAGGCACTGGAAGTCGTGTTGACGGCCTTGCCACGGGTATGCCCGGGTATCGTGATCGTGCAACACATGCCGGAAAAGTTCACCGCCTCTTTCGCGGAGCGACTGAACAGTCTGGCGCAGATCGAGATTCGTGAGGCTAGAAACAATGACCGGGTCATTCCCGGCCTGGCGCTCATCGCCCCGGGCGGCAAGCACATGCTGCTCAAGCGTAGCGGCGCCTACTATCACGTCGAGGTGGTCAATGGGCCGCTGGTCAACCGCCACCGTCCGTCAGTGGATGTACTGTTTCGTTCGGTGGCGCGCTTCGCCGGGCGCAATGCCACCGGCATCATCATGACCGGCATGGGCGATGATGGCGCCCGCGGCCTCAAGGAGCTCCATGACAGCGGCGCACGTACCTACGCTCAGGACGAAGCGAGCTGTGTGGTATTTGGCATGCCCAAGGAGGCAATCAAGCTGGGCGGCGTCGACCAGGTCATCAACCTGCACGCCATTGCGTCCGTGATACTCACTTGACTGACACCCAGCCTGCTCAGGCTTGCTTGCGTATCCAGTAGCGAAAGACGTCTGCCTCGGCCTCTTGCTGCACCAGCTCATGACCAAGGAACAGACAGAACTTGGGGATATCACGCTGCGTCGAGGGATCGCTGGCGATGACTTCCAGCAACGCACCCGGTGCCAAATCGCGGACTTTGTTGTGCAACATCATCACCGGCTCAGGGCAGAACAATCCGGTGGCATCCAGGGTGGCATCAGCGATCAGGGGCATGGTCTTACTCCACAAACAGGCCGGCATTCTCCCCCATCGGACGCCGTAGGTCATCTACCCAGGCGCCGCAGGTGACAGGTCACCTCTTCTCGGTCGTGGTAGAGCTGCTTGCAGGCGATGGAGACCTTGAGTTTACGTGCGGCAAAGCCTTCCTGGAGTCGTTCAAGCAGGCGACGCACCTCGGCATAACGCTGCTTCATCGGCAGCTTGAGGTTGACCACCGCCTCGCGGCAATGCCCCTCACCAATCCAGCGTTCCACCATGGCGGCCGTACGCGCGGGCTTCTCCACGATATCGCAGACCATCCAGTCCACCGGCTGCCTGGGTGTCCAGGTAAAGCCATCGACCATCAGGTGCTGCACCAGACCGGTGTCCATCAGGCTCTCGGCCATGGGCCCGTTGTCGATAGCAGTGACCAGCATGCCGCGGCGAACCAACTGATAGGTCCAGCCGCCGGGTGCCGCGCCCAGATCGACCCCAGTCATCTCGCCAGACAAACGCTCATCCCACTGTTCACGGGGGATAAAAGTATGCCAGGCCTCTTCCAGCTTGAGGGTCGAGCGACTCGGCGCCTCGCGAGGGAATTTCAGCCGTGGAATGCCCATCGGCCACAGTGCGCAATTGCTCGCTTCAGCCAGGCCAACAAAGACCTCCCGACCGCTCTTGAAGCTCAGCAGCAAACGTGGTTTGTGCGCATCTTCAAGCAGCCTGCCGGCCTTGAGCAACGCCTTGCGCAGAGGCGCCTCGAACTTCTTGCAGAAATTCGACAGTTCCTTACCCGCATTGCTGTCAAACACCTCCAGCCACAGGCTACCCGCACAGGGATAGTCCTGCAGCGCCTCCAGCAGGACACTGATACGGTCCTGCTCCGGCAACGCCAGCCAGCCACCCCGTGCCCACTGGCGAATGAAAATCAGCTGATTAAAACGCAATCCGTGCATCAGGCGCTGCGCACCATCGGCTTCGCTGCAAACGAACTCCGCATAGGCGCTAGCCGGTTTGCCACGCGCAAAACCAGTCACCTGCAAGGCTGCGGCGTATTCACTGATTTCGGCACAGGCTTCACCTTCAAAACCAGGACGGCAGTGCAGCAACAGGGTATTCATCGATCAAGGCTCCTCAGCAGGCGCCCATGATAAACGCTGTCACGATTACCCGCCCGTCCGGCGACTTCCCTATCGCTCAACAACTGCTAGTTTTAAGCAATGCAATACCTCCCATGAGGTAAAATGTCGCACCCTAAAGGGGAATCCCGCCCCTACACCGATGGATGCTCACCATGCGCAACAACCAGCCCGTCACCCAGCAAGAACGTCGTTTCCCGGACGAGCAGCGCCTGATCTCCATCACCGACCTGCACGGTCGCATCCGCTACTGCAATGACGCATTCGTGCAGATCAGTGGTTTCGACCGCGAGCAACTGGTCGGCGCAGAGCACAATATCGTCCGCCATCCGGATGTGCCGCCTGCGGTCTTCGCACACATGTGGCAGCACCTCAAGCAAGGCAAGCCGTGGATGGGCATCGTCAAAAACCGCTGCCAGAACGGTGATCACTACTGGGTCAATGCCTATGTCACACCGATTTTTGAAGGCGGCACGATCACTGGCTACGAGTCCGTACGTAGCAAGCCAACACCCGGCCAGATCCGGCGCGCCGAACAACTCTACCGCCGGCTGAACAACGGACAACCGGCCATCGCCTCCAGCCATCGCTGGCTGCCGCTCGCCCAGGACTGGCTGCCGTTCATCCTCATCAGTCAGATCGGCTTCCTGATCGGCAGCTGGCTCGGCAGCGGCTGGGGCTTTGCCCTCGCTGCCCTGCTCAGCGTCCCCCTGGGCCTGGCTGGCCTGCACTGGCAACAGCGGGTCATTCGCCGCCTGCTACGTCATGCCGAAGACACCAGCTGCGACGCCCTGACGGCCAGCATGTACACCGACAGCCGCGGCGCCGAAGCACGCCTGGAAATGGCCATGCACAGCCAGCGCGCTCACCTGCGCACCTGCCTTACACGCCTGCAGGAAAGCGCCATGCACCTCTACCAGCAAGCCACCCAGGCCGAGGAACTGGCACAACACAGCGCCCACAGCCTGCATCAGCAGCGCCTGGAAAGCGAACAGGTAGCCACTGCCGTACAGCAGATGGCTGCCACCACAGGCGAAGTCGCGCAACATGTGCAGCAGGCTGCACAAGCCAGCCAGCAGGCGCGCCAACTGAGCGGCCAGGGCCAGCAGGTGGCCGACGGTACCCGTGCAGCCATCGAGCAATTGGCCACTCTGATCAGTGGCAGCAGTGACACGGTAGCCCGAGTGGCCGAGGATAGCCGTGAAATCGGCGGGATGGTCGAAGTCATCCGCAGCATCGCCGAACAGACCAACCTGCTGGCCCTGAATGCAGCCATCGAGGCAGCCAGAGCCGGCGACATGGGCCGCGGCTTCGCTGTGGTAGCCGATGAAGTACGTGCCTTGGCGCAACGTACCGGTCAGTCCACCGAGCAGATCCAGCAACTGATCAGCCGCCTGCAGCAAACCGCCCAGGCCGCCGTGGACAGCATGCGCAACGGACAAGACCAGGCCGCCGCAGGCGTACAGCGCGTGCTGGACAGCCATCTGGCCCTGCAGGGCATCAATCAGGCAGTCGCCGAGATCAGCGGCATGACCGAACAGATCGCCAGCGCCATGGAAGAGCAAAGCAGCGTAGCCCTACAGATCAGTCACAGCATCAGCAGCATTGCCACGCATACCGAACAGGCCTCCCAGGAAGCACAACGCACCTCGCAGCTCAGTGAAACGCTCAAACAGACAGCGGCCAGCCAACAGGCCCTGGTCGAGCGTTTCAATCGCTGAGCTGTTGCCGGACAAAGGCGGCCGTCTGCCGGGCAGCTTCGCGGATCAATGCCGCTTGATCCAGAGCACTGCGCCGCAGGGCTTTGAAGTCATGGTCGGCATCGACCAGCCAGTGCAGGCGCACACTGGCCGACAGCGCGTAGCCGGACACCTCCTCGCGCCGCCCGAAGGGATCTCGCTCACCCTGCACGATCAGCGCCGGCATACGCAGCGCCTGCAAATGCGCGATGCGCAGCTTGTCCGGCTTGCCCGGCGGGTGAAAGGGATAGCCGAAGCACACTACCGGCAATGCCAATTCATCCGCCAACAGACTGGCCATGCGCCCCCCCATTGACTTGCCGGCCAGCACCAGCGGCCCGGCGCTACGCAGGCGTGCGTCCGCCACACGCGCACGCCAGCTATCGAGTAGCTGCGCCTGGGGACTGGGCGGTCGACGGCGCCCATCGGTACGCCGTGCCGCCATATAGGGAAACTCGAAACGCCATACCGCCAGGCCCGCGCCCAGCAGCTGTGCGACCAGTTGCTCAAGGAACTCACTGTCCATCCCGGCACCCGCGCCATGCGCCAGCAACAGGGTTGCCCAGGGCTCGGCAGGTGCGGCAAACAGCCACCCTTCAAGCCCCTGATAGGTGTGTGGGCATTGATCCTTGTCAATAACCGCCCCCTTTGCATTGCTCATGCTTACCTCGCAACTTGCCAACCCTGTCTCAAGTCCCCATACGGGCGGTTTTTCCGTGCGTCTGGACGATGCGTGACAGCGCCATAACAGTGGATGGAAGCCCTCAACATGAGCACATCAATCACACAGACTGCTTATAACTATAAAGTAGTCCGCCAATTCGCCATCATGACGGTGGTGTGGGGGATCGTCGGCATGGCCGTCGGTGTCCTACTCGCCGCCCAGTTGGTCTGGCCCGACCTCAACCTCAACCTGCCGTGGACCAGCTTCGGTCGTCTGCGCCCGCTGCACACCAACGCGGTCATCTTCGCCTTTGGCGGCTGTGCCCTGTTCGCTACGTCCTACTACGCCGTACAACGCACCTGCCAGACCCGCCTGTTTTCGGACGGCCTGGCTGCCTTCACCTTCTGGGGCTGGCAACTGATCATCGTCCTGGCTGCCGTCAGCCTGCCCTTGGGCTGGACCAGCTCCAAGGAATACGCCGAGCTGGAGTGGCCGATTGACCTGCTGATCACCGTGGTCTGGGTCGCTTACGCCGTGGTGTTCTTCGGCACGCTGATCAAGCGCAACACCAAGCACATCTACGTGGGCAACTGGTTCTTCGGCGCCTTCATCCTCACCGTAGCCCTGCTGCACGTGGTCAACAACCTGGAAATCCCGGTCACCCTGACCAAGTCCTACTCGCTCTATGCGGGTGCCACGGATGCCATGGTGCAATGGTGGTACGGCCATAACGCCGTAGGTTTCTTCCTGACCGCCGGCTTCCTCGGCATGATGTACTACTTCGTACCCAAGCAGGCAGGTCGCCCGGTCTACTCGTACCGCCTGTCGATCGTGCACTTCTGGGCACTGATCGCCGTGTACATCTGGGCCGGCCCGCACCACCTGCACTACACCGCCCTGCCCGACTGGGCACAGTCGCTGGGCATGGTGATGTCGCTGATTCTCCTCGCCCCGAGCTGGGGTGGCATGATCAACGGCATGATGACCCTCTCGGGTGCCTGGCATAAGCTGCGCAGCGACCCCATCCTGCGCTTCCTGGTGGTGTCCCTGGCCTTCTACGGCATGTCCACCTTCGAAGGCCCGATGATGGCCATCAAGACCGTCAACGCCCTGTCCCACTACACCGACTGGACCATCGGCCACGTACACGCCGGCGCGCTCGGCTGGGTAGCCATGGTATCGATCGGTGCCCTGTACCACCTGATCCCCAAGGTCTTCGCCCGCGACAACATGTACAGCGTTGGCCTGATCAACACCCACTTCTGGCTGGCGACCATCGGCACCGTGCTGTACATCGCCTCGATGTGGGTCAACGGCATCGCCCAAGGTCTGATGTGGCGCGCAGTCAACGATGACGGCACCCTCACCTACTCCTTTGTCGAAGCGCTGGAAGCCAGCCACCCTGGCTATATCGTGCGCATGATCGGCGGCGCGATCTTCCTCGCCGGCATGGTGATCATGGCCTACAACACCTGGCGCACCGTTAGCGCGGCCAAGGCGGCCGACATGGAAGCCGCTGCGAAGTTCTCGGTAGCAGGAGCCCACTAATGAAACAGCATGAAGTCCTCGAGAAGAACGTCGGCCTGCTGGCCCTGTTCATGGTCCTGGCCGTCTCCATCGGCGGCCTGG
>NZ_PIYS01000013.1:0-7863 GCF_002835605.1 Pseudomonas fluvialis | reverse complement strand
TCACTTAAGCGGAGCAGCCTTTCGATCCACTGGATAACGGGTCTTTGAGATCTTCACCGTCCTTGGTCTTGATGGCCTTGGACGGTGATCCAGAAACAGCCCACCGATTCCTGCTCTCAGCTCCGACAATCGTGTTCCTGTTGCTGAAATCGGGTTGGCCGCCGCCATCACGATCAATTGCACGGCGATGTATTGAGCTACTGGTTTGAAGCGGATGTCGCCCGGAGAGCGGCCGAAGGCGACGGCTGCCTGACCGGCTTCGCGGCGGATGATGTTGTAGGCCAACAACAAGCCCCAGACCTCCTGGTAGACCAGCTCCGTTACCTTGCTGCGCAGGGTCATCGCATTCTGCTGCAGAGAGCTTTTGATATCCCGGAAGCCCAGCTCGATCTCCCAGCGCTCCTGATACAGCTTGGCGATGGTCTTGGCGCTGTAAGTATCCGCAGGCAGCGAGGTGAGCACTGTCTTGATCTTGTCCTTCACGGCGTAGCTGACTTCACGTACCTCCCAGTGCGTCGGCAGGTCGGGGTTGCGCTTTCGTGCCTGTGCCGACACCTTCATGCGCAGCAAACGATCGCCCTTGCCGTAACGAGCGACTTCCTCGCCAACCAGCCCTTGGCGGGCCGGAATCAGCCAGTGCCGGCTTTCCCCTGCGGCGCCCAGGCGCAACAGCAAGTCGGCACTCCAGAAGCCCTTATCGAACAGCGTCACCGACTGATTGGGAATCTGCTGCATAAACTCATCGGCCAAGCGCATCTCACTGCGCCGGTAGGGACTCACCTGCGCATCCAGAATCAGGTGCGAGCGCACGTTCATCAGGGCTACCAGTCGCAGCATGGGAAACGGCGTCTGGCGCTCGGTGGAGGTATTGCCGGAGCCGAAATGCTCTCGGAGTTCAGGCGTGTCTGGGGTGCGCAGGAGTGCGCCATCCACGGCCAATACTTGCAGGCCCTGCCAGGTATCGCCCTCATAGCGCTCGCAACCCCACTGGTTACCCGTCTGACGAAACAGCCACTCAACCGGATCGGCACCCAATCGTTTACGCGCCTCGGTGACACCGCTTCGGGCCAGCAGGTCGTGAGAGGCCAGCCCCTGGGCACAGATATTCAGGCGTCGTGCGACCTCATGCACCGGCTCGTCACGGAACAAGGCCATGCCAAGCACCAGCCAGAGCACCTGATCGCTGGGCAGACGCCGCCGCCTTATGGTGGCCTGGGCGGACAAGTCCAGAGCGGATGCCACCCACTCGATCGGGATGTTTTGGGTGAAGGTGCTCAGATCCGAGAAGTTGAACAGTTCACCTAAGTCGAGCAGTTGCTGTTGCAGAGACATAAAAAATCCGATGCCAGGGACCTGACATCGGATTTTCGGGGAAGCCCCGTCAGGGCTCAAATGCTTAAGTGAACAGCATTACGCCAGCTGGCGGGGTTTTTCGTTGCTGGCCGGATTACAGGCGGAAGCGGCTGACCATGCTGTTCAGCTCCACGGCCAGGCGTGACAGCTCCTGGCTGGAGGCGCTGGTCTGGTTGGCGCCGGCCGAGGTTTGCAGGGACAGGTCGCGGATATTCACCAAGTTGCGGTCCACTTCGCGGGCCACCGAGGCCTGCTCTTCGGAGGCGCTGGCGATCAGCAGGTTGCGCTCGTTGATCTCGGTGATCGAGCGGGCGATCAGGTCGAGTGCCTCGCCGGCGGCGCGGGCGACGTCGAGGGTGGTGCGGGCGCGTTCATTGCTATGGCGCATGGCATTCACGGCCTGGTCGGTACCTTGCTGGATACCGCCGATCATCTGCTCGATTTCCTGGGTGGACTGCTGGGTGCGTTGTGCCAGCAGGCGCACTTCGTCAGCCACCACGGCAAAGCCGCGGCCCTGCTCGCCGGCGCGTGCGGCTTCGATGGCGGCGTTGAGTGCCAGCAGGTTGGTCTGTTCGGCAATCGCACGGATCACGTCGAGCACCTTGCTGATGTCGCGCACCTTGTCGGCCAGTTGCTCCACCTGGCCGGCAGTCTGGGTGACGTCTTCGGCCAGGCTGTCGATGGAGTCGACGGTACGCAGCACCTGGTCGCGGCCCTGCTCGGCGGTCTTGCTCGAGGCTTGCGAGGCTTGCGAGGTGCTGACGGCGTTACGCGCGACTTCATCGACCGCTGCGGTCATTTCATTGACCGCGGTGGCTGCCTGCTCCAGTTCGTTGTTCTGCTGGTGCATGCCCCGCGTGGAGTCTTCGGTGACCGCGTGCAGCTCCTCGGAGGCAGAGGCCAGTTGGGTCGAGGAATCGGCAATCTGCTGGATGGTGCTGCGCAGGCTTTGCTGCATGTCCTGCAGGGCGCGCATCAGGCTGGTCAGTTCGTCGTTGCCTTCCAGCTGGATGCTTTGCGAGAGGTCGCCCTTGGCCACGACTTGCGCGACGCCGACGGCCTTGCGCAGCGGTTGCACGATACTGTTGGTGAGCAGTACGGCGAGCAGGATGGTCAGGGCGATGGCGGCGACGATGATCGCCACTACCAGGTTGAAGGCGCTTTGATAAATCGCCTCGCTTTGTTTTTGCGCCGCCGCCGCGTTGTCATTGTTGAACTGGGTCAGCTCATTCAGTGCGCGGAATAGATCATCAGCATGCTGGTTGAGCGGGCCGTTGGCTACGGCCAGGGCTTCATCATGGCGGCCCTGTGGTACCAGTTCGACGATGCGCTGTTGCTCGCTCATGTACGCGCGCTGGGCGTTCATCAGTCGTTGAAACATGGCGCGCTCGTTGTCGGCTTCCAGCAAGCTTTCGTATTTGCGCTCACTGTCGTGCAAATGACCTTTCAATTCATCCAGAGTGCGGATCGCTTGTTGTTGTTGGCTAGGATCGCGCTGGATCATCAATCGCAAGGTGAGCGCGCGAACCCTCAAAATATCCGTGCTGATGGTATTGATAGATGCCAGGCTGGGCATCACGGTCTGGTTAATGTATTCCCCTTGGCTATGCAGCTTGCCCATCTGCATGAGAGAAAAACTGCCAACCAGCAGAACCAGCAGGGCAAGCAGGGCAAAACCAACACCGGCACGCGTAGCCACGCGGACATCGCGAATGGACATATTCACCTCGGAGCAAGGAAGGGCAGTGTGAGCTTGTATCGTCGTTATCGGGTGGAACTTGAGTAAGCACAAGTGGTTGCTTTAGGGGCACTGTATGGTTCGGAAAAATGCCTAAAGAACCTATACCCAGTATAGGTGATGATGCGTTGCTTGATGGGGAGGAATGCTCGGCTTGGCCGTGTCGCACGGCCAAGCTGATTAGGCAGGCGGGGGTTAGTGGTGCTCGCGGGTGGCGCGGAATTTCACATCCGGCCAGCGCTCTTCCATCAGGCTCAGGTTGACCCGGGTCGGCGCCAGGTAGGTGAGGTGGCCACCGCCATCCACCGCCAGGTTCTCGAAGGCCTTGTCCTTGAACTCCTTGAGCTTCTTCTCGTCACTGCATTCGATCCAGCGTGCCGACCAGACGTTGATCGCCTCGTAGGCGCACTCGACCTTGTATTCCTCCTTGAGGCGGCTGGCGACCACATCGAACTGCAGCACGCCGACGGCGCCGAGGATGATGTCGTTGTTGCGCTCGGGGAAGAACACCTGGGTCGCGCCTTCCTCGGCCAGCTCCTGCAGGCCCTGGCGCAGCTGCTTGGATTTCAGCGGGTCCTTCAGGCGCACGCGGCGGAACAGTTCCGGGGCGAAGTGCGGGATGCCGGTGAAGCCCAGTACTTCACCCTCGGTGAAGGTGTCGCCGATCTGGATGGTGCCGTGGTTGTGCAGGCCGATGATGTCGCCGGCATAGGCCTCTTCCAGCTGCTCGCGCTCGCTGGAGAAGAAGGTCAGGGCGTCGGCGATCTTCAGGTCCTTCTTGATGCGCACATGGCGCATCTTCATGCCCTTCTCGTACTTGCCCGAGCAGATGCGCATGAAGGCGATGCGGTCGCGGTGCTTGGGGTCCATGTTCGCCTGGATCTTGAACACGAAGCCGCTGAACTTCTCTTCCACCGGCTCGACCACGCGCTCGTGGGCGGCGCGTGACAACGGCTGCGGCGCCCAGTCGACGATGCAGTCGAGCACCTGGTCGACGCCGAAGTTGCCCAGCGCGGTGCCGAAGAATACCGGGGTCATCTCGCCCTTGAGGAAGGCGTCCTGGTCGAACGCGTGGCAAGCGCCCTGGACCAGTTCCAGTTGTTCGACGAAATCATCGTACATGTCGCCCAGGTGGGCGCGGGCTTCGTCGGAGTCCAGCTTGTTGATCACCTTTTGCTCGGTGCGCTCATGGCCGTGGCCCGGCACGTAGACGATGATCTTGTCCTCGTGCAGGTGATACACGCCCTTGAAGTCGCGGTAGCAGCCAATCGGCCAGGTGATCGGCGCCGCCTTGATCTTCAACACCGCCTCGATCTCGTCGAGCAGCTCAATCGGGTCGCGGATATCGCGGTCGAGCTTGTTGATAAAGCTGACAATCGGCGTGTCGCGCAGGCGGCAGACTTCCATCAGGGCGATGGTGCGCGGTTCCACGCCCTTACCGCCGTCGAGCACCATCAGCGCGCTGTCTACCGCCGTCAGGGTGCGGTAGGTGTCTTCCGAGAAGTCTTCGTGGCCGGGGGTGTCGAGCAGGTTGACCATGTGCTCGCGGTAGGGGAACTGCATCACCGAGGTGGTGATGGAGATGCCGCGCTGCTTCTCCATCTCCATCCAGTCGGAGGTGGCATGGCGGTCGGACTTGCGCGACTTCACCGTACCGGCGACCTCGATGGCCTTGCCCATCAGCAGCAGCTTCTCGGTAATGGTGGTCTTACCGGCGTCGGGGTGGGAAATGATGGCGAAGGTACGGCGCTTCGCCACTTCGGCGGCCTGGATGCTCATGCTGGGAAACCTGTCGACGCAGTCGTCGTATTGTCAAAAAAGGCGGCGATTATAGCGGCAAATGGCGGCACGCCGCGCAGTCGATGCAAGCCGCGTGGAGCCTGGCTTGTAAAGCATTTCAGAGCGTTTTGTTTGGAATCTGGAACAGTCAACCAGCAGGGCGACAACAGGCTGCAAATTAGCGGCATTTTTTGATTGATCTCACCGGGGCATGGTCTTAAAGTCCGCGCCGAACGTCCATGCTGGAAACGATCCATCCGGCTCAAGTACTGACGACGAGACAGCAAGGTCAACCTGCAGGTGGGACTGCCCCCAGGTTGGCCTTTTTGCTTTCGGCGACATGCCTTGGGAAGTAGGCGAACCAAAGTGGGGAAACGGATTAGGCGTTCAGTGTCACCCCTATACACCTTTTGTTTGTCTACCTGGAGCCTTCCATGCCGATCAAGATCGAAGACTACTACGCCCGCGACACCTTCCAGAAAATGAAGGCGTTTGCCGACCAGCAGGAAACCCCTTTCGTGGTCATCGACAAGCAGACCATCGCCGATTCCTATGATCAGCTGGTCAGCTGCTTCCCGTTTGCCAAGATCTATTACGCGGTCAAGGCCAATCCGGCCATCGAGATCACCGAGCTGCTGCGCGACAAGGGCAGCAACTTCGACATCGCCTCCATCTACGAGCTGGACAAGGTGATGAGCGCTGGCGTAGCTGCCGAGCGCATCAGCTATGGCAATACCATCAAGAAGGCCCGCGATATTCGCTACTTCTATGAGAAGGGCGTGCGCCTGTTCGCCACCGACTCGGAAGCCGACCTGCGCAACATTGCCAAGGCGGCGCCGGGGGCAAAGATTTATGTGCGTATTCTCACCGAAGGTTCCAACAGCGCCGACTGGCCGCTGTCGCGCAAGTTCGGCTGCAACCCGGACATGGCCCTGGACCTGCTGATCCTCGCCAAGCAGCTGGGCCTGGTGCCGTACGGCATCTCTTTCCACGTTGGCAGCCAGCAACGCGACATCGACGTGTGGGACGCGGCCATCGCCAAGGTCAAGGTGATCTTCGAGCGCCTCAAGGAAGAAGACGGCATCACCCTGCAGATGATCAACATGGGTGGCGGTTTCCCGGCCAACTACATTGCCCGCACCAACAGCCTGGAGACTTACGCCGAGGAAATCATCCGCTTCCTCAAGGAAGACTTCGGCGACGAACTGCCGGAGATCATCCTTGAGCCGGGCCGCTCGCTGATTGCCAACGCCGGTATCCTGGTCAGCGAAGTGGTACTGGTGGCACGCAAGTCGCGTACCGCCGTGGAGCGTTGGGTGTACACCGACGTGGGCAAGTTCAGCGGCCTGATCGAAACCATGGACGAGTCGATCAAGTTCCCCATCTGGACCGAGAAGAAGGGCGAGATGGAAGAAGTCATCATCGCCGGGCCGACCTGCGACAGCGCCGATATCATGTACGAGAACTACAAGTACGGCCTGCCGCTTAACCTGGCCAGCGGTGACCGCCTGTACTGGTTCTCCACCGGTGCTTACACCACCAGCTACAGTGCGGTGGAATTCAATGGCTTCCCGCCGCTGAAGGCCTTCTATATCTAAGCCCTGTACGCTCCCCAGAACCCCGGCCATGCGCCGTAATGCTGCTCACTTAAGCGGAGCAGCCTTTCGATCCACTGGATAACGGGTCTTTGAGATCTTCACCGTCCTTGGTCTTGATGGCCTTGGACGGTGATCCAGAAACAGCCCACCGATTCCTGCTCTCAGCTCCGACAATCGTGTTCCTGTTGCTGAAATCGGGTTGGCCGCCGCCATCACGATCAATTGCACGGCGATGTATTGAGCTACTGGTTTGAAGCGGATGTCGCCCGGAGAGCGGCCGAAGGCGACGGCTGCCTGACCGGCTTCGCGGCGGATGATGTTGTAGGCCAACAACAAGCCCCAGACCTCCTGGTAGACCAGCTCCGTTACCTTGCTGCGCAGGGTCATCGCATTCTGCTGCAGAGAGCTTTTGATATCCCGGAAGCCCAGCTCGATCTCCCAGCGCTCCTGATACAGCTTGGCGATGGTCTTGGCGCTGTAAGTATCCGCAGGCAGCGAGGTGAGCACTGTCTTGATCTTGTCCTTCACGGCGTAGCTGACTTCACGTACCTCCCAGTGCGTCGGCAGGTCGGGGTTGCGCTTTCGTGCCTGTGCCGACACCTTCATGCGCAGCAAACGATCGCCCTTGCCGTAACGAGCGACTTCCTCGCCAACCAGCCCTTGGCGGGCCGGAATCAGCCAGTGCCGGCTTTCCCCTGCGGCGCCCAGGCGCAACAGCAAGTCGGCACTCCAGAAGCCCTTATCGAACAGCGTCACCGACTGATTGGGAATCTGCTGCATAAACTCATCGGCCAAGCGCATCTCACTGCGCCGGTAGGGACTCACCTGCGCATCCAGAATCAGGTGCGAGCGCACGTTCATCAGGGCTACCAGTCGCAGCATGGGAAACGGCGTCTGGCGCTCGGTGGAGGTATTGCCGGAGCCGAAATGCTCTCGGAGTTCAGGCGTGTCTGGGGTGCGCAGGAGTGCGCCATCCACGGCCAATACTTGCAGGCCCTGCCAGGTATCGCCCTCATAGCGCTCGCAACCCCACTGGTTACCCGTCTGACGAAACAGCCACTCAACCGGATCGGCACCCAATCGTTTACGCGCCTCGGTGACACCGCTTCGGGCCAGCAGGTCGTGAGAGGCCAGCCCCTGGGCACAGATATTCAGGCGTCGTGCGACCTCATGCACCGGCTCGTCACGGAACAAGGCCATGCCAAGCACCAGCCAGAGCACCTGATCGCTGGGCAGACGCCGCCGCCTTATGGTGGCCTGGGCGGACAAGTCCAGAGCGGATGCCACCCACTCGATCGGGATGTTTTGGGTGAAGGTGCTCAGATCCGAGAAGTTGAACAGTTCACCTAAGTCGAGCAGTTGCTGTTGCAGAGACATAAAAAATCCGATGCCAGG